>NZ_CP115784.1:2737500-3037500 GCF_027913215.1 Paracoccus aerodenitrificans
CCGAACAACGCTAGCCCCCTCCGTATTACCGCGGCTGCTGGCACGGAGTTAGCCGGGGCTTCTTCTGCTGGTACCGTCATTATCTTCCCAGCTGAAAGAGCTTTACAACCCTAAGGCCTTCATCACTCACGCGGCATGGCTAGATCAGGGTTGCCCCCATTGTCTAAGATTCCCCACTGCTGCCTCCCGTAGGAGTCTGGGCCGTGTCTCAGTCCCAGTGTTGCTGATCATCCTCTCAAACCAGCTATGGATCGTCGGCTTGGTAGGCCATTACCCCACCAACTACCTAATCCAACGCGGGCTAATCCTTCACCGATAAATCTTTCCCCAATAGGGCGTATACGGTATTACCCCCAGTTTCCCAGGACTATTCCGTAGTGAAGGGCATATTCCCACGCGTTACTAACCCGTCCGCCGCTAACCCGAAGGTTCGCTCGACTTGCATGTGTTAGGCCTGCCGCCAGCGTTCGTTCTGAGCCAGGATCAAACTCTCAAGTTGAAAGCATCCGAAGACGCTATCCTTGACAGAATAACCTTGCACATCATCCATCATAAGATGGACACTTCTGCTTGTCATATCTCACTCGCGCAAGACACGCCAAACAGTGAAGCTGACACCTACATCATCGCCGAAGCTAGTAGGCCGATATGCAAAACAATCCAGTCGATAAAACCAAACCGCCCGCATATCTCTTCAAGTATGCATAACAATGTCAAATAGCAGGGAAACAAAACAAACCCAACCGCGCCAAACCCTTTCGGCGCCGTTAAAGCCGCTGCTTCCAGATTGTCGCCCCGTTTCCGAAGCAGAAACCCTATCTAGCGATTGGTTCCGATCCCGTCAAGAAGCTTTCTTAACTTTTTCGGCCTGCCCGCCTGGGCCCCGTCCGATCCAGCGTCGCCGCCGTTTCGGTGAGGCGGTGTTTAGGTCGGAGAAAAAAAAGGCGCAAGTGCGAATGTCGGAAAAATGTCAAAAATCTTTCAAGATACTGTTTTCAATGAAATATTACTTACCTTTCGGGTGATTGACGGGACCCTCAGCAGCAACAGCACAAGAATCGCCCCTGCACAGATCAGCGGCCATCCCGTCCAGAGTTTCAGCGCCCACAGCCAATGCAGACAGGCCAGAATCGCCGCCGGATAGATCAGCCGGTGCAGCCGCAGCCAGTTCCGCCCGAGGCGACGAATCGATGCCCGGTTCGACGTCACCGCCAATGCCAGCAGAATCACGAGGCCGGTCATCCCGAACAGAAGATAGGGCCGCTTAACCACATCCCCAAGCATCTGCTGCCACAGCAGCCCCATATCGAAGAAGATCCATGCGAGCATATGCAGAAACGCATAGCTGAAGGCGAGCAGACCAAGCGCACGGCGCAATCGAATCGCATTCACACGGAACATCTTTCGGGCCGGGGTTACTGCCAGCGTACCGATCAGAAAATAAAGCGCCGCCCTTCCCAGCCGGTGTTCGATATCCCGTACCGGATCGACTCCAAGTCCTCCGTTGAACAGATCATAGGTCAAAAGCGCCAGCGGGATGGACCCTGCCAGCCAGACCGCCCATTCTGGAATGCGGCCGATAAAAGCATTCACGCGCTTCATCAGTAATTCCGGGCCAGATCCATGCCCGCATACAGCCCGGCAACCTGTTCAACATAGCCGTTGAACATCAGCGTATCCTGCCTGCCCCCCAGCAGACCCGAGCCGATCCGGCGCTCTGTCGCCTGACTCCAGCGCGGGTGATCGACCTCAGGGTTCACATTGGCATAGAAACCGTATTCGCTTGGCTGCAAACTCTGCCAACTGGTCCGAGGCTGGCTGTCGGTTACCGTGATCTTCACGATCGATTTGATGGATTTGAACCCGTATTTCCAAGGCACAACCAGCCGGATCGGTGCGCCGTTCTGATTCGGCATGGGCTTGTCATAAAGACCCGTCGCCAGAATCGTCAGTGGGTGCATCGCTTCATCGATCCGCAGCCCCTCATGATAGGGCCAGTCGATGCCGCCGCCGCGCTGAGCCCGCATCTCTTCGGGGCGGTATACCGTTTCAAAAGCGACGAATTTTGCGCCGGGCTGAACACCGGCCTTTTCCAGCACGCCGGCCAGAGGGACGCCAAGCCACGGAATAACCATCGACCACGCCTCAACGCAGCGAAGGCGATAGATCCGCTCTTCCAGAGCATTTTCCGGCACCAGATCCTCGACCCCGTAGCTGCCGGGACGGTCGACAAGCCCGCCGATCTCGACCGACCAGGGATCGGTGGTCAGCGCATCGGAATACCGGGCCGGATCTTCTTTCCCGAAACCGAATTCATAGTAATTGTTGTAATTGGTAATTTCTTCAAAGCTGTTCGGCTTTTCGTCGGTCGAATAAGCCGAGGCCCTGCCGCTTAATGCAAATGCCGGAGTAGCGGCGATCACGGCGCTTCCCGCCGCCGCTCCGGCCATGAAACTGCGTCGGTTCAGCCAGATGGCCTCAGGTGTGACATCGGACCAGTTGAGTTTCATGGTGCGCTCCTGTTCACGGAATAGGCAAGTTGCAGTCATTCTACCAACGCTACGCATGAGGGGTCCTAAAAGTTACCTCACGATTACGTTGATCTGCAATTTCCCATGACAAATGCCCCCGCCATCGCGGGCGGGGGCTTAAAGCAGCGCAGATCAGTGCAGCGTGGCGTCTTTCGGGCCTTCGCCTACGGCACCAAGCTTGTGACCGGCCGTGCCGACATGATTGCCGACAAGCAACCCATCCTCATTGGCGCTGACATTGACGGTCTGCCCGTCCAAAACCTCGCCGGACAACAGCATCTCGGCCAGCGGATCCTGCAAGGCCCGCTGAATTACGCGCTTCAGCGGACGGGCACCGAAGACCGGGTCATAGCCCTCATTCGCCAGCCATTTCATCGCGTCCTCATCCAGATCCAGCGTGATATGCCGTTGCGCAAGACGCTGCTCCAGCCGCAAGAGCTGGATCTTGACGATCCCATCCATGTTCTCGCGCGTGAGACGGCGGAAAATGATGATCTCATCCAGACGGTTCAGGAACTCGGGGCGGAAATGTGCGCGTACCGCGTCCATCACATCCTTGCGCGCCTCGGTCGAATCGGCGTCATCCGGCAGGGACGACAGCGCCTGACTGCCCAGATTCGAGGTCAGCACGATCAGCGTGTTCTTGAAATCGACCTTGCGGCCTTGGCCATCGGTCAACTGACCATCGTCGAGAACCTGCAACAGCACGTTGAACACATCCGGATGCGCCTTTTCGACCTCATCGAACAGGATCACCGAGTAAGGACGCCGCCGGACCGTTTCGGTCAGCGCACCGCCTTCATCATAACCGACATAGCCCGGAGGCGCACCGATCAGCCGCGCGACCGAGTGTTTCTCCATATATTCCGACATGTCGATGCGGATCATCGCATTCTCATCGTCGAACATATATTCGGCCATCGCCTTGGTCAGCTCGGTTTTGCCGACACCGGTTGGGCCGAGGAACAGGAAAGATCCCAGAGGACGGTTTTCGTCGTTCAGACCGGCCCGCGCCCGGCGGACCGAGCGGGAAATCGCGGTCACGGCCTCATCCTGACCGATCACGCGCTTGCCGAGAATCTCTTCCATCTTCAGCAGCTTCTCGCGCTCTCCCTCCAGCATCTTGCTGGTCGGAATGCCGGTCCAGCGTTCCACGACCTCGGCAATCTGCTCGGGCCGCACGGCTTCTTCGACCATGACGCCATCGCCCTCGGCCTCATCTGACTCGGCAAGCTGCTTCTCAAGTCCCGGAATGATGCCATAGGACAACTCACCGGCACGGGTGAGATTGCCTTCGCGCTTCGCCTGATCCAGCTCGGCGCGGAAGCGGTCAAGCTGTTCCTTCAGATTGCGCGAGCCTTCCAGCTTGTCACGCTCGGCCTGCCACCGCGCCGTCATCGAGTTCGACTTATCGGTCAGATCACCCAGCTCTTTTTCCAGCTTCTCAAGCCGGTCACGGCTGGCGGCATCGTCTTCCTTCTTCAGCGCCTCTGCCTCGATCTGCATCTGAAGGATCTGCCGGTCGAGCGCGTCAAGCTCTTCAGGCTTGCTGTCAACCTCCATGCGCAGACGGCTGGCAGCCTCATCCACAAGGTCGATCGCCTTATCCGGCAGGAACCGGTCGGTGATGTAGCGGTTCGACAGTTCTGCCGCGGCAACAAGCGCGGCGTCGCTGACGCGGACGCCGTGGTGAAGCTCGTATTTCTCCTTGATACCGCGCAGGATCGAAATCGTATCCTCAACCGTCGGTTCCTCGACCATCACCGGCTGGAAGCGGCGGGCAAGAGCCGCGTCTTTCTCGATATATTTGCGATATTCGTCCAGAGTGGTCGCGCCGACGCAATGCAGTTCGCCGCGAGCAAGCGCAGGCTTGATCAGATTGGCCGCATCCATCGCGCCGTCGGTCTTTCCGGCACCGACCAGCGTGTGCAGCTCATCGATGAAAAGAATGATCTCGCCCGCTGCATTCTCAATCTCTTTCAGGACCGATTTCAGCCTTTCCTCAAACTCACCGCGATATTTCGCCCCGGCGATCAGCGCCCCCATATCCAGAGCCCAAAGCTGCTTTTCGCGCAGGCTCTCGGGCACGTCGCCATTGACGATGCGCAGCGCCAGACCCTCGGCAATGGCTGTCTTACCCACGCCCGGCTCACCGATCAGGACCGGGTTGTTCTTGGTCCGGCGGCTGAGCACTTGCATGGCGCGGCGGATTTCCTCATCCCGGCCGATAATCGGATCGATCTTACCCTCATCGGCGGCCTCCGTCAGATTGCGGGCATATTTCGCCAGCGCCTCATAGCTGTCCTCGGCGCTTGCGCTGTCCGCCGTCCGGCCCTTGCGAATATCGTTGATCGCGCCGTTCAGCCATTGCGCATTAACCTTTCCGGCCTGCAGAGAATCGCGTGCATTGCTGTTCACGATGGCAAGCGCGGTCAGAAGCCGCTCGGCAGGCACGAAACTGTCCCCGGCCTTCTGCGCCAGCTTCTGCGCCTCATCCAGAACCCGGACGAGGGACGGATCAACATAAACCTGACCACCACCGCCAGAGACTTTCGGCAGCTTCGCGACTGCCGCATCCGCAGCCTGCCGCACGGCCTTTGCATCGCCGCCGGACCGGGTGATAAGGTTCGCTGCAAATCCCTGATCGTCGTCGATCAGAGCTTTCAGCAAATGTTCGGGAACGACCCGCTGATTTTCCTCACGGATCGCAATGGTCTGCGCGGCCTGCATAAAACCGCGCGAACGCTCGGTAAATTTTTCCATATCCATATGGACTCTCCTTTGCAGCCCCCGCCTTGGGAACCGCCCATCATGGCACGGTCCGGTCGCGGATCTCGGCATGAAAGATGGGCATCCGGTCCGGCGGTTACAATATGCACAAAACACCGCGATCCGCCTGCCCGTTCCGCAATGCAGACAGCAAAAGCAGCCTCGTGCAGGATACTGTCAGCCTGCGGTCCGGCCTACGAAATCTAGCGGAAAAAGCGGGTTATGCCTTTGCTGGCGTAGCGCTTTTGGCTTTCCAAAATTGCCGTGTACCGGCATAAGCGGGCCGTTTGGAAAAATGGAGGATGCCGTGGACGATCGGTTAATCATAGCGCTCGATGTGGGCAACGCAGTGGCCGGGGCCGAGTTGGCCGGGCGCATCGGCGACGCGGCCTCTTTCTACAAGATCGGGCTGGGAATGCTGACCGGAGGCGGTCTGGCGCTTGCCCGCGAGTTGAAGGATGAGCACGGCAAGCGGATCTTCCTCGATATGAAACTGTTCGATATCGGCGCAACGGTTGAGGCCGCCGTGCGCGGACTGGCACAGTTCGATCTGGATTTTCTGACCGTTCACGGAGACCCGCATGTCGTCAGAGCCGCCAAACAGGGTGCCGCCGGATCGCAGATGAAAATCCTTGGCGTCACCGTTCTGACCTCGCTGGATCGCAGCGATCTCGACGCGGCGATGTTCGTGCCCGGCGATCTGCACGACCTGACGGTCGAACGCGCCGCCCGCGCTTTCGAGGCCGGCGCAGATGGCGTCATCGCCTCTCCCCGCGAAGCCGCCGCGATACGCGCCCTGCCCGAGGCCCATGACCGGCTGATCGTCACCCCCGGCGTCCGGCCCGCCGGTGCGGATCTTGGCGACCAGAAGCGGGTGGAACCGCCCGCCGCTGCGCTTGCGGCAGGCGCTGATCATATCGTTATCGGCCGCCCCGTCTGGCAAGCCGCCGATCCGCGAAAGGCGGTGCAGGATATCCTTGCCGGGTTAAACTGATTACAGCCGGTCCGGGCGTCACAGCCCGGACCAGACAAGCCACGGAAAGATCAGCAGCAGCGCCAGTCTGAGCACATCGGCAGTGATGAAGGGCAGGATGCCGCGGATCACTGTTTCCTGCTTCAGACCGGGTGCGGTCGCCTGAACCACAAACAGATTCATCCCAACTGGCGGTGTGATCAGGCCGATCTCGGCCACGGTGACGACAAGCACACCGAACCATACCATGTCATATTCCATTGCAATCGCGACCGGCGCCAGTAGCGGCACGGTCAGCAACACCATCGACATCGAGTCCATGAAGCATCCAAGCACGACATAGAACAGCAGGATCAGGATCATGACCAGCGTGGGGTGGATATCCGAGCCACCGATCAGCTCGGCCAGCATCATCGGCAGGCCGGTCGTCTCAAGGAAGAAGTTGAAGAACGCCGCCCCGATCAGGATCAGAAAGATCATTCCGGTCAGCGCGGCGGTCTCACGCACGATCCCACGCATCACACCCCGGTTCAGCCCGCCCATCACCAGCGCAAGCAGGAACGCCCCGGAAGCACCCACCGCGGCGGCCTCGGTCGGAGAAAACCAGCCAAGCTGCATCCCTCCGATCACCAGACCGAACAGAAGCACCACCGGCCAGACGGCGCTCAGCAAGGCGAAGCGGCGGCCCCAATCCACGCGCTGCCCGGCGGGTGCCAGCGACGGCCTGCGGCGCACACGCAGCATAACCGCCAGAGCATACAGCACAGTTCCCAGAATACCGGGAATAATCGCGCCCATGAACAGCGCTCCGATCGATGTCTGCGTCAGCAGCCCGAAGATCACCAGAATGATCGAGGGAGGTATCAGCACCCCAAGCGTACCGCCCGCAGCCACCGCCGCCGCAGACAGGCTGTCATCATAATCATAGCGCCGCATTTCCGGCATCGCGACCCGGCCAATCGTGGCAACCGTTGCCAGTGACGATCCGCAGATCGCCCCAAACACCGCCGAAGCACCGACAGTAGAAACTGCCAGCCCTCCGCGCCAATGCCCGACAAATGCATTGATCACGTCGAAAAGCGAGCGTGACAGCCCCGCATGCGCAGCGAAAACACCCATCAGCACGAAAAGCGGGATCACGCTGAAAGAATAAGGAAAAATCGATTCAAACGGGGCAGTGGACAGAACATAGGCCGCCTGGTCCAGCGCACCGCTCAGCGCAATTCCTGCCAGACCGATCACGGCCATCGAAATCGCCACGGGAAAACCAAGACCGATCAGGACCAGCGTCATGATGAATCCGGTCAGTCCGATAAGAGGCAAGGACATTTTTAGAACCCTTAATGAGCTGCGCTGCGCGTCTGGGGCAGATCGAAGACCAGCCGGATCACCACCGGAATCAGCGCCAGAATCGATGCCAGCACACCGCCAAGCAGCGGCAGCCAGTAAAATGCAATGGGAATGCCAAGCTGCTGAGACTTATCGCCCAGCATGACCTGCATGCGATAGGTCGGAATGCATTCGGCAAAGATCAGCGCCATCAGCAGGATTGCCGAGATCGCAGCAAGCAGTCGCAGCAAACGTCCAAGCTTTGACGGCATCGCCTCCAGCAGGAAATCCACGCCGACATGCGCCGCAACCGCAAAACCCCACGGGATCGACAGCCAGGCACCCGCCATGATGAAGAGCTGCACCAAATCGACAACACCGGCCACCGGCGTCCCGATGCGACGCCCGATCACATCCGCAACACTGATCAGAGCCGCCGTGCAATAGGAGAGAACCCCGATTGCAGCCAGTAACTCTATGATCCCGTCGATGCGACGCAACAGCGAAGCCATACCACGTCCCTCCCTATCTCCGGTCAGCGCAGGGCGGAATGGCCGCCCCGCGCCGCCCGGTCACATCACTGAGCCGCTTCGAACTCGGCCACCTTGTCCTGGAACTTCTGATAAAGTTCCGGCGCATCCTCGACACCTTCGGACTTCATGGTTTCCAGATAGGATTCGATCATCGGACCAAGCGCCTCGCGCCAGCGGTCACGCTCTTCATCCGAGAGCACAGTAATAGTGTGATTGGCCGCCTCTGCTTCCTCACGGCCGCTGGCGTCCCACTTATCCCACCACTGGTCAAAATTCCCGACAAGATTATCGCCCGAGGCCTGATCAATGCAGCTTCGGACATTTTCCGGCAGGCTGTCGTATTTTTTCTGGTTCATCACGAAAAAGAACGAAACCGTATATGCACCCATATCGAGGTGATCCGTCAGCACCTCGTTCAGTCCGAAGCTTTTGATCGGATCCCACGGAAAGACGGTTCCGTCGATCACCTTGCGCTGCAAGTTCTCATATACCTCACCGGGCGGCAGACCCTGCGGAGTCGCACCAAGGAAGGTCAGCATTTCCGAAATCGGCGGAGACGGTGTGCGGATACGAAGCCCCTTCATATCCTCCATCGTTTCGACATGCTTGCCGTTCGTGTGCAGCAGCCCGCCATTATGTGCATGCAAAGCGAGAACTTTCAGCCCGTCATACTCATCGCCAAGTTCACCTTCATTATAGAGCGACCAGAGCGCATAAGTCGCGGCACCGGCATCCCGGGTCAGAAACGGCATTTCGACCAGCGAAGTACGGTTGAAACGACCCCGCGGGATGCCGGATAGCCCATGCGCGATATCGACAACACCAGCCAGAACCTGTTCCTGTTGCTTCGCGACATTCCCTTTCTGGGTCCCGCCGGGGAAAATCTCGAATGTGACCTCGCCGTCGGTGCAGGCGCTGACCTGTTCAGTCCACGGCCCGATGAAATCCGTCTGAATCCCATGAACGGCTGGCAGATAATGGCTGAGCGATAATTTCGTCTCTGCCATGACCGGCGTTGATGCCAAAAACATCGCCACGCCGGCGGTTATTGCTGATTTCATATCCTGTTTCCTCCCTGGACGACTTTACCTTCAAACTCAGCTTACCACTGCCGAATGAACAGCAGGTTATCAGCCGGACACTTGCCGCGCGTTAAGCAGCCTCTCGCACCCGGTCCCGATGATTGACCCCTTCTCCTCTCGGTCAGATCACTTCTGCCGCGAAAACCGTCGACGCATCTGCATCCCCACATTTCCCTGACATGACATCGTCAGATATTGTCGATTATCGCACCATATGTTACCTATATCGAATATATTAAATGCAAGTTTTCTGTCAACGAAAAAACAGGGTGTTCAAATGGTTAATACTATCCTGCAGACACTGGACCGGGGACTGGCCGCGATGAGAGCCCTGTCCGAGGCTCCGTCCGGGCTGAAACCAGCCGAGTTGGCGGAGCGGCTTTCCGTGCACAAGGCCATCGCATACCGGCTGATCGCGACGCTGGAATCGCACGGCCTTGCCCGCAGGCTGTCGGATGGGCGCGTCGTACTGGGTGCCGGGCTTATTCCTCTGGCCGCAACGGTCGAGAAACACAGGCTGAGCGCGGCCATGCCGCATCTGGCCGAGCTGTCTGAAGCGACCCGTACCACCTCGTGCATCGTGCTGGCCGACGGACCGAATGCAGTCGTTGCGGCGGTGCAGGAAGGCGGCGACGGGTTTCTTCGCATTTCGTACCGGCTGGGCGTGCGCCACCCGCTGACGCGCGGGGCCTCTGGTCTGGCGATTCTGTCCAGCCGGGCAGCCTCTGCCGACGATCTTCCCGCAGTGGTTCAGACCCGGCAGCAAGGGTACGCGATTACACGGGGAGAGCTGCAAAGCGGCGCAGTCGGCATCGCGGCACCGATCATCCCGAGCGATCCGGCGGTCGCACCGACGGATGCCGCCGTCTCCATCGTAGCACTGCACGAACTGCCCGAAGGCGCGGTGGAACATACAATGGCCGCTGCCGCCGCAATCGGCAGGATCTGGTGACCGGAAAAGCTGCCTCCTTGACGCGGACAGCCCATCCTGTGCAGCCTTGACCGGCAGCTTCGGGGCGGAATGATGGCAGCGCAACAGGAATCGAGGCAGAAGGCGGAAAACGATCTTGTGCTGTCGTTCCTGTCGGTCCGGCGGGCAATCGGTTACCTCGGGTTCTTTCTGCCGACCGCGCTGATAATCTATGCCCTGTTCTCGGCGGATGGGTTTCTGGCAAGTATCTCTGCCTATTATTACTCTCCGATGCGCGAGGTGCTGGTCGGGACACTCTGCGCTCAGGCGGTATTTCTATGGAGCTACGAAGGATATCGTCCGATCGGAAATGAGCTGATCTCGGATATCGTCGTCGCCCGGACTGCCGCTATTGGCGCATTGGGAGTGGCCCTGATGCCGACTGCCGAAGATGAAGCATATCAGGCCCCGGAAAGCGTCCCGGTCATCGTCGATCAACCGGTCGAATGCACGCTTGCCCAGTGCGCATTGGGCGATACAGCGACTTCACTGCTGCACAGCCTGTGCGCCGGCCTCTTCTTCGGAGCGCTCGCCATCTTCTGCCTCGTTCTGTTCGTTCGCGGCGAAAAGGCGACGGCAAGGCAGCGTGCCTGCCACAGGATCTATCGGATCTGCGGCTGGATCATCGTCGCCGCCATGCTGGGAATGGGCTTGCTGAAACTGGCCGGAGACCCGTTCCCCTCTCTCCGGCCGGTCTTCTGGCTGGAGGTGATCGCCTCCTTCGCCTTCGCAACAAGTTGGCTCGTGAAGGGCCAGGCCCTTCAGCCACTGGTCAGAATAGCACAATCTGCCGATGATCGCGCAAAGCCGGACTCGGATCAGTAAAACATGCCAAAGGTTTTAGAAGAGTAAATCATGAACAGACCTGGACGCGCTTTTCTTGCAGGATTTCGCGGCGCGGTTTTCGATCTGGATGGAACTCTGGTCGATAGCGAACCCGCCTGGACAAAGGCCAAACGCATCGTTGCGGATCGTCACCATCGCCCGGTTACAACAGAACAACTGGTGGCAAGCGAAGGCCGCAGCATGGACAGGCTGATCGCCGAAGTCTTCGCGCCGGACACTGCCGACGCCGCGCAATCGATCAAGGAAGCGATCTTCGCAGAGGCCGAAAACTGGTTGCCTCAACTGCGAAAGCCCATCCCCGGCGCCGCAGATTTTCTCAGAGAGCTTCACGGTTTCGGTCTGGCGGTCGCCCTGTGCTCTTCCTCACCGGCATACCTGATCGTCGATGCATTACGCCAGATCGGTGTGGCCGATATCGTCGAGGTGGTTATGTCTGCCGATCCCCTGCCCCGACCCAAACCCGACCCGATGCCATATATTGTCACCGCCAAGCGTCTCGGTTTTCCGCCCGATCAACTGATCGCCTTCGAAGATTCGGTCCCCGGCGCACGTTCCGCCAAAGATGCCGGCCTGTTCACTGTTGCCATAGGTCGGCAAGCCACGTCGCCCGAGTTGGCATTCGCCGATCTTCACGCGACAAGCTATGCAGAGCTGCAGGATATGCTGGGTCTGCCATGAACCTGCATCGGCCAGTCCAGCCTCTCCCTCTACATCCCAAGCACTCTCGGCAACCACAGCGAGATCGCCGGAATATAGGTCACCAGCATCAGGAAGGTCAGCGCGGTCAGCAGCCAGGGTACAGCGGCTTTGCTGACCTCTGTAAGACCCAGCCGTGATATCGCCGATCCGACATAGAGATTCAGCCCCACCGGCGGCGTACAGAGTCCGATCTCCATATTAACCACCATCATGATTCCGAAATGCACCGGATCCACGCCCAGCTTGACAGCGACCGGATAGAGGATCGGGGCCATGATCAGCACAATCGCGGATGGCTCCATCACCATGCCGATAAACAGCAGCATGATGTTCACCACCAGCAGGAAGCCAATTTTTCCGAACCCCTGATCGACGATCCAGGCGGACAGGCTTTGCGGGATCTGCTCTGAGGTGAGGATAAAGGCGAACATCACTGCATTGGTGATGATATACAGCAGCATCGCCGACATGGCGGCAGATGACAGCAACACGCGCGGCACGTCGCGCAGCTTGATATCCTTATAGACCCAGACCGCGATGATGAACGCATAGACGGCGCTGACGGCGGCGGCCTCGGTCGGGGTGAAGAACCCGCCATAGATACCGCCCATGATGATCACGATCAGCAGCAGGCCCCAGACCGATTCACGGAATGCGGACCAGCGCTCGCGCCAGCTTGCCTTCTCCATGCGCGGATAATCATTCGCCCGCGCACGCCAATAGGTCGTGCCGCCCAGCATCGCCGCCAGAAGCAGGCCCGGAATCACACCGGCCATGAAAAGCGTGCCGATAGAGGCCGACATCACCGGCTCACCCTCGGGTCCGGTAACGACCATGCCCGTCGTGGCAACCGAATACATCACCAGCACGATGGAAGGCGGGATCAGGATACCCAGCCCACCAGAGGTGGCAATCGAGCCGACGCCGAATTGCGGCGGATAACCCTGCTTGACCATCGCCGGGATCAGGATCGAGCCGACCGCCATCACGGTTGCCGGAGATGAGCCGGAAATGGCAGCGAACAGCGCACAGGCCAGTACCGCTGCCATCCCCATGCCACCATACCAGTGACCGACCATAGAGGTCGCAAAACGGATCATCCGTCGCGCCACCCCGCCATGAGTCAGGAAATTACCCGCGAGGATGAAGAAGGGGATCGCCATGATCTCGAATTTCTCGATCCCGGTGAACAGTTTCAGCGCGATACTGTCCAGCGGGATATCGGTAAATGCGAACAGGAACGAGAAAACCGTAAGCCCAAGCGCAATCGAAACCGGCATCCCGGTAATCAGAAGCACGGCAAGGATTACGAAAATAATCAGCGCGGTCATGCCTTGCCCTCCGCCGCAGCTTCAGCTTCGTCCTCAACGCCCTCGACAGTGTCGAAGCTGTGATGAGCGATCTCACCTGTGCGCAGGAACATCCATAATGCCTGAACGAAGCGGAAGCACATCAGCGCAGATCCAAGAGGAACGGCGAGATAGACAATCCACATCTTGATTTCGAGATCCGGGGAAACCTGCCCGTTGCGGTAAACCTCATGGACGAAATCAAAGCCGATCCAAGCCACGATAAAGGTGAAGATGATCCCGCCCGACATCGCAATCGTGGTGATGATGGTCTTCGCCGTACCTTCCAGCCGCTCTGACAATATATCGACGCCGACATGAATGCCGATCCGGACGCCATAGGCCGCGCCGAACTTGGCCATCCAGACGAACAGATAAATACAGGCCTCCTGAGCCCAGAGAAGATTCAGTCGACGAAGAAACGAGTAGAAATCACGCGAGCCGGTGCTCAGCCACTCGATCCCCCAGCCACGGCTCGCCCGGACAAGATCGGCGGTCAGATCAAGCGCATAACGCTGCGTGACCGCTACGAATATCAGGATCGTCGCTGCCGCCATCAGCAGAACGATAAAGGTCTCCTCGAACCTGTCCAGGAAACGCAACATTCCCACCTCCCGTTTCTTTTTGACCGGCGCATATATCCGGTTTCATTAGCCCTAGGGGGTCTCCCGCGCCGGTCGAACAGGTCAGCCCCATGATCGCGCAAGTTAACACAACCACCTCCCTGGCTATCCCTGACGGCACGAACAAGCCCCGAACCAGCCGGATCCTTGCTGGCAGCATAACATTCTTATGACGATTTTTCGCTGCTGCCTATGTCACAAATCATCATCGCCGCAATTGCATAAGCCTATGGCACCAGACTGCTTTCAGCTATGGCCCAGCAAGCTGCGACTGAAACGGTATCGTCCGTTCCATCTTGAGATCAGGGTATGTAGAAAATACCGGCGTCAGGCCGCAGGTTCAGGCCTACGGCGTTCAAACAGCCGCTCGCGTGATCCAAGAAGATGCTCACGCATACGCCGACGCGCAGTTTCGCTGTCACCATCCCGGATAGCCTCGAAAATCTGCGTATGCTCGGCAAGAATGCGCACAAGACCATGTGTCTCGCGCTTGGCCGAAGCGCCGTGGAACTTCATGCCAGCGGCGATATGATCCTTCAGCGCCCCAAGCGCGGTCGAGAAATAGCTGTTTTCGCTGGCCAATGCCACGGCAAGATGAAACTGGAAATCCGCGTCATCGCGATGGATCTGCCGGTTGGTGGCGTCGCGCATTAGTTCAAGCGCTGATGTGATCTCTGCCAGACTTTCTGCGGTCTGACGCTCTGCCGCACGAGCAGCCGACTCAGGCTCTATGGTTAAACGAAACTCATAGCAAGCAAGCAGGTCGGCGACATTTTCCAGCATGCCGAATCCCAGAGGGTTTCTGAGCCCCTGCGTGCGCACAAAACTTCCGGCGCCCTGCCTTGAATAGATCAGCCCGCGTTCGCGCAGCCGCCGGAGTGCCTCGCGCACGATCGGGCGGGACACCTCGAACTCGGCGGCGAGTTCGTGTTCTGTCGGCAGCCGTTCATCGTCCGCATAGGCGCCCGACTTGATGGATTGCTCAAGCCGCTCGAAAACGACATCTGCTAAACTGCGACGCGGGATCATCTGGCTACCTTCGTTACGCTTGACTCGTTAGAATATTATCTAATTGTAACAATGTTTTAAGCACCTTGAAAACACCCGAGTTCAGTGAGATGTTGCTGTTGTCAGCAACCGACTTCATGAGGTCGCGACAGCACTTAATGACGCATCGCCCGAAGAACTGCCAATCGCACTGCCGGAGCGGCGGCGGCTTCTTGCCGTAAGATGACGTTGACGTAGCGATGACTGCCGCCAACGCCGTAGCTGCGGCAATCTTCATCTCGTTTTCCTGAGATCGACAGGCCGGTTTCGTGCCGGATCCGGTAGCCTCAAGGGCGAAAGAAAAATGGATTTACAAGTTTTTAACAATACCCAAATATGGCGAAAAATCCGATTTTCCGACGAGATCGTGAACAGTTTAGGCACATTTCCGCACATCCTCCGTACAGTTCGACCGCTCAGAATCACCCGTTGCGCAAGTGCTCGGAGAGCCGATCCTGAGTGACGCCCCTCCCCGGGAGCAACAGTAGATCGGACAAACCCTGCAAAAGAGCCGGTACTCGAATGACCAGCACTGATCGCAGAGCAACGCCCTGCCGTCGATCGCATCTTCATCATGCCCTGATGGTTATTTCCATGCCGAACATGACCGACACGCCAGGCTCAAGTCAATTAAGTGACTGAAAGTATGGTTAATTATTGATTAATAAAAATCAAATACTATAAGAAAACTGCACGAAAAACCATCAGTCAGATGATTTGATCGCCAAGAAGCACAGCAACACGTTTGCGGAAATGTGGCACGGCCCGGGGGTGAATTATAAACTCTCTGACCGGCATAAGCTGCCAGTACTGGCCCTCATCTCCGAAACGGATATTCTCGATATCAGTGCCACTGAGCCTGCCCGTATAGAAGACCGAAACGAGATCTGGATCTAAAGGACTGCGAAACGCCGTCCGCGATTCGAGTCGATCCGGCGACAGCGTTAACCCGAACTCTTCCTGCAACTCACGTAATGCGCATTCTTCGGGCGTTTCGTCGCCTTCTCTGCCTCCTCCGGGCAGATCACAGTGGGCCGGCTAAGGAATATGATCGAAATCATCGCGCAGATAAACCAGCACAGCATCGTCGATGGTCAGTATCAGCTTGGCCGCGGCAAAATCGTCTCCTTCAGCCCAGAATACCGGCGTCGTCAGGGGATCGCTCACTCGGCAGCGACCTTAACGATGCTTTGATCCGGGCGAAGCCGGGCGATCCGGGTCAGGACATGACCGAGCCGTGCAGCGAAGGCATCGAACTGCCGAGACGGCTCGGTGCGGGTCTCATCAAGATACAGGGCGCGGTCGATTTCCACCTGGAGCACATGCACACCCTGCGAGGGGCGGCCATATGCGTTGGCGACATAAGCACCGGAAAACGGAGCATTGAACCGCAATCTGAAATCCGCCTGACGGAACAGATGACCGACATTCTCGCGAAGCTGCGCCCCGCAACTGACGCCGTGCCGGTCACCGATAACGACCTCGGGAAGCGGCGGCACCATGTGACTGACCGCTTCATGCGGCATCGAGTGCATGTCAATGATGATCGCCCAGCCGAAACGAGACATGGCCTGCTCGACCAACTCGCGCAAAGCGGCGTGATAAGGTCGCCAATAGGTGTCGATCCGGCGCTTGGCCTCGGCCATAGGAATAGGTGCGTTCCGGATCGGCCTGGCACCGGACACGACCCGGGGAATGACACCCAGCCCGGCATGTGCACGCGGCGTCGTCGGCCGGTGCGGACCGCACTGAACGGCTTCGGGATCAAGCTCGGATGTACCCCGGTTCAGATCCACGATGCTGCGCGGCACCCGCGAGGCAAGCGTCACCGCGCCCGCGTCCAGCACAGGTTCTATCAGCCGGTCGATAAACGCGTCCTCGCTTGACCGCAGCGCGGCGACATCAAGGCGGGATTCCTGCAAAAACCAGTCAGGAAATTCACGGCCCGAATGCGGCGAACAGAAAATGACGCCGCTTTCCCAGACCTGCGGCTGCCGCAGTATATAGCCGTGAGAATCCATCATTGGTGCCAAATCCATAAATTGCTTCGGTTTGCGCACCGAGGCGGCATAACTCAATACCACGCTTATAGCGTCGCATATTTCTGTCGCCAACTGCCTTGAAACCCCAAAGCAGTGCCTATATAGACCCCCGAACCGACGCGAATCTGCGCCCCGTCCGGGCCGAATCGCACGGGAACGGGCGGTTAGCTCAGCGGTAGAGCACTACGTTGACATCGTAGTGGCCACTGGTTCGATCCCAGTACCGCCCACCATTTTCGCGCCCCCGGACATGGGCCGGGGGTATTTCAGTTTCAAGGCGCTTGGCTGAGCGCCGCGATGAGGAGAAGGCCGATGAAGGTTCGTAACTCGCTCCGCTCGCTCAAGAGCCGCCACCGGGATTGCCAGGTGGTGCGCCGCAAGGGCCGGATCTACGTTATCAATAAGACCAACCGCCGCTTCAAAGCCCGTCAGGGTTAATTGCGACGGACACGGCCCGAAAGGGTCAAAAACTGAGGCCCGCCCCGGAGACGAGGCGGGTTTTTTGGTTTGAAGGCGGGCGATTGGCGTTGAGTGCAAAGCCTTCGCTCAGCTACCCGCGCCATCGCGACCGGCAGGCAGAGCGTAAATGCAGAAGACGTTGGCAAAAACCAACACCCGGAAGCGTCCGCAATGCGGACCCGACAGAGCTTCGGTCAGGGCGCAGGCAATTTCATCGATATTTCTGCCCATCTGACGTTAGAACGCCCGCTTCGGCCCATATTTCCTATGCTGAACGCTCAGACCGGAAACCCGCTCGCCAGACGAAGGCCGCCGACCTCTATGCTGCGCCAGTTGACCATCGGCCCGGTCAGCAATTTCCCGACCACAGGATGCGCCTTGTCCAGCACGCCGAGATGAACCAGAAGCGCCGTGATCGCAGCCTCGGATGCGCGCGTTCCGCCATCTTCGATCTTTACCGCCACCCCAAGCTTGCGATCGGGAATAATCGCAATGAACACAGCCTCCGCGCCGGTTTTAACGGCGACGCGACCACCCATTGCCCGCATCAACTCTGTGCAGGCACGACCCTCATCCGCGACAAGCTCCGGATAGGTGCACATCGCCTGCACCAACCTGGACATGGCCTGTCCACGCGTATCCTCTTTCGGTTGAGCGAAAGCAGCCATTGCCCGGGCCAGTCCGGTAATCGAGCCGGCGAAATTCGGCGCAGAGCAACCATCTATCCCGACACCGGCCGGCTCTTCGCCGGTAACCTCGGCAGTAACCGACCGAATCGCCTGCTGGAGCGGGTGATCCAGCTCGACATATTCCGGCCCGGCCTTTTCATGCCGCACCCAGGACAAGAACCCCGCATGTTTTCCGGAACAGTTATTGTGCAGTTGACTGGGCGCATGATCGCCGCAGGTCAGCAGCCGGTTTTCGTCCTTGTTCCACGGCATGTGACAGCCGCAGCGTAGATCGGTCTCGGAAAGCCCCATGCCCTCAAGCCAGGAGCGGACCTTTCCGACATGCAAGGCCGCTCCGCTATGTGAGGCACAGGACAGGGCAAGCTGCTCGGCCCCCAGCCCGGCAGCATCCGCCGCACCTGATTCGACCAGCGGCAGAGCCTGAATGATCTTGCACGAAGAACGAGGAAAGATGATCGCCGACGGATCCCCCCATGCCTCGACAATGCCCCGCCCGTCATGGATGACTGCATGCCCTCGATGGACGCCTTCACGCAGCCCACCGCGCCAAATTTCGATCAGTTCCGCCGCCGGCATGTTTCTGCTTCCTCTCATTTTCCTGACAAATACGCGATTTCCTGCCGAATGGGCTTTTTTCGCGCCTGTATTTGGCGTTATCTTGACGGCAGAACGTAGCAAAGGCCACAGGCATCGTTAAGAACGCTATCGGCAGGAGGCAGAAGATGAACATGAATACGCTGCGCGGCGCTGCCGCAATTCTGGCAGTTGCAGCCGGTTTTTCCGGGGCCGCCCAGGCACAGGATTCCACCAACGTCGTCGCAACCGAGGGCGACTGGACAGTATTCGCCGGCAGCAGCCCCCGCGAATGCTGGGCGGTCTCTCCGCCCAAATCCACCGTTAACACCAAGGACGGCCAGACAGTGGAAGTCCAGCGGGGCGACATCCGCCTTTATGTTGCCTATCGTCCCGGCTCAGCCGGAGAGGTCAGCTTCACCGGCGGATATCCTTTCAACCCCGGCTCGACAGTTTCGGTCAATATCGGCGGGCAGGGTTTCGACCTGTTCACGGAAGGCGAAAACGCCTGGACCGGCTCTTCCGCAGAGGACGCACGTCTGATTGCCGCCCTCCGCGCAGGTGCAGAGGCAACCGTCACCGGCATGTCGTCTCGCGGAACCCGAACAGTCGACACGTTCAGCCTGTCGGGCATCACCGCCGCGACCAATGCCGCCAAGGCGCAGTGCCAGTAATACCGACCCTGGGGTGACCCGTCTGAGCCGGTTATCAAAGCTTTCATGACAGCCAGTTGTGTTTTCCATCTGGCTGTCATGTGAAAAAATATCAGGCTCGGCCTGTGATCATCTCAAGCTGGTGGTTCTAGTGATCAATTCGACGCTAATGCCAGTCGGTCACACCTTAATGATCAGCACCACCCGCTCACTCTGCAAAGCATCATCAGCATTTTCCGCTTGAGATTGCCCGCTTGCCACTGCTAAACGCGTCGACGGAGACGTGGCCGAGCGGTCGAAGGCACACCCCTGCTAAGGGTGCATACCGGAAACGGTATCGAGGGTTCGAATCCCTTCGTCTCCGCCACTATGCATTGATTTCATTAGGCAAATTGGTGCTCAGTTCATACTACCCATGAACTACCCATGCGACGTTCAGGGCTTTGAGGCGCTGTTTCACCCTGTCTGTTGCGGTATGAATGCCGCGATAGACGACGTAGAAAGTGCGTAACATGGATACTTTTAGCCTAGACGATTTCGACAATCCGCCCCCACCGCCGCGCTATCTCTACAAATATCTGTCCGCTGAGCGTGTCGGAAACGTTCTTGAAGGCGGCACAGTGCGGTTTACGCCACTGCTAGACACGAACGATACTTTTGAAGTTCGTTCGACGTTCGACAAGCTGGCCGGGCCGAAGATGCTGTCCATGCTTGCTGAGCAGATGGACAACACCCTGTCCGAAGAATCGGTTCGCAAACTGACGGCGGACATGCTCAAAGAAAACGGCTTAGGTTTTTTGCCCCCTGATTTGGCTCTGCAAATTGCCGAACAACACTACGGCGGCAATTTCATGGGGATGCTGCGGCAACAGATGCAGCAAGCCGTTGACACGATGCTAGTTCCTCACTTCAACGATCCTGAAAACGCCAAGAAGCTTTTGGAAAAGTTGGGTCGTGACCTGCTTTGCTTTTCTCTCTCTGAACGGATGGATAGTCCGCCCATGTGGGCACACTACGCCGACAACAACGCGGGTTTTGTGGTTGCGTTCGATACAGAGAACGCGTGGTTCCACCAGCGCAAGAACGGGGAAAAGACCCGGTTGCAGAAGGTCGCATATTTCGACGGGAAACTTGACGAACCACTTGAGAACCCGCAGGCGGCATTCATATCAAAGACAACGGATTGGGCATACGAACGTGAATGGCGGCTTTATATCAAGAATGGTGAAGCCGATTTGACCGTTGGGAACGCCGACGATCCAATACAGTTGCTTAAGTTTCCGCCAGAAGCCGTTGACAGAATTATCTTGGGAGCGAAAACGCGCCCTGAAATCGCGGACCGTATTCGTGATGCTGTAGCTAGCCGGTATCCACATGCACCCGTAATGCGTGCCGTGCCTAATCGGCAATCGCATACCTACGACGAAGTGTCAGAATGAAAAGAGACCCCGGTTGCGACGGTGAACGCAAACCGGGGTCAGTTGCCTTTCAGGCGCAGCATTTCAGCTGGGATCTCCATGGCCGCCAGCTAGACCGCCTCAGCAGGGGCAGCAAGTTGGCATTCCCAGCAACAATCATTGAGGAAAATGAGAAAATGGGATTCCAGGGTCGCCCACCAATAAAATTCATAAACCACTGTTTTTCCTTTCAATTTTTGAATGTCGCTTTTCAGCCCATCATTATACCTTGGTCCTGCGCCCTGAAGCTGTTCCGTGTGGAACGGCATGCAAAACTGACCCCTATCTTGGGGTGATCGGCGTCCAAAAGTGACCCCCCTGATAATTCTGATCAGAAGCTTCCTCAAAAGCATGAGGGAGCAGTCAGGGGATGTTGGTTGTGGAAACGATCGCGAAGATCAGGCGCGCGCATTTCGTCGAAGGCAAGTCGATCAAGCAGATCTGCCGTGAGTTGCGGCTGTCTCGGAACACGGTGCGTAAAGTCATCAGATCGGGCGCGACCGAATTCACCTATGACCGCACGACGCAACCGCGTCCGAAGATCGATCCCTGGCGGTCTGCACTGGACGACATGCTGGCCGAGAATGCGCGGCGGCCGAAGCGCGAACGCCTGACGCTGATCCGGGTCTACGAGGAGCTGCGCAACCGTGGCTATGACGGCAGCTATGATGCTATCCGGCGCTATGCGGCCAGTTGGTCGAAGGTAACGCAGGAGGCATCGGCTTCAGCCTATGTCCCGCTGATCTTCGATCCTGGTGAGGCCTACCAATTCGACTGGAGCCATGAGATCGTGATCCTCGATGGCGTGACCACGACGGTCAAGGTCGCCCATGTCCGGCTGTGCCACAGCCGGATGCCGTTCGTTGGGGCGTATCCGCGCGAGACGCAGGAGATGGTGTTCGACGCGCATGACAGGGCCTTCGCGTTCTTCGGCGGAGCCTGTGCCCGGGGCATCTATGACAACATGAAGACGGCGGTGGACACGATCTTTGTCGGCAAGGATCGCGCCTACAATCGCCGGTTCCAGCAGATGTGCGGGCACTATCTGGTCGAGCCGGCTGCCTGCACGCCCGCCTCAGGCTGGGAGAAAGGTCAGGTCGAGAACCAGGTGGGCGTGCTCCGGCGGCGGTTCTTCGTGCCGCGGCCGAAGTTCAAATCCTATGCTGAACTGAACGCTTGGCTCGAGGACCGATGCATTGCCTATGCCAAGGCGAACAAACACCCCGACATTCCGGACAGGACGATCTGGGAGGTGTTCGAGGAGGAGCGTCCGAGCCTGGTGCCTTATATCGGCCCGTTCGACGGCTTCCATGCAGTGCCGGCCTCCGTCTCCAAGACCTGTCTCGTGCGCTTCGACAAGAACCGCTACTCGGTCGACGCCCGTGCGGTCGGGCGGCCCGTCGAGATCCGCGCCTATGCCGACAGGCTGGAATTTTGGCAGGATGGTCAGGTCGTGGCTCGCCATGATCGGGCCTTCGGTCGTGGCAAGGCGATCTACGACCCGCTCCATTACATCCCGGTTCTGGCGCGTAAACCTGGTGCCCTGCGCAACGGGGCGCCGTTCAAGGAGTGGGACCTGCCTCCAGCCCTGTGCCGGTTGCAGCGCAGGCTAGAACGCCAGCCCGGCGGTGACCGTCAGGTGGTCGAGATCCTCGGGGCTGTGCTCACCGATGGCCTGGACGCCGTCGAAGCCGCCTGTGCGGAGGCCCTGTCTCACAACGTTCATTCCGCCGGCGTCGTGCTGAACATCCTGGCGCGTCACCGCGAACCGCCGCCACCCCTGACGATCACGACGCCGGATGCGCTGAAGCTGGGCCGCAAACCCGCCGCCAATTGCGACCGCTATGACAGCCTGAGGAGGACAACAAATGGAACGATCACAGGTGCTGGACGCCATGGGCCAGCTGAAGCTCTACGGCATGAGGACGGCCTACGACGAGATCATCACCACAGCGGTCAAGCGACAGCACGAGCCACAGCAGATCATCGGCGATTTGCTGACCGCCGAGATCAGTGAGAAGCAGGTGCGCTCGATCAAATACCAGATGACCATCGCCAAACTGCCGCTGGCCAAGGAAGTCGACGAGTTCGACTTCGCGGCCGCCGAGGTCAACGAGACCCTGATCCGCGATTTGGCCACCGGAGACCTCCTCGATCATCAGCGCAACCTCGTGCTGATCGGCGGAACCGGGACTGGGAAGACCCATCTCGCGGTCAGCATCGCGCGCGCCTGTATCCGAAACGGCCGCCGGGGCCGCTTCTTCAACGTCGTCGACCTAGTGAACAAGCTCGACGCCGAAGCCCGGGCCGAACGACAGGGCCGGACCGCGGAACTGATCTCCCGCCTCGACTTCCTGATCCTAGACGAACTTGGCTATCTCCCGTTCGCCCAGACCGGCGGCCAGCTCCTATTCCATCTGATCAGCAAGCTTTACGAGCGGACCTCGATCATCGTCACCACCAATCTCGCCTTCGGCGAATGGCCCAGCGTCTTCGGCGACGCCAAGATGACCACCGCGCTCCTCGACCGGCTCACCCATCATTGCGAGATCGTCGAAACCGGCAACGAAAGCTGGCGCTTCAAGAACCGGGCGTAGGGCAAGCGGAACCCCCGCTGGCCCGTCGCCGCGGCGTTACATGAAGACTACGCAGCGACGGGCCAGCTCAGCTCCAGAGGGGTCAATTTTGGACGCCGATAAGGGGTCACGATTGGATGCCGATTGACAGTGAAGAGATTGAGACTGAACGAAAAATCGGTGCGGGAGGCAGTGCCTGAACCGGGTCGGGACTATCAGATTTTCGACAGCGAGGTGCGGGGGTTCGCGATCTGCATCTACCGCTCCGGTAACCGGGCTTTTACGCTGGATTACCACCATGCCGGGCGGCAACGGCGGATGACGCTGGGGCGCTGGCCGGAATGGTCGACGGCGGCAGCGCGGGAACGCGCGAAGGAGTTGCGCCGCGACATCGATGCCGGGGGCGATCCGCTGGGCGCGAAGGAGGACGGGCGCGAGGCACCGCGTGTACGTGACCTGATAGACCGCTATGTCGAGGTGCATCTGCCCAATCTGGCGAAGACCAACGCCTCGGATCAGCGGTCGATGCTTACCAAGCTGGTCGGCCCGGAGTGGAACAACCGCCTCGTCACCGAAATCACACCCTATGATGTGGAAAAGCTTCTGAACCGGATCGCCGAGGGCCGCGCCCGGCCACACAAGCAGAAGCCCAACAACCGGGCGCGCAAGCTGCAGGGATCGAAACCCACGCCCATCCGCGCCAACCGGGTCGGTGAAGTGCTGCGCAAAATGTTCACCTATGCGCAGAGTTGGGGCTGGCGCGAGGACAATCCGGCCTCTGGCTTTCGTCGGCGGATCGAGAACCCGCGCGAGCGGTTCCTGTCGCAGGAGGAAATTCGCAAGCTCGCCGCAGCGCTGGACGCCGCCGAGGATCGACGTGCGGCGGATATCATCAGGCTCTGCATGCTGACAGGGGCACGGGTCGGCGAGGTCCGGCAGGCCCGGTTCGAGCATTTCAACCTCGAACATCTCAGCTGGTCGAAGCCCGCCAGCATGACCAAGCAGCGGAAGATCCACCGCCTGCCGATCTCGGATGAAGCCACCGCGATTGTGCGCCAGCGGCAGTTGCTGGTGCCACGCGGCTGCCCACTGCTGTTCCCGGGCGACGTGCCCGACGAGCCGGTGAAGGAAATCCGCCGGTTCTGGAAACAGATCCAGAAGCAGGTCTGCATCGAGGACGTGCGCATTCACGACCTGCGCCACACCTTCGCCTCGCTGCTGGTCAGTGGCGGTGCCTCGCTGGAAATGATCGGCAAGCTGCTGGGCCACAGCCAGACCCAGACCACGGCGCGCTATGCCCATCTGATGGATTCGCCGCTGCGCGCCGGTGTCGATGCGGTGGCTAGCGCCTTCCGGCCAAAACCCGTGCTGGTCCATGATGCAGAGGATCAGGCGCGCAAAAGCGCCTGATCCAAGCTGGACGGCGGCTGTCACTCCGCGTCCTGCAGCCTCTTCCAGATCGGCCCCAGCCTGCGCCGGATCGTCCGCTCATCGGGCACTTCCGCATCCGCGCCGCTTTCGCCGAACCAGTCCAGCGCGCCGGCGAGCCCCAACTTCTGCCTTGGCGACACGGCCTGCCCCAATCGGATCGCCGCGAAGATGACTATGAAGATCGGGATCATGCCCGAGATGATCGTGCTGACCGAAGCGGACGCCCCCCCCGCAATGCCGAAAGTTTGAGACACCTAGCCTAAAGCCATTGGATTGCCAGATCCAAATTCCTGCCTTCGCCAGCGATGACAGGACGAGGGCGCGGCGCGCAGCAGCGGACCGCGTTCTCAGTCGTCCCTGTAGGTCCACAGATAGCTTGGCGGCATTGGCCCCTTGTTGCGCCCGCCCTGCTGTTTCTGTTCCCAAGCATGGGCCAAAATACCGACCGAGCGCGACAGGCAGAAGATGCCGCGCGCCAGCGGTGAGGCGAAGCCCAGCTCGGCGAAGATCACCGCCGTGGCGCCGTCTATGTTCATCGGCACACCATGCGTCCGGCCCGCCAGCTCGGCCTCGATGGCCCGGGCAATGGCGACGAAACGGCCCGAGATCTCGCCCTGGGCGACCAGATCATCGACCAGCCCCAGCAGCCGCGGTGTGCGCGGATCACCGTCCTTGTGGAAGCGGTGCCCGTAGCCCGGCACGAACTTGCCCTTCTCGGCGCGGAATGCCACCAGCATCTCGGGCACCGCCGACACACCGCCCGCCGCGTCGATCCGCTCGAACAGCTCGACCAGCTGTTCCCCGGCGCCGCCGTGGACATCACCCAGCACGTTGACCGCCGATCCCATGGCGTTGTTCAGACCCACGCCGCAGGTGATGGCCATGCGCGCCGTTGCGATCGAGGGAGCCTGCGGCCCGTGATCGACCGAGGCCACCAGCGCCGCTTCCAGCAGCTTCGCCTGGCCCTCACTCGGCACGTCGCCGCGCAGCATCAGCCAGATCATCTGCGGGAAGCTGACGGTGCCGATCAGATCCTGGATGGGATGGCCGCGAAACTTGATCACGCCCGGTTCCATCCGGATGATCGAGGTAGTCCACCAGTCCGAAACCGCCTTGTCCGTCGCCGTAGCTTTCGTCGCCTCAGTCATCGCCCACCACCTTTCGCTGCTGCCCCAGATAGCGGTCTCCATCCTGGCCCAGCCGGGGCGGCGGGGCCGCGACACAGGGCCGCTCGCCGTTAATCTTCACCGGCGAGGCGACCAGCGACAGCCGCCCACCGCGTGCGCCCTCGAAGGCGCCGAAATCGCGCACCAGCCCGCGTTCGGACAGGTGATCAGAGGCCAGCACTTCCTCAACCTTCAGGACCGCGCCCGCAGGCACGCCAAGCGGGTTCAACTCGGACTCCCACTGGCGGGCGGACTTGGCGGCCAGGGCTGCCTCGATCTCGGCCCGCAGGGCCTCGCGATTGGCCTTGCGGTCATCGCGCTGGCTATAGTCGGGATGGCTCAGCAGATCCTCGCGGCCCAGGTGACGGCAAAGCGCCTCCCACTGGCGGCTTTCATTGGCAGCGATGTTCAGCAGGCCATCGCCGGTCCGGAAGGCGCCCGAGGGGGCCGCCGTCATGTTCTCGTTGCCGATCACCGCAGGCGGCACGCCCGCCACCAGCCAGTTGGACACAGCCCAGCCCATTGTCGCCACTGTCGCCTCCAGCATGGAAACGTCGATGAAGCGCGCCTCGCTGCGATCCGCCAGGGCAGCGCAGATCGACATGGCGGCGGTTAACCCGCCGATGGTGTCAGCCACCGGGAAACCCACGCGCAGCGGGTTGACCGTGGGCGTGCCGGTGACGGCCATGACCCCCGCCGCGCCCTGGATGATCTGGTCATAGGCCGGGCGCTTGGCCCAAGGGCCTGTCTGCCCGAAGCCCGAAATGGCGCAATAGATCAAGTCGGCCTTGCGGGCGCGGAGCAGCTCCCAGCCCAGGCCCAGCCTATCCATCACTCCAGGGCGGAAGTTCTCGACCACCACGTCCGAGGTCTCGACCAGGGTCAGGAAATCCACCTTGCCCTCGGCGCTTTTTAGATCCAGCTCGACCGAACCCTTGCCGGCATTCTGCGCCAGGAAGGACACGCCCATCAAATCCGCCGAAAGCGCACGCGACGCGCCCAGCTGACGCGCTAGGTCGCCCCGGCCTGGGATCTCGATCTTGATGACCTCGGCACCCAAATGTGCCAGCTGCTGGCAGGCGAATGGGCCCGCCAGCACGTTTGTCATGTCCAGCACCCGGACATCGGAAAGCGGAGAGGTGGCTTTGTTGTCCTGGGTCATGCGCCCTCCGCGAAGGTGACGACCGGCTTGACCTCGGTCTGCTGCTTCATCGCCGCCAGTGCGTCGTTCACCTGGTCCAGCCGATAGTGGTTGGAGATCAGCCGCTCAAAAGGCAGGTCGGCGCCGTGACGACGGATGAATTCCATCGCGGCCCAGTAATCCTTGGCGCCGCCCGCCAGCGAGCCCAGTACCCTCAGATTGCGGTTTACGAAGGTCGATGGCTTGATCGTCACCTCGCCCTGCCCCAGTTGGCCGACCAGCACGTAGCTGCCGCCACGCCGCGCGAGTTGCAGCCCCTCGGTGAAGGCTTGCGGGATGCCCGCAAACTCCATCACCACATCGGCACCACGTCCCTCGGTTGCCTCCAGCACGAAGGCCTGACGGTCCTCAGCCGACATTGTCTCAACCGACAGCACGTCATCGGCGCCGAAGGCGCGGGCCAGGTCGAGCCGGACATCCGGCGCACCGATGGCGATCACCCGCCGCGCACCGGACATCCGGGCCACGCCGGTGGCTAGAAGGCCTAGGGGGCCCGTGCCCTGTACCACCACCGTGTCGGTATGCCGGATCTCACCCAGTTCCTCCACCGCGTGGATGACCGAGCGGAAGGCGCAGCTGGCCATGCTGGCTAGCGGGCTGGCGACGCTGTCGGGCACCTTCACCCGACCGGATTCGGGCAGCACGTAGACATATTCGGAGAAGCCCCCCAATAGGTAGGGCAAGCGCTCCATCGTCTCGTACATATATGCGCGGGCGTTCTGGCACAGGGTCGGCTTGGCCGCGACAGTACACATGTAGCAATGGCCGCAGTTGGTGCGGGTCCAGGTGATGCGGTCGCCGACGCGCAGGTCCTGGCCGACGCTGTCGCGCTCGGAGCCGGGGCCAATTGCGGCGACGGTGCCAGTCATCTCGTGGCCGACGATCACCGGCAGTTCGACGGGGCGCGCCAGGGCGCCGTTGGCTAGGTGCACGTCGGTGCCACATATGGTGCAGCAATCGGTCCTCACCAGGATCGCGCCGGGCTCGATCTTCTGAGGGACGGGAACGTCCTCGATCTTCAGCGGGGCGCCGTACTGACGCAGGACCGCCGCGCGGGAATGGTCGGGAAGTTTCATCGGCTTACCCCAGCACGAAAGGATTGGAACGGTTGGGCTCGGGCGTGATCCAGACACTCTTGGTCTCAAGGTAGTCCTTGAAGGCGTCCATACCGCCTTCGCGCCCGATGCCCGACAGCTTGTAGCCACCGAAGGGGGTAGCGAAGCTGGTGGTACGATAGTTATTCACCCAGACGGTGCCCGCGCGGATCCGGTCGACAGCGCGCATGGCTCGGGCTAGGTCACGGGTCCAGACGGCGGCCGCAAGACCATAGTCGGTGTCGTTGGCGATCACATAGGCCTCCTCCTCGGTCTCGAAGGCGATGACGCTGGCGACCGGGCCAAAGACCTCCTCGCGGGCGATGCGCATGTCATTGGTGACATCGGCAAAGACCGTGGGGCGGATGAACTGCCCCTGCCCCAGATCAGGACCACTGACCACCTCGCCCCCAGTGACCAGCCGCGCACCTTCGTCCTGGGCCATGGCGATCATCGCCTGGACCCTCTCGAACTGCGGACGGGTGCAGATCGGGCCGATCTGGGTCTCAGGATCCGCCGGATCACCGATCTTCGCGGCCTCGGCCGCGGCCGTGAAAATCTTCAGGAAAGGCTCCAGAACGCTTTTCTGTACCAGCACCCGGCTGCCTGCCATGCAGGTCTGGCCTGCAGCGGCGAAGATGCCCGCGATGGCGCCATTCACGGCCTGATCCAGGTCGCAATCGTCGAAGACGATATTGGGCGACTTGCCACCCAACTCCAGCGTGACCGGCTTGAAATGCCGGGCGGCGGCCATGGCCACATGGCGCCCGCCCGTCTCGCCGCCGGTGAAGGCGATCTTCGCCGTCAGCGGGTGCGAGACAAGCGCCTCGCCCACTTCGCCGCCCAGGCCTGTGACCACGTTGATCACACCCTTCGGCATCCCGGCCTCATCGGCCAGTCGCGCCAGCTCCAGAACCGAAGCAGAGGCGAATTCGGACGGCTTGATGACGATGGTGTTACCCGCCGCCAGCGCCGGCGCCAGTTTCCAGGCGGTCAGCGACAGCGGAGAGTTCCAGGCGGTAATCGCCACCACCACGCCGATGGGTTCGTATTTCACGTAGTTGAACACACCCGGCTTGTTGATCGGAACCACGTGGCCGCCGACCTTATCACACAGGCCCGAGTAGTAGTTCAGCCATTGCGCCATGTTGGCAACCTGGCCCTTCACCTCGGCCACCAGCTTGCCATTGTCGCGCTGTTCGACCTCGACCAGGCGATCGGAATTGGCTTGGATGTAGTCGGCGAAGCGACGTAGCAGGGCCCCGCGTGTGGTCGGTGTTAGGCCCGCCCAGTCGGGATTGTCCATCGCCGCATGGGCTGCACGCACCGCCCGGTCCGCGTCCGTGGCATCCGACTGCGGCACCTGGGCCCAGATCTTTCCGGAGAACGGCTCGACCGCATCCATCCACTGGCCCGACGCGGGTTCGACCCATGTGCCGTCGATGTAGTTGAGGTACTTTGTCATGTTTCCACCTTATCTTTGTCGGTCCCGGCGCGGCGCGCCTTGCGCCGGCGGATGAGGGGCAGCGCCAGCATCAGCGCGATCAGCAGGATGAAGATCCAGTTCACCACACCGGTGAAGAAGATCGCGGGATCGTTGCCGCTGATTAGAAGCGAGCGGCGCAGTTCGGATTCAGCCATCGGGCCAAGGATGATCGCTAGCACGGCGGGCGCTGTGGGGATCTGGAGCTTTTCCATGCCGTAGCCGACAAGGCCAACGATCAGCATTATCCAGACCTCGACGATGCTGTTGCCCACCGTGAAGACGCCGATCGAGGTCAACACGATGATGCCGGGAGCCAGGATCAGCGGCGGCAGGCGCAGCGCGTTGATGAAAAGACGCGAGCCGAGCGCCCCGATCGGGATCATCATCAGCGCGGTCACGCCCATCGCTATCATGAAGCCGTAGGTAATCTCGGCCGTGTCGCGGAACAGTGCGGGCCCAGGGCGCAGGCCATGCACCAGCAGCACCCCCATGATAACTGCGGCCACGGCGGAGCCCGGCACACCCAGAGTCAGAGCGGGGATCAGCGTCGCAGCAGTATCGGCATTGTTGGCGCATTCGGCGGCGGCTACGCCCTTGGGGTCGCCCTTGCCGTAGCAATCGCCCGCCTTGGCGCGGCGCCGCGCCTCGTTCCACGAGATGACGGCGGCGATGTTGCCCCCCGCGCCGGGCATGATGCCGACGATGACGCCGATCACCGAAGAGCGCAACCAGACCGGAAGCAGGGATAACATCTTGAACCCGTCATCGGCGCTCTTGCCAGTGTCCAGATCCTTGCGGTTGATGCGCAGCGCCTTCTCGGCCAGTTCCAGCGCGGGGGGGATTGCATATAGTCCCGTCAGCACGACGATAATCGAGAAGCCCGAGACCAGATGGGCCGAGCCGAAGGTATATCGTTCGGCGCCTGTGATCTGGTCGACCCCCACCAGGCCCATCAGCAGGCCCGCGCAGGTTGAGATAAGCCCCTTGGACAGCGAGCCGCCCAGCACCGCAGTGATGCACAGCATCCCGAAGATCGCCAGCCAGAAAAATTGCGACGGCCCGAATTTCAGTGCCAGCGCAGCCAGAGGCGGCGACAGCAGGATCAGGCACAGAGCACTGACGAAGGAGCCGAAGGCAGAGGAATAGAGAGAAACGCGCAGCGCCTGCCGGGCGCGGCCCTGCTGCGTCATCGGGTAGCCGTCAAAGACAGTGGCGATGCCCGCAGGCGTACCAGGGATGCGCAGCAGAATGGCGGGGATGGAACCGCCATACATCGCGCCGTTGTAGATGCCCGCAACCAGGCCAAGTGCCACCAGCGGTTCCATCCCGAAGGTGAAGGGGATGAGCACTGCAATCCCCATGGTCGCCGAAAGCCCCGGCAGGGCGCCGGCCAGGACGCCCATCACCGTCCCGGCAACCATGGCCAGGATGACCAAAGGCGTGAAGATGGCGGCGAAACCGTCCATCAGATGTGTCAAAATATCCAAGGTTAACTCCTCAGCTGCCGAAGATCAGGTCCACAGGCATGGGACTTTCGAGCAGCACAATGAAGATCAGCCAGAGCAGGACCGAGAGACCGGCCGCGGACAGGGCAGCCTGCCAGGCCGGGCGCAGGCCCATCAGGGCGGGCGCGGCGGTCAGGAAGACCAGGATGGCAGTGAAGAAGCCCAGATGCGGGATCGTCACCACGAAGGCCACCATCAGCACCGCCAAGGTGGCCAGGCGCCGCAGCGAGGCCTTCGACAGCGTCACGTCCTCTTCGGCCGCGACCTTTGGCAGCTTGCGCAGCAGGCCAGCGGCCCAGGCCAGCGCCGCCACGCAGCCCAACCCCGAGACGGCGATTGGCATGTAGGCCGCCGCGCCGCGAAAACCGCTGCCAACCCAGCTCAACAGGGCGAAGACCGCTGCCATCCCGAGGGCGGCGGCAAGTTCTGCCGCTACCACCCTGGAGGACACTACGGAGATATCGTCACGCGTGCTCATGTCACTCGACCCAGGGGTTCTCGTCCCACAGCGCTTGATAAAGGCCCTGCAGATCGGTCAGCGTCGTGGTGAACTCATCCGAACCCTGGTAATTTAGCGGCAGCGCCTGTTCGGCAGCGGCAGCGCGAAATTCCTCGTCAGCAACGGCTTCGCCGATGGCAATCGACAGGATCTCGATGATCGCAGGATCCAGCCCTACGGGGGCCCCGATGCCGCGATAGGCGCCCGACACCACGTCGAAGCCCTGCTCCTGAAAGGTCGGCACCTCGGGCGCGCCTTCCCAGCGATCGGCGCCCATCTGGCCGAAGGTGGACAACTCGCCCTCGTTCACGCTGTCGATCACCTCGCCGATGTTCATCGAGCCCAAAGCGATATGACCGCCCAGCAGGGCCGCGCGGATCTCGGACGAGCCGCCGAAGGGTACGTGACGTAGCTCGATACCCGCCGTACGCTGCAGTGCCAGTATCGACAGGTGGTCATCCGAACCGATACCGGTAGTGCCATAGGTGATAGTGCCCGGCGCAACCTTGGCGTCCTCGACCAGACCGGCCAGGTTGCCGAAGTCGTTGTCGGGCAGCGCCACCAGTGAGCCTGCATCAAAGACCACGTTGGCAATCGGCTTTAGTTGGTCGAAGGCGAAGGACGCCTCGCGCTGGATCGGGATCGTGATGCTGGTCGGGGTGTTGATAAAACCGATGGTGTAGCCATCGGGATCGGCCTTGGCGATCTCGGCGAAGCCCAGCTCGCCCGACGCGCCCGGCTTGTTGATGACTGCTATGGTCTCATCACCCGGCAGATACTTCTCTATGAACGGCACCAGGGTGCGCGCGGCCACATCGGTCCCCCCGCCAGCGCTATAGGCGATCACCATGTCGATGGTCCGGGTCGGGTAGTCCAAGGCGGCCACAGCCCCTGTGGAAATGGCCAGCGCGGCAAGCGCACCTGCAAAGACGGTCTTGGTCATTAGCTTTTCTCCTCCTCGTTCGACAGCCTCCCTGTCGACGATCCGGAGACTGGACAGGCGGCGGCAGAAAGTCCATAGTACGGAACATGAGTTTTGCTGAATGGAACAATTATCATGGACAGCGGACAACGTGTTGAAGCCGTCGAAAAGGCTTTGTCGATCTTGGATGCCTTCTCGGAGGACCGTATGTCCCTCAGTCTCAGCGAGATCTCCAGGGAGACGGGCATTTCCAAAAGCTCCCTGCCGAGGCTCCTCAACTCTCTGATCCTTTTTGGTTTTATCGCCCGAGATCCGTCGAAGCGCTACGCGCTTGGTTCGAACGTCTGGCGCTTGGGGGCGCTCTTCCGGCGCCGGTTCGACTTGGGTGAAAAAGTCCGCCCCGAGCTGCGCCAGCTAGTCGAGTTGACGGGCGAAACCGCCTCCTACTATGTCCGCGAACAGGAGGAACGGATCTGTCTCTACCGTCAGAATTCCCCAAATCCCGTCCGCCACCACCTCGACGAAGGATCGCGGCTGAGCATCGACCGGGGCGCAGCCGGCCATGCCCTCAGCGCGACCGACACCAGCCCGGACGACATCTTCGTCTCGGTCGGTGAACGTAACCCGGAAGTTGCCGCCGTGGCGGTACGGATCAGTTCTCGCGACGGGGAACTGCGTGGCGCGCTATGCGTGTCGGGGATCTGCACGCGGTTCGACGAGACCGCCAGGCAAACCGCCGCGGACCTGCTGCTTGATGCGCGAAGGCGCCTTTGTATCGACCCAGCAGAATCTGCTCAGGTTAAGCCGCTAATTTGAATACCTCGGCAGGCGTGCGCAAGGCAAGCGCCTGATGAGGCGGCGATTATTGTATAGCCGAACAACCCCAGTTTGGTTCGAAAGGTCTTGCCGAAGATTTCATCGGGCGTCTGTCCTGTCCTCCGCCTGATGGCCATTGCCTGGGCCCATTTGGGCTCAATGGGATTGAGGTCCGGCGAATAGGACGGGAGGAATTCGAGGCCGTGTTCGGCATTTTCAATCATCTCTCTGGTGTCGGTCCGTTTGTGAAATGTTGCGTTATCCATGACCAGAACCGCACCGGTCATCAACGCGAGGCCTCCCGTGTGACTTCGGAAAGAGCGGCGTCAAAAGCTCCATCTGCGCTTCGCTCAGCCAGAAAAAGTTGCTCATCACTCAGGTCTCCTTGCGGACCCTGAATCACGCCTGATGACCGAAATCAATGGGTCTGGAGCCTAGGGGGTATCGGTACGTTGGCCGGGCCAGTGGTCGGAGCGGGGCTAGTGGTGACTCTGCAAAACTACCTTGCAACTTCAGACTTTCCGGTAACTATCATCACTGGCGTCGTTTTCATGATTTGCGTGCTGGTTTTCAGACGCGGCTTGTTGGCGTACTTTCCGCCAGCAAACTGTGTCGCAAGCTTGATTTTCGCTCTGAAGCATAATGGGAAACTATCGTTTCAACGGATTTGACCTGAGCCTGTCACAATTTTTTCTGACACTGCTATCTACATGCTTGTTCTTGGAGTTTGCTGGTAGATTTCGATTGCCTATATTTTGTCGGTGACCTGCCCTGGGATTTTTCCTCCAGCTGCAATTAGAGTCCGGCCCAACTTGAGGACGGAGCATGAAGCGAACGGAGATATAGCGAAGAGCAGATCATTGGCATTTTGGCTGAGCACGATGCTGGCGCAAAGTGTGCCGATCTGTGTCGCAAGCATGGCATGTCGGAAGGCAGCTTTTATGCCTGGAAGAAAAATATTCCGGGACGACAGTATCTGAGGCCAAGCAGCTGAAGGCGCTTGAGGACGATAATGCCAAGCTGAAGCGGCTGCTGGCCGAGCAGATGCTTGACGTGGCAGCGATGAAGGAACTGCTGTCAAAAAAGTGGTTATGAGCCGAGCCAGAAAACAGTACGGGGGACTGTCTTCCCGGCGATTGGCCCGCTGTGAAGCGCGAGGCTGTCGCGCATCTGAAAGCCCTGCTTGGGCTGTCGGAACGGCGGGCGTGCTGGATTGCCGGTGTGGATCGGAAGACGGTGCGATATCAATCACGACGCGCGCCCGATACGGCGCTACGAGGCCGGCTGACCCCGTGAACCAGATTCACCCGAACCATCCTTATAACCTTACTACTACGCCGGATGGTCAGACCGCGTCTGTGGATAACACAGATCCCAGACCCGCTGCCTCGCCGCCGGAGGCTCCGGCCTCTGCCCGGCATCACGGGCGGCGATCACCGGCACGGCCGATGTGATCGACAGCTGGCTGCGAGAGGGGATCGATCTCGACGAAGACATCCTGCCGACCATCGCCAAGCGCACCACGCAGATCAGGATCAGCCCGATCCGGACCTGGGCCTATTTCACCGACGCCGTGCGAGCGGCCATGCAGGCGCGGTTGCTCAGAGAAGCTGATCCCCGCATCACCGCCCAGCACCGGTTCTTCGCCGACTGGATCAACTCCGACCGCTACCTGCCGCCGACCGCGGTGACCAACACCATGGCTCGGACGCTGCTGCGCTTCGATCTGGTGACCGAGGCCCGGCTGACGGAGCGCGATGTTCCCATCCCGCACAGAAAGGCTGGTGACAATGACGCCGCGTGAAATCGAGGACCGCTTCGAGGAGGCCGCGCTGACGCTGAAGCGCCTGCCGAACCCGCCCGCCTCCGGGGCACGCGGTTACGGCAGGTCCTGGCCGGACTATGTCCATGAGGCCAGGCATGCCTATGGCTATGAACCGGCCCGAATGCGGGTGATCCCCAATGCCCGCGAGATCCAGCGCATGGAGGAGGTGCTGGACTGGCTGGCACTGATCGGCGGTGAGACCGAACAAACGGCCGCAGACAACCGGCGCATCGTCTGGATGCGGGCCGAGGGCCATCGCTGGCAGACCATCTACCGCCATGTTGGATGCGTGCGCTCCACCGCGTGGCGGCGCTGGACGGCGAGCCTGTTGACCGCCTCCAAGACTCTGAAAAATCTTGAGAAAAAGCCAGCGCGGTCCGTCGGCGCAAAATCAACCGGTGCAGAACCGGGTGTCAGACCGCGCGGCGGGGGTGCAAACGGGATGCCGTGAGGGCGCGAATGGGTCGAACTTGGGGCGCGACATTATCAAGGGTTTTGCCCCATATTCGACCTACGATCAGGCGAGGTGAGGCCGGGCGGAAGCCCCGCCCCCCGGCCTTGGTTCCTCCGCCGGACCGCTCCTATGCGGGGGCAGAGGCGCGCAAGCCCGCTAGCATCAGGGAATAATTCTGGGTTCGCTCCCCGGGGTTCGCACCTTTGGGTTCGCAGGGTTCGCATACCGCAAAAAGATCAACCGCCGAACGACGGTAACGAAGGAACCGCCTTGCAGATCAAGACGATATTGAATGCACGGATGCTTTTAAGGCACGGCAATATGGTGATCCGGGAAAGGATCATAAACAGCGTATTCGCTCTGGCGCGGCGCGGGGACGATGACTGGCCGAATAATGCGCCGCGAACTACAGCGAGCATAGCGCAGAACCGAGCGTGACGGTACACATGCGTCAACGGGGATTCTATCACGATCTGCGACCGAGTCTAACTGACACGGCGGGGTCAAGGTCGATCTTTGGTAAAGAAGAAGGCACGGAGGATATCCCGCTGACGCCGCGTCGCGGGGCCGAGGCAAATGGTAAGCCAGTCGTCGCGCTGGTCGCGTCATACTTCCTCGCGCGTGTCCTCAAGGAACCAGCCCTACAGTACCGAACGAAAGCCCTACCCCTTATCCCTCTCCATGATCCATTCCACTTCCGGTGCGGGGACAAAGCGCCAGTTGCGGCGGGGGCCGGCCATGACGTTGAGGTAGTACATTTCGAAGCCATAGGGCGCGCCGCAGGGGTGGTGGCCGCGAGGGACCAGAACGATATCGCCATCCTTCACCGCCATCACCTCATCGAGGCTGCCATCGTCGGTATAGACCCGTTGCACCCCGAACCCGTCCTTCGGGTTCAGGCGGTGGTAATAGGTTTCCTCCAGATAGGTGATGCGGGGGAAATCGTCCTCGTCATGGCGGTGGCTGGGATAGCTCGACCAATGGCCTGCGGGAGTGAAGACCTCGGTCACCAGCAGGCTGTCAGCATAATCCTGATCTTCCATGGCGATGTTGTTGATGTGGCGGGTATTGGTGCCCTTCCCGCGCTCGGTCAGGGTGATGCCGTCGGGGCCGATCTTTCGCGCCTTATGGCCACCCTGTCCCGGCGCAGAACAGACGGCGATGACGCAATCGGTGGTCGCCTCGGCCTGCCATTGCTGGCCGTTCGGGACGTAAAGGCAATGCGGCGGGATCTTGTCGAAGACATCCATCCGCTCGCCCAAAGCGCCCCAGTCCTGCCCGGCGGCGTGGAGGCGCGCCTTGCCCTCGACCATCACCAGAATGACCTCGCGGTCGCCGGTCATATCCTCCGCCCGGTCGCCCGCCCGCAGGCGGTGCAGCGCGAATCCGACATAGCGCCAGCCGGCGTCTTCGGGGGTGATGCGATGCACCTCGCCATGGGTGCCGAAGGGTTTGCGAAGAAGATGGCTCATAGGTTTTCCTTTCTGGAAGTCCGGACACCGGAGGCCGCGCAACGGGAGCGTGCGGTGCGCACGATCTCCGGTCGGGGGCGGGATCGCCGCGCACCCTGCGATTGCTGCGAAACCGCCTGCACAGAGCGTGCAGAAGCCGTACACAGAGCGTACACTGACCGCGCACCTACCGCGCATCGCGATCAGCCCGGCGGCCCGCGACGTGGCGCGGACGAGCCGGGCGTCGGCGCACCGCTCTGTCATGGGCTTATGCCGCCGCATCGCGGTCCAGCCCGGCCTCCACCGCCATACGGCGCAGCGCGTCATGGCCCATCGACTGGTAGTGCCGCGGATCGCGAAGTTCGGGATCCTGTTCGGCCTCGATCACCAGCCAGCCGTCATAGCCGGCCTTCGCCGCGATGCGCAGGACCGGCGCGAAATCCACGCAGCCGTCGGGATCGCCGGGCACGGTGAAGGCGCCGCGGCGGACGCCTTCGATGAAGGAGAGCCCCTCGGCACGGACGGTTTCCATCACCGGCTGCCGGATATTCTTGCAATGTATATGGCCGACACGGTCGATATATCTGCGCGCCAGTTCCTCCGGGTCGGCGCCGCCGAAACTTGCATGGCCGGTATCGAGCAGCAGATACACATCCGGCCCGGCCGCCGCCATGAAACGGTCGATGTCGTCAGCGCTTTCGACGCAGGAGCCGACATGGTGATGATAGCAGAAGCGCATTCCCTGCGCACTGGCATGAGCGGCCAGATCGTTGATACCGGTCATCAGCCGGTCCCATTCGTCATCGGTCAGGATCGGGCGGTCATTGGCCGCCACCTGATCGTTGCCATGCACCGAATTCGAGCATTCGCAGATGATGATGAGATCGCTTCCCGCCGCCTTGGACATGGCGATATGGGCGTCCATCGCCGCGCGCTCGACCTCCGGCGTCGAGCCGGTGGCCAGGATATTCGACGAATGCCAGCCGCCGATGAAGCGCAGCCCGTAAGCGTCGAGGGCCGATTTCAGTTCGTCGCCATCCGAGGGCATCTTGTGGCCCTTTTCGATACCGTCGAAGCCGATCTCGCGGCAGTCGGACAGGCAGTCCTCCAGCGAGATATGCGCGCCGATGCTCTGGTCGTCGTCATTCGACCAGGCGATGGGATTGGTGCCGTAGCGGATCATGTCACCCTCAATTCACGAGCCGCTGCTGCGCGGCGTTTTCCAGATAGCTTGCATAGGCGTCGTGCAGCCTGTCGGTGTCGCCGACCTCTGGCACGGCAACGTCCCACCAATGCCCCGCGCCGTCCAGCCCGTCACCGGGGCCGGGTTCGGCGGTGGTGTCGATGACGATCACAGTCGGGATGTCGCGGCTGCGTGCCGACGCGATCCCCGCTTCGAGTTCGGCGATATTCTCGGCCTTCACCGCATGGGCGCCCATACTGGCGGCGTGGGCGACAAAGTCGATCTGCGGCTGCGCCTCGATATTGCTGTCGGCATAGAGATTGTTGAACGGAACACCGCCAGTGCCCTGTTGCAGGCGGTTGATGCAGCCATAGCCGCGATTATCGGTCAGCACGACGGTAAAAGGCACGCGCCGCATCACCGCCGTGGCCAGTTCCGAATTCATCATCATATAGCTTCCATCGCCGACAAAGCAGATCACTTCGCGGTCAGGCCGGGCCAGCTTCAGCCCCATCGCGCCCGCCACCTCATAGCCCATGCAGCTGTAACCGTATTCCATGTGATAGCCGTGGCGGCTGGCCTGCCACAGCAGTTTCAGCGCGCCGGGCATGGTGCCGGCGGCGCACATGGCGATGGCATCCTCGCCCGTCGCGCGCTGCACCGCGCCGATGACCTGCGCATCCGTGGGCAGGGCATTGGTGTCGGAAGGCGCCGCGCAATGGGCATCGACCGCCTTCAGCCAGTCGGCCCGGATCGCCGGATCGGCCGCATCGGCGCGGTAATCGCCAAGCTTGGCGGTCAGCGCCTCAAGCGCGAGTTTTGCATCCGCCACGAGGCTGACCCCGCCATGCTTCGCCGCGTCATAGGGCTGCGCATTGATGCTGGCGAGCTTGGCGTCGCCAAACAGCGTCCGCGAGCCGGTGGTGAAATCCTGCAACCGCGTGCCGATCCCGATCACCAGATCGGCCTGTGCCGCCACGGCGTTGGCCGCCGCCGATCCATCGACGCCCGCCGCGCCGTAATTCATGGCGTGATCCTGCGGGAGGGCCGATTTGCCGGCCTGAGTCTCAATCACCGGGATATTGTGGCGGGTCGCGAAGTCGGACAGCGCATCCTCGGCCTGCGAATAGATCACCCCGCCGCCGGACACGATCACCGGGGCCTGCGCGGTGCGGATCATCTCTGCCACCTCGGTCAGTTCGGCCGGATCGAGCGCGGGGCGGCGGATACGCCATATGCGCGGCGCAAAAAACGCCTCGGGCCAGTCATAGGCTTCCGCCTGCACATCCTGACAGAAGGCCAGACAGACCGGCCCGCAATTCGCCGGGTCGGTCATCACAGCCATAGCGCGGGGAAGTGCGGTCAGCAGGTTTTCAGGCCGGGTGATACGGTCGAAATAGCGCGTCACGGGGCGGAAACAGTCATTGGCGCTGACCGTGCCGTCGCCCCAATCCTCAACCTGTTGCAGGACCGGATCGGGGCGGCGGTTGGCAAAGACATCGCCCGCGATGACCAGCAGCGGCAGCCGGTTCACATGCGCCAACGCCGCCGCCGTCACCACATTCGTGGCCCCCGGCCCAATCGAGGTCGTCACCGCCTGCGCACGCCGGCGCGCCTTTCCCTTTGCATAGGCAATCGCGGCATGGGCCATCGACTGTTCGTTCTGCCCGCGCCATGTCGGCAGGGCGTCGCCGATCCCGTGCAGGGCCTCGCCGATCCCCGCGACATTGCCATGGCCGAAGATCGCCCAGACGCCTTCGATAAAGCGCTCGCCCTCTTCGGTCATCTGCACGGAAAGCCAGCGCATCATCGCCTGCGCGGCGGTCAGTCGGATCGTGGTCATGCGGCCTCCTTCGCGGCTGCCCGCGCCTTGTCCCAGATTGCGCAGAGTGCGGCATAACGGTCGGCCATCTGCCTGACCGCCTCATCATCGCTCATCTCGCCTTTCAGCCACGCGCGCGCCGCATCGCCAAAGATCGTGCGGCCCACGGCAAAGCCCTTGACCAAGGGCTGCTTCGCCGCCAGTGCAAAGCTTTCGGCCAACTCATCCTCGGGCGCGTCCAGCCCGAGCACGACGATGCCGCGCGTGTTCGGATCGTTGCGCGTGATCGCGTCGACCGCGTTCTGCCAGGCGGCCTCGGTCCTGAACGGCTCCAGCTTCCACCAGTCGGGTGAGATACCCAGATCGTAGAAGCGCTGTATCAGATGCGCCGTGGTCATGTCATCGACCGGCGCCACCTTGGAGGGGATCACCTCAAGCAAGAATTCCAGTCCGTTGCGGCGCGCGGCCGAGAAGAGGCGCAGCACGGTGTCTTCCTGCGCGGTCCAGGTCGCGACGTTGTCATCGGGGTGGCAGAAGCACAGGCATTTCACGACCTGATCGCGCGGCCACTCGGAAAGCCCGCCCAGATCGACGCCCAGTTCGGGCTCCAGTTCCAGCGGACGAGACCCCGGAAATTCGGTCGGTCGCCCGATCCACAGGCCCGAGCCCATCGCCGCATGCAGCGCCGGCCGCCCGATCCGGTCATCGCACAGGATACCGTAGCCCGGCTTACCGGCCGCGACCTTCAGCGCGGCCTCAAGACAAAGCTCCTTGAAGGCGCCGCCTTGCTTGCGGCTGTAACCCGGCATCTCCTCCAGTTGCAGGCGGTGATCAAAGGCAAAGGTCTTTACGCTGGACCAGTCGCCGGCGCGGTTCGTCGCCCAGTGGATCTGTTCCAGTTCGGCATCGTTGCGCAGATCGGGACGCACGACACCGCGATCAAGGAAAAATTCCAACTCGGCAAGCGAGGGGTATGCCGGGGTGCAGCCGTGCCTGCTGACGGCGAAAGCCCCGCAGGCATTGGCATACTCCAGCGCGCGCGGCCAGTCCTCGCCATCCAGCCAGCCCTTCATCAGGCCCGAGAAGAACCCGTCGCCCGCGCCCAGCACGTTGAACACCTCGATCGGGAAGCCCGGACCCGTCTGGCCGTCATCCAGACTGTCCGGGACCCTGCCCTCGAACGCCACGGCCCCCACAGCCCCGCGCTTGCAGACCAGTGTGGCACCCGAAACCTGCCGCACCGCGCACAGCGCCGCGATGGTGTCCGTGCTGCCGCCGGCGATGTGGAATTCCTCTTCGGTCCCCACGATCAGGTCGAAGAGATGCAGTGTCGCCTGCAACTGCGCCGTCACCTCGGCGCTTTCCACGAACCGGCTTTCGCCCTCGCCATGACCGGCCACGCCCCAGAGGTTCGGGCGGTAGTCGATATCAAGCGCCGTCTGTGCCCCATGTTTCCGTGCCAGTTCCAGCGCCCGGATCACTGCCGCCCGCGTCTGCGGATGCGACAGATGCGTGCCGGTGGCCAGCACCGCACGCGCCTCGGCGATGAAGCTTTCGTCGATATCCTCCTCAGTCAGCCCCATATCGGCGCAATTTTCGCGGTAGAAGATTAGCGGGAAACTGTCCTCATCGCGGATGCCCAGCAGCACCAGAGCGGTCAGACGTTCGGGGTCGGTCTTTACACCCCGCACATCGACGCCCTCACGCACCAACTGCTCGCGGATGAAGCGGCCCATATGTTCGTCGCCGACCCCGGTAATCACCGCAGAACGCAGCCCCAGCCGCGCCGTCCCACACGCGATATTCGTCGGAGAACCGCCGATATACTTGCTGAAAGACCCCATATCCTCGAGACGACCCCCAATCTGGTCGCCATAAAGATCAACCGAACTGCGGCCGATCGTGATCAGGTCAAGCGGTTTCATGGATACTCTCCTCGATCTTCACCGGCTGACCGCCCGAGGCAGCCATGGCGTGGATGATCTGTTCGATATGCAGGCCCGCCGCGAAATCCGGGCCAGCGGGCGCCCCGCCCGAGATCGCCCGCACGAGATCGCGGCATTCGATAACCTTCAGCTCATTAAAGCCGAAATTATGGCCCGGAGCCGGGCAGAACGCGGCGAAATCGGGCTGTTCCAGACCGGTGAGATGACGGGTAAAGCCGGGTTCTCCGGCGCGGTGCACCCAGAGCTCGTTCATGTTTTCTTGATCGAAGACAATGCTGCCATCGCTGCCCTGCACCTCCCATTGCAGGCGGCATTTGCGGCCATGCGCCACGCGCGAGGTCGCAAAGCTGCCCTGCGCGCCCGAGGCAAAGCGGATCAGGGCAAGCGCGCTGTCTTCGTTTTCGACTACGCGGGGGCCTTCGGGCGAAGGGCGCTCGGCCACGGCGATCTGGGTCATGGCGGTGACCTCAGCCACCGGCCCCATCAGCGCGACCATCTGGCTGGCGAGGTGACAGCCGAGATCGCCCAGAACCCCCAGCCCGCCGCCCGCATGGGTCATCCGCCATGACCAGGGCAGGTCCGGATCGGCGGAATAATCTTCGTCATAGACGCCACGGAACGACATCGGGCGACCGATGACGCCGCCGGCGATCAGCGCTCGCGCCGTCTGAAAGGCCGGGCTGCGCAGGTAGTTATAGCCCAAGAGCGTGACCTGACCCGGATGGGCGGCGGCGAGATCGGCCATCGACTGCGCCTCGGCCAGGGTCAGCGCCATGGGCTTTTCCAGCCAGACATGCTTGCCCGCCTTCAGCGCGGCCTCGGCCATGGGGCGGTGCAGCCCGTTCGGCGTAGTGATCGAGACGACATCCACCGACGGATCGGCGACCGCCGCCTGCCAGTCATCGCTGCCACGGGCAAAGCCGAATTGCGCGGCAAAATCGCGTGCCTTGTCGGCGGGCGTGTCACAGAGGATTTCAAGCCGGGGATGGGCGCCGCCGAACACCGTGGCGACATTGCGCCAGGCCATGGCATGGCATTTCCCCATGAACCCCGTACCGATCAGCGCGACACCAAGCGAGCGAGATGGCATGTGTTTTGTCATGTCGTCTCCTGTTGCATGGCTGGGCGGGCGCGATCCGCCCCGCCCGGTTTCGGTTCAGATCGTGCCGCCGAGCGAGCCTTCGAGTTCGGCAAGCTCCTGCCCGCCGGCCATCATGTCCTGAAGCTCGGCTGCGTCGATCTCGCCCTTGACAGCGGTGCCCAGCGTCTGGCCCCGGTTCAGCACGGTAAAGCGGTCGCCAACGGCCATGGCGTGGCGCACATTATGGCTGATGAACACGACGCCGATGCCCTGATTGCGAACCCGGTCGATGGTGGCCAGAACGTTCGAGGTCTGGCGTACGCCAAGGGCCGAGGTCGGCTCGTCCAGGATCAGCACCTTTGCCCCGAAATAGACCGCCCGCGCGATGGCGACCGTCTGGCGTTCGCCGCCCGAAAGCGTGCCCACGGCCTGATCCGGCGCGCGCAGATTGATGCCCATCTTGCGCATTTCCTCCATAGTCACCGAATTGGCGGTATCCACGTCGAAACGCTTGATAAAGCTTCCCTTCTTGGGCTCTCGGCCCATGAAGAAATTGCGCGTGACACTCATCAGCGGGATCATGGCGAGGTCCTGAAAGACCGTGGCGATGCCCGCCTCCATCGCATCGCGAGGGCTGTCGAAGCTGAGCGGCCTGCCTTCAAAGAAGATCTCGCCGGAGGTCGGCTTGTGAACGCCGGACATGGTCTTGATGAAGGTGGATTTCCCCGCGCCGTTATCGCCCAGAAGGCAGTGACATTCGCCGGGGCGCACGTCGAAGGTCACGCCATTCAGGGCGATGACGTTGCCGAAATGCTTCTTGATGTTTTCCATATGGATGATGGGATCGGACATATCAGCGTTCTCCCGTCACGCGCTTACGGATGACATTGTTGAAGACCACCGCCAGCAGCAGCATTCCGCCCAGAAAGACCTGGAACCAGTCCTGATCGAAATCGGTATAGGTCAGGCCGATGGTAACCATGCCGAAGATGATCGCGCCAAAGAATGCGCCGATGGCCGAGCCATAGCCGCCGGTCAGCAGGCAGCCGCCGATAACCGCGGTGATGATCGCCTCGAACTCCTTCATGAAGCCGCGGCGGGCATCGGTCGATCCGGCGTCGATCACGGTGATGATCGCGACCAGAGCGGCGGCGCAGGCGGTCAGCATGAACAGCGAGATCTTGACCCGCTTGACCAGTACGCCGGAATTCGCTGCGGCATTGTCGTCGCCGCCGGTTGCGAAAATCCAGTTCCCGGCGGGCATGCGCAGCAACACGAAGGTGCAGACCAATGCCATGGCGATGAACCACAGGATCTCGACCGGGATGCCCGGCACCTTGGGCGCGCCCGAATTGAAGCTTTCGGTGATGCCACGCTCGGCCAGCCAGATGAACAGGCCGTTGAAGGCATCGCCTGAAAAGAACGGGGTCAGAAAGTCGCTTTCGACCGCATCGCGCACGCCGCGAAGCTGGGTCGAGCCACCGGTGAACAGCTTGAGGCCGACCAGCGAGGCGCCACGCAGGATGAACAGGAAGGCCAGCGTGACGATAAAGCTGGGCAGCCCGGTGCGGATCACGACATAGCCGTTCAGCGCCCCCATCGACGCCGCCGCCAGCATCGTGATCGGGATCGCCACGATCAGCGGCAGGCCCATATTCACCACCAGCACCCCGAAAATCAGCCCGGTAAACGCCACCATCGAGCCGATGGACAGGTCGAATTCCCCGCCGATCATCAGCATCGCGGCTGCGATGCCCAATATGCCGAGCTGCGCGGCGGGGGTCATGAAATTCATGATTCCCGACAGCGTGAACATGGTACTGTCGGCTGTGACCAGGAAGAAAATCGTAACCAGAATAACGCCGCCAATGGCGCCGAGCTCAGGCCGTTTCATCAGCCGGGTCGCGAAGGATTCGGATTTGATCCGTTCGTCCGCCGGGATCGTGCTGTCCGTCGTCATTGGGTCCTCCACCCAGATACTCATAGGTATGTGGCGGGTGCATGCCTTGAACTTGCGCACGCACCCGCGTCGGCTCAGCGGATGCCCTGTGCCGAAAGTTCGACCACCTGGGCCGCCTTGTCCTGCGTGATCAGGTTCGGCCCCGATGGCACGTCACCGCCCGGCATCAGGCCGTAATTGGCGTGCAGCGCCAGAAAGCTGACCGGCAGATAGCCTTGCAGGAACTGTTGCTGGTCAATGGCAAATGCGGCGCGGCCATCGGCCACGGCCTCAAGGAACCCGGCCGACATGTCGAAGGTCGCGATCAGCACATCGTCACGGCCGACAGCGGCGGCAGCCTCGACCGAGGGTTCGCCGACCAGCGTAGCGTTCAGGCTCAGCACAGTGTTCACCTCGGGGTCGGCATCGAGCGCGGCACGTACCTTGGACTGTACCTCGGTCGGGTCGGCCTGGGTCGGGATCACCTCGACCGGGTTACCGAAACCCTCGGCGAACCCCTCGCAACGCTGGTCCAGCGCGACATTGCCAACCTCCTGGTTGACACAGATGCCTTTCGTGCCGCCCATTTCGGCGAGCTTTTCACCGGCGGCAACGCCAGCATCATATTCAGACTGCCCAACATGCAGCAGCACGCCCAGATCCTTGGCGACATCGCCGCCGGAATTCATCGAGATGACCGGGATCCCGGCCTCGACCGCACGCTGGATCGACGGCCCAAGTGCATCGCCATCCGGGATCGAGACAACGATCCCATCCGGTTCCTGGTTCACCGCCGCGTCGATCAGCTGGCTCATCTGGACCATATCGAAGGTCTCGGGTGAGCGGAAATCGACATTCGCGCCGGTATCTTCGCCCGCCTTGGCAGCGCCGTTCTTCACGACCGACCAAAACGGGTCATTGGCCTGGCCATGCGCTACGACGACAATATCCTGCGCCGTCGACGGGGCGGCAAGGGCCAGCGTCATGGCGGAAGCTGCGAAAAGATGTTTCATGGTTCTCCTCCCATTGGTGGTAATCGGGCGGTTCCTCGACGCCCTGCTCATCCGGCGCGCGCGGCGCCGCATGCATTCAACTGCCCAAGGCCCGGATCGCGCGGACCGAACGCGACAGGATATCCTCAAGCCTATCCCGATAGCCCTCGCCCTTATCCGTGTTGAACGGATCGGGGCCGGGGGCGGCGGGTTCGATGATGATGGGACCATCATAGCCGATCCGGTCCAACGCGGCGAACTGCGCTGCAAAATCGATATGGCCGTCACCGATGGCGCCACGGTTTGAATCGGCCGCGTGGTAAAGGCCGATCCGGTCACCGCCCGCCCGCAAGGCGGCGGCGGGGTCGGCCTCTTCGATATTCATGTGATAGGCGTCGGGCAGTAGCTTGAGGTTCGGTGCCCCCACGCGATCCAGCAGATCCAGCCCTTCGGCGACAGTGCGAATCTGATGGGATTCATAGCGGTTGAGGATCTCGAACACGACCGGCAGCCCGGCGCTTTCGGCGGCGGCGCAGATGCGACGCGTGGAGTCTGCCAGATGGGCGTCCTCTTCGGTCTGATTGCTGATCGGACGGATGCGCTGAACAAGGCCATGGCAGGAAATCCGTGGCAGGCCTTCGGGCTGCCCGAGGCGGCTGGCCCAGTCGATCAGCCGTTCGTAATAGTCCACCGCCTTATCACGGACGCCCTTGTCGGGATGCGAAATATCGGCATCGTCGGGCGTAATGGAAAACACCGCCAGCCCGTGATCTGCAAAGATGCGTCCAGCATCGGCCGGGTCGATGCCGTCGACATCGCCATGCAATTCCACCCCGTCCAGCCCGGCGCGGCGGGCGCGGGCAGCGATGGTGAGCAAGGCTTCCCCGCCGAAAATCCAGGTGCAGCAGCCCGTCTGGCGCATGATCACCCCACCAGCATGTCTGCGGTGATCGCCACGGCCTCACCGGACTTGGCCGAGCGTGTCGCCGCCTCGGCGCAGGCCAGCGCGGCCACGCCCTCAGCCAGAGTGACGGGCATCCGGGCACCGGCCTTCAGCGCCTCGACAAAAGCATTCCATTCGATCTCGTATGCGCGCATATAGCGTTCGAGGAAGAAATAGACCGGCTTTGCCGCACTTGCCCCTGCGGTGGTGATCTTTTCAACCGTATTTTCGAGCACGTTATTTGCCGACAGCAGCCCCTCGGAACCCAGCAATTCAATCCGCTGGTCATAGCCATAGCCTGCGCGGCGGGAATTCCTGATCACCGCGATGCGCCCGTCATCCCATTGCAGCGTGACGGCGGCGGTATCGACATCGCCGGTCGCGCCGATTGCAGGATCGACAATCGCGCTGCCGATGGCAGTGACGCGCGCGGGTGGGCCGCCAAAGATCCAGCAGGCCATGTCGAAATCATGAATCATCATGTCACGGAACAGCCCGCCCGAGACTTTGATATAGCTGACCGGAGGCGGCGCCGGATCGAAAGAGGTGATCGACAGCAACTCGCCCCTGCCGATCTCGCCCGCATCAAAGGCGGCCTTTAGCGCGGCGAATTGCGGATCGAAGCGGCGGTTGAAGCCGATCATCACCGGCTGACCGTTGGATTCGGCAGTGCGAAACGTCGTCAGCGCCCGCTCCAGCGACAGATCGACGGGTTTTTCGCAAAGCACGGCCTTACCAGCGGCGGTGGCGCGTTCGATCAGCTCCGAATGGGTATCAGTCGAGGTGGCGATCAGCACCGCACCGATGCTTTTATCCGCAAGGATGTCATCGACGCTTTTCACATCGACACCGACCTGCGCGGCCAGCTTTTCCGCTGCCTCGGGAAAGGCGTCGGCCACGGCGACAAGCCGACTGCCTTCGTTCGCGGCGATGGAATTCGCGTGAACTTGACCGATCCGGCCAGCACCAAGCAAGGCAACTTTCATCATCTCGCACCCCTCCCTCGAATCACTGCAGGGCCTTTGTTAGCGCCCAATCTGGATTAATTTGCTCGCGCGAGCAAGAAAAATATGCTCGCGCGAGCAAATTTCTTTCCACGACAGCCTTGGCAAGGTAAGCTGGCCGTATGACCGATGTGATCAACAGCCCTGATAGCGACAGGGTGATAACGGCAGACGACGTGGCCGAAGCGGCGGGCGTATCCCGCTGGACAGTGGCACGAGCCTTCAAGAAAGACGCCTCGATTTCGCGTAAAAGCCGCGAAAAGGTTATGGCGGCGGCGGAAAAGCTCGGCTATGCGCCCGATCTTCTGGCGGCTTCGCTGGCCTCTGATCGGTCGCATCTGGTGGCGCTGATCACCAATGATTTCAACAACCCACACAAGCTTGTGCTGCTGGAACGGCTCACGCGCATTCTTTGGTCGCATGGCTGGGGTACGCTGCTGGTGAACATGTCAGAAAGCGAGGATGCCTCGGCCGCTCTGCTGGCAGCCAGCCAGCGACGGGTCGATGCGGCGGTGATGATTGGGACGCGGTTCGACGACCGCGTTCTGGACACCGCGCTTGGGGCGCGGCGGATGAAGAAACTGGTTGTGTTTGCTCGCTACAGCAGCAATCCGAACACGCTGACCATCGCCTGCGACGACGTTCTGGCGATGCGCGAAATGGCCGATCACCTGCTGGTGCGCGGCTATCGCCGCCCTGCCTTCATCGCAGGACCCGATACGCAATCGGCCAAGCTGCACCGGCTGGACAGCTTCACCGATTATTGGCGGGAACAGACAGGAACAGCTATTATTGCCTGGCATGCGCCCGGATATGATTTCCGGTCCGCCATAGACACGACCGACACGCTTCTGAAGTCAACGCCTGATGCCCAGAAGCCCGACGTGCTTGTTTGCGAGAATGACATCCTTGCGATTGGTGCCACCGAAGCCATACGCGGCGGCCACGAAGACCCGCGAGCCATCGCCGTCACAGGCTTTGACGACATACCGCTGGCCGCGGCACCGTCCTACGACCTGACAACTTATCGCCAGCCCATTACGGCGATGTGCGAAGCTTTGTTGGACGTGCTTGCGGGGCGTCGGACCAAGGATGTTTTTATGCCCGGAAAATTGATCGTACGGCGCGGCTAAAACAAGGTGCGTAGTGTCTTATGGTAGCCATAGGCAACATACCATTCATAGCTTCTGTACCGTCGATTGTCGTGCTGACAGACACAGAAGGTTGTCTTTTATCAGGTTGAATTGCACGCACCCTGCCCGACGCTCCATGCGAAACGGAAGCACACTTACAGTTACGGCGCAACAAATTCCAAATGATACCGCAAAGCTGCTGTTGCCGCCAAAGCTTCGCTTTTCGAAATAGCATCGGAGATGCGCTGGTGCTGAGCACCCAGAATCTCAAGCACGTCTGAAACATTCGTTTCAACCCGACGCTCGCGCCACACTGCATCCTGCCTCAACTCTCGAATAAGCTCATATATCTTCCAAAAAGTGCATTATCGGCCAATTCGGCGACCCTACAGTGAAGACAGCATCCGCCAACTCATAGGCCCAAGCAGAAACCGGCGCTCGCGTATTTTGCATCAGGCGCCGTTTACATGGACTAGTTTCGTACCGCCGTTATCAGGCATGCTAAAAAAAAGCACCTTCAAAAATCAGACAGGTCTGGATCGCGGCATCGCTGAAACGATGTTGCCACCCGCGCTTGCCACTTGGCGGCAGCACATAAACCATAACCGGGACAAACCGGATTGATAGAGATCCACGCTGCCTCAAGCTGTTACTGCAGGACGATCAGTTCGTGGTCTTATAACTCGTTCGGGCCCAACTGCTATGCATCCCGGCTATCATGCTGCATTCATGCAGTGAACCTCTCGACAGGTTTGTGCAACAAAACCAGAATGAAGATGATCTGCAAAAGTATTGCTAGACGCCTAATCCATATTGATTGAGAACTTCAGTTATAGAACGAACAAGCTCAGACCGTCGTCCGATACAGCGCGACGTCGGTCCAGCGACAACAAGAGACAAGCTTCGCGTTAAAATCGGTAATGCTACCGCAACGCCGGCAAGATCGGGGACGTATTCTGAATCGCTCTGGTGATAACCACGCTCTGAAGCGTTCTGAAGCTCACGTTCTACGTCAGCCTTGGTCTGGGGAGCATTGGGACTTCCGGATTTGAAGTCCATTCGCCGGTACAGCGTTTGGCGATCAGCTTCTAACATGAGCGATAGCAATGCCCTACCGACCGAACTAGCATGAATCGGAACGCGGCTGCCAGGCTCGGCGAAATAGCGGATCGGCTGGCGAGACTCGGCGACGAACAGCATAATCGCGCTGGTGCCGGAGAGTGATGCGATGCAAGTGGTTTCGTCAGTAACATCCCGGATACAGCAGGCTGCTGCCACGACTTGGCTTGGCAATGGATCAGCCTCGGCAACGGCTTGCGAAATAGACAGCCATCGTGGTGTCGGATAGTAGCCCCCACGCCCCGACGGCTCGTATAGATACCCCCTCCGCGCCAAGGTCCCGATCATATTGAAGGTGCTTGACCTCGGCCAGTGCAAGGCTTCTGCAATCTCAGTCATCGTGGCAGGTTGCCGACGTTTCGAAAAAAACTCCAGTAGCTCCAGGACATTGGCAGCTTGCCGCACTTCCATCGGGAAAATCCTTTTTCCGGAATATCTATCATAAAACTCTGCCAGTCTCATACGATAAAATATTCATGTACAGAGACAAAAAATTCGTGTAGATGAATATCATACACGCTTTGGGAGGAGCTCATGATTAGATCAAAGATAAGCGGAATCTTGTTTTTTACCGTTCTGGCCTCAGTTCCAGGCCTTGCATCGGCCCAAGAAAACATTGACGTCAAGCTGGGTGTATTGGCGGATATGAGCGGCATTTTCTCGGATATTGGGGGGCAGGGATCCGTAGTTGCGACTCAGCTTGCCGTAGAGGATTTTATGACTCGACCTGAGGCCGCGAATTTTTCCATCGAAGTGGTCTCTGCCGATGCCCAGAACAAACCGGACGTTTCGTCCGCGATCGCCCGCCAATGGCTAGATTCCGATGGAGTTGATGCGCTGATTGACATGCCGACCAGTGCGATCTCGCTTGCCTTGGCACCGATTGCCGAACAAGCAAATAAGGTTGCCCTTCTAACGGCATCCGGTACATCAGATCTGACTGGGTCGGCCTGCACGCCAAACTCGGTTCATTGGACCTACGACACATGGGCACTTGCTCACGGGACCGCCGACGCTCTGACCCGTCAGGGTAAGACGAGCTGGTATTTTCTGACAGTAGATTTTGCACTTGGCCATTCATTGGAGCGTGACGCCTCCGCCGTGATCGAGGAGAACGGCGGCTCGGTTCTGGGCTCGATCCGGCATCCAACCGCAACTCCCGACTTTTCGTCCTACCTGCTGCAGGCACAAGCGAGCGGGGCGAACGTCATTGCATTGGCCAATACCGGTGGGGACGCAAGCAACACGCTGAAGCAAGCGCGCGAATTCGGTCTGATCGGAAGCGAGCAGACCTTTGCGGGCATGCTGATGTTCCTGTCAGACATTCATTCCACCGGGCTGGAAACAGCGCAAGGCTTGCTTTTGACTACCGGATTTTATTGGGATCGCAACGACGCGACCCGCGCATTTTCGGAACGGTTTGCGGAAAAGCAAAATGGCCAGATGCCGACAATGAACCATGCAGGGGCCTACTCCGCAACACTGGCATATCTTGAAGCTGTTGCAGAAGTTGGATCACCAGAGGACGGGGCGGCGGTTGTCGAAGCTATGCATAAGCGCAATACCTTTGAGGATCCCTTGTTTGGGCCGACTTCGTTGCGCGAAGACGGACGCGTACTTCACGACATGTTGCTGGTCGAAGTGAAGTCGCCTGCTGAGTCCACTCAACCGTACGATTACTATAAAATCGTTGAGATCCTGCCGGGCGATACTGCTTTCCGCCCCCTTGAAGACGGCGACTGCCGACTGGTCCAGTAAGCAATTCTGCGCGATCAGCCTGCGTCGCGCAGAACCAATCAATTCATCCACGAGGTTTGTTATGCCAATCGAACCGGCAAGCGACAAAGTCTTGCGCCTTGATCACCTCTTCATTGGCGGCGAGTGGTCCCCACCTGAAGACGGAGGCGAAATCAACAGCATTGATCCCTCCACGGGGCGTGTGTGGGCTGTGGTAGCATCCGGCGGCAAAGGCGATGTCGATCGCGCCGTTGCGTCTGCCCGCGCAGCGCTGGAAGGTCCTTGGGGACATATGCCAGGCCATGAGCGAGCCGCGCTGATGCGTCGTTTTGCCGATCTTTATCAGGCGCGGGCGGGGGATCTGGCTGAGATCGAAGCCCGGGACTCGGGTCGCGCCATTCGCGAAACCCGTGCGGATATCGGCAGTCATCATCATGGCTATCACTGGTGGGCATCGTTGGCCGACAAGGCCGCGGGACGAACGATCCCCTTCGATGACACAGTGCATGCCTTTACCAGCCGGGTACCCGTCGGCGTGGTTGCAGCAATTACGCCCTGGAACGTCCCACTTATGGCTGCTGCCTGGAAGTTGGGTCCAGCACTTGCCGCAGGCTGCACCGTGGTTATCAAGCCGGCTGAACAGACGCCGGTGGGGACACTTGAACTGGGCAAGCTGTTCGAGGCCGCCGGCTTTCCTCCCGGTGTTGTCAATATAGTACCGGGTTATGGTGCTGGTGATGTAGGAGAATGGCTGGTTGCCCATCCAGGCGTCGACAAGGTGGCCTTCACCGGAGAAGGTGAAACGGCGAAGGCGATCCTGCGTACTGGCGCCGAAACGATGAAGCGTTTCACCTTTGAGCTTGGCGGCAAATCCCCCCACATCATATTCGAAGACGCGGATGTGGAGCAGGCGATCAATGCTGCCACCAATTCCGCATGGACTCTTTGCGGGCAAAGCTGTGCTCTCGGATCTCGCGTACTGGTGCAGCGGTCTATTTATGACCAGGTAGCAGAGGCGTTTTGTTCCCGTGCTGCCAAGGTCAGGGTCGGACCTGCAATCGATCCCCATACACATATGGGACCGCAGGCTCATTTGGCGCAGTTGGAAAAGACCTTATCCTACATCGGCATTGGGCGGTCAGAGGGCGCAGAGCTCTTGACCGGCGGTGAGCGATTGGTGAGCAATACTCACAGCGCAGGGTACTTTGTCCAGCCGACTGTATTCGCCAACGTCTCTAACGATATGCGGATCGCACAGGAAGAAATTTTTGGACCTGTCGCAGCTCTGATTCCCTTCGAGGACGAGGATGATGCCGTCAGTATCGCTAACGACACGCGCTTCGGTCTGACCGCAGGACTTTGGACGCGCGACACCGGTCGGGCGCACCGCGTTGCATCACGGATCCGGGCAGGAATGATCTGGGTGAATACCTATCGTTTCATCCGCTGGTCTACGCCTTATGGCGGCTTTGGCGCCAGTGGCTGGGGCCGCGAGAATGGGATCGAGGGATTGGATGGATATCTCGATACACGGACGACCATAGTAAGCACTCATGGCCGCTTTCCGGACGCCTACGTAGACTGAGAGGGAGAGGAAAATCAATGAGAATGAAGAATAAGAGGGTCATAATAACTGCGGCGGCCTCAGGAATGGGACGTGCCGGTGTGGAGTTATCCTTGCAGCAGGGCGCGATCGTATCCGCTGTAGACGTGAATGCTTCCGGACTTGCGGAGCTTGCGAACGACATGAAGAGTAGCGGCTTCGAGCTTCATACCATTCGCGCAGACTTGTCAAAGCCTGACGAGATGCGCAGCTCGATCAACGATGCTGCGGCCGCAATTGGTGGAGTAGATGTTCTTTGGGCGCATGCCGGGATCCCTGGACCTGCTGGAATTGAGAACCTTGATCTTGAGGAGTATGAATTGGCAATGCGCCTGAACGTCACTTCGGCCGCGCTGGCCGCGGGTGAGGTGATCGGCCATATGCGCAAGGCAGGAGGCGGATCGATCGTGTTCACGTCATCGATCTCGGGGCTCATGGGATCGATGATGAGCCCAATATACTCCGCTGCCAAATTCGCGGTCGTGGGACTGACGAAATCGCTTTGCCAGCGATTTGCACCCGATAATGTCCGGGTAAACGTCGTCTGTCCCGGACTTGCTGATACACCGATGAAGCTGGGCTTCACCGGACGGTCTGGTGACCCTAGGGAAGCGGAGGCAAACCAGGCAAAGCTCCTTGATGCCGTGCCAATGGGTCGGCTTGTCAAGGCGGAGGAAGTCGCACAAGCCGTCCTTTGGCTCGCCTCGGACGAAGCATCCTTCGTGACCGGGGTAGCGCTGCCGGTTGATGGCGGCTTCACTGCGCGTTAACGGGAGAAAACCATGACCGGCCCTCTTTCCGGACTCACGGTCCTAGATCTGACCACAGTAATCGCAGGTCCCTATGCAACGCAGATGCTGGGCGACATGGGGGCTGAAATCATCAAAATCGAAGGACCTGCAGGCGACATCATGCGGGCTCCCGGTCCTGCGCGTTCGGCTGGAATGGGGGCAGCATTCCTGAACTGTAACCGGAACAAGGAAAACCTTTGCCTCGACCTTAAAAAGCCCGCCGATTTGGCACGTCTTGCTGAACTTCTCTCCGAGGCCGATGTCTTTGTTCATAACATGCGGATGAAAGCCGCCCGTCGACTAAGGCTTGACCCTGAAACATTGGCTGATCGATATCCCCGGCTCGTTTATTGTGCGATCACGGGTTTCGGTCAAGATGGCCCCTATCGTGATCGGCCAGCTTATGACGATATCATTCAGGCAGCGTCAGGCTGGGCTTCTCTGGCAGCAGATGCGGACGAAGCGCCGAGCTATGCTCCCACTATCGTCGCGGATAAGACCGCAGGGCTGCATGCCGTTTCGGCTATCACCGCGGCATTGTTCCACCGCGAGCGGACAGGTGAGGGACAGGCAATCGAGGTGCCGATGTTTGAGGCGATGGTTTCGTTTCTGGCAATCGAGCATCTTGCCGGCCAAAGTTTTGTACCCTCCAAAGGTCCATGCGGATATAGTCGGCTTCTGACCCCATGGCGCCGACCTTATCGTGCGGCCGACGGCTATATTGCCGTCATGCCCTATACCGCGTCGCACTGGAGCGCTTTCTTCCAAGCCTCGGATAGAGCAGATTGGGCAGCAGATCCTGCTTTGGCAGATGATGCAGAGCGAGCCGCATCTATCGGGCAGCTTTACGAAAGGTTGGCAGATTGCTTGAAAAGTCGAACGGTAGGGGAGTGGGTGAGTCTGCTTGATCAACTGCAGATCCCCTGTTCACCAGTCAACCGGCTCGATGACCTTCCAGGCGATGAACATGTTCGGGCAACAGGACTTTTCTTGCCGGTGGACCATCCGACCGAAGGCGAAATGATCACAGTGCGCCCGCCAGTCCGGTTCTCGCGCACTCCTTGCTCGATCAGGACCCTGGCGCCAGCGCAAAAAGGAGTTTGCTGATGACGGCTACCGTTCCGGTTCTTTCCACCCGAGGCCTCGGCAAGGATTTTGCAGGGTTTACAGCGGTAAAAAATGTCGATCTGGACGTGCATCATGCGCGCATTCATGCGCTAATCGGTCCGAATGGCGCAGGAAAGACCACTGTTTTCAACTTGCTGACCAAGTTCCTGAAACCGACTCGGGGTAAGATCACGCTGAAGGGGCAGGATATCACGCAGACACCGCCTGATAGGGTCGCGCGCATGGGAATGGTGAGATCCTTCCAAATTTCTGCCGTGTTCTCACATCTAACAGTGCACGAGAATGTTAAGGTTGCGTTGCAGCGCCCAGCTCGCCTTGCAACTCAATTCTGGAAACCGCTCTCTGCGCTTGACCGATTGAATGCGCGGGCAGATGAATTGATCGACCAGCTTGGTCTGAGCTCCTATCATGACCATCGCGCCGCCGATCTTTCTTATGGCCGCAAACGTGTACTTGAGATTGCGACGACATTAGCACTGGAACCAAAGATTCTGCTGCTGGACGAGCCCATGGCGGGAATGGGTCAAGAAGATGTGCAGATGGTCGCAAACATCATCCGTGATGTTGCAAAGAGTCGTGCTGTCTTGATGGTCGAGCATAATCTGAACGTGGTCGCCGATATCTGTCACCACGTTACTGTACTGCAGCGCGGTGAGATCATCGCGTCCGGCGATTACGCTACAGTCTCTGCAAATCCCCGCGTCCGCACCGCTTATATGGGAACCGAAGAATGACTGCCCTACTTCTGGAAACAGCCGGCCTACAGGCATGGTATGGAGAGAGCCATGTGCTGCACGGTGTCGACATGCATGTCGACGAAGGCGAGACGGTTTGCATTCTGGGCCGCAACGGCATGGGAAAGACCACAATGCTGCGCTCAATTATGGGCATTGTTCGTAAACGCAGAGGCCAAATCACGTTCGCGGGAAAAGACATGATGTTGGAGCCTGTGCACAAGGTCGCCCGCACTGGGCTGGGCTTTGTTCCAGAGGAACGTGGTATCTTCGCCACGCTCTCTGTAGATGAGAACCTCATGCTGCCGCCCAAGGTTGCCGATGGCGGCATGTCGGTCGCCGAGATCTACGATCTTTTCCCGAATTTGCAGGAACGCCGGAACAGCCCCGGCACCAAGTTATCGGGCGGTGAGCAGCAAATGCTGGCCATGGCTCGGATCCTGCGAACGGGTGCGCGTTGTCTTTTACTGGATGAACCGACTGAGGGCCTTGCCCCGGTTATTATCAACGCCATAGGCGACGTACTGCGAAAACTGAAACAACGCGGTATGACTGTGGTGCTGGTTGAGCAGAACTTCCGCTTCGCCGCCAAAGTAACGGACCGATTTTACCTGATGGATCACGGCACTATGACCAACGAGTTCCCGGTGTCCGACCTGCCAAACCGGATGGAACTGTTGCACGGAGAGCTAGGGGTGTAACCATGACGATGATATTTGGTATTCCTGTTGTCGTGCTGATGGGACAGCTTCTGGTCGGCCTGATCAACGGATCGTTCTACGCGCTGCTGTCGCTTGGCCTTGCTGTCATTTTTGGCCTGCTGCGGGTAATCAATTTCGCCCACGGCGCACTATATATGCTGGGTGCCTTCACGGCATTGCTGCTGCTGACCGTGGGCGGCGTAAACTATTGGTTGGCACTGATCTTGTCACCGCTGATTGTCGGCATGTTTGGAGCGGTCATCGAGCGAACCATGCTCTCGCGCCTTTACAAGCTTGACCATCTCTACGGCTTGCTTTTCACTTTCGGTCTCGCGCTCGCCATTGAGGGCACCTTCCGCTACTTTTACGGAGCTTCGGGGATGCCCTATGCAGCACCCGGCGCACTGTCTGGTGCGGTCGACTTGGGTTTCATGTTGCTGCCTGTTTATCGCGGCTGGGTTGTCATAGTCTCGCTGATCGTTTGCTTGGGCGTGTGGCTCCTCATTGAAAAGACGAAGTTTGGCGCATATCTGCGCGCCGCTACCGAGAACCCGGTTTTAGTTCAAAGCTTTGGTGTCAACGTACCACTTCTGCTGACTCTCACCTATGCGCTCGGCTCGGGGCTGGCGGCTTTCGCAGGAGTTCTGGCGGCGCCAGTTTATCAGGTCAATCCGCTGATGGGATCAAACCTGATCATCATCGTCTTTGCAGTGGTCGTCGTGGGTGGCATGGGGTCAATTCTAGGTGCTATCGTAACCGGCTACATGTTGGGCGTAGTCGAGGGCTTCACAAAGGTCTTTTATCCCGAGGCATCCAATACCGTAATCTTCGTCATCATGACGATTGTCCTGATTCTCCGGCCTGCGGGCCTCTTCGGAAAGGATGTCTGACATGGCCGGAAAATCCCAGCCTATCCAAGCCGAACATATCGTCGTCCACTCCAAGGCCGGACAGCTTCAACTTATGTTGCTGACCCTGATTGCGGTCGCTCTGTTACTTGCGCCGCAGTTTCTGTATCCAATCTTCGTGATGAAGTTATTAGCGTTCGGCCTCTTCGCCGCAGCTTTCAATCTGCTTCTGGGTTTTACTGGTCTTCTATCCTTTGGTCATGCCACATTCTTCGGCGGAGCGGCCTACTTTACCGCTCATGCCGTAAAGGTCTGGGGCTGGTCGCCGGAGGCAGGAATTTCCTTGGGAGTCGCGGGTGCGGCAGGACTTGGCCTGGTGATGGGTGCAATAGCTATCCGTCGCCAAGGTATATATTTTGCCATGATCACTTTGGCTTTGTCGCAGATGTTTTTCTTCTTCTGTCTGCAGGCAAATTTCACCCATGGTGAAGACGGAATCCAGTCCGTGCCGCGCGGTCAACTGTTCGGCGTCTTTGACCTGTCCGATACGATGACCATGTACTATTTTGTATTGGCTATCTTCGTCCTTGGTCTGCTGATCGTCTGGCGGTTCGTGAACTCACCCTTCGGCATGATCCTGAAGTCAATCCGCGAAAACGAGCAGCGTGCAATCTCGCTGGGCTACTCAGTCAGTCGCTACAAGTTGGGGGCCTTTGTTATGTCAGCAGCTCTTACTGGGCTTGCAGGGAGTGTAAAAGCACTAATTTTCCAATTCGCAACCCTTACCGACGTGACTTGGCAAATGTCTGGAGAGGTGATCCTGATGACTCTTTTGGGGGGTATCGGTACGTTGGCCGGGCCAGTGGTCGGAGCGGGGCTAGTGGTGACTCTGCAAAACTACCTTGCAACTTCAGACTTTCCGGTAACTATCATCACTGGCGTCGTTTTCATGATTTGCGTGCTGGTTTTCAGACGCGGCCTGGTTGGCGAACTTTCCGCCAGCAAGCTGGGTCGCAAGCTTGGCTTTCGCTCTGAATCATAATGGTAAACTATCGTTTGAACGGATTTGACCTGAGCCTGTCACAAATTTTTCTGACACTGCTATCTAAGTGTTTGGTCTTGGAGTGTGGTGGTAGATTTCGATTGCCTATATGTTGCCGGTGATCTGTAGCCTACTACCAGGCCGCATTCCTCGCTCGGCAACTTGATGCCGAGCGACTTTGCAGCACAACTAAACGAAACCCGAAAGGTCGCATGAAAGCCGGAACAGAAACGGGGTGAGGATCATTCCAATCCTCCGTTTTCTCATAATAACGGCGGACCACTTCAATGGGGGAGAATCAATCCGCCGGAAATACGCTTGATCCGCCTCATCTCGACAGCTAGTGTCGCGGCAGCACTGCTTGCCACAATGGGTTGTACTCGAATGCCTAGACTGGACGAATTTCCACGCTACAGCAGCGGGGAAACGCCTATCGAGGTCATGATCGATGGTGCTGTAATTCCGGTGAAATTCAGGGCATCCGAACGAAGCAAGCATCTTCTGGTTTCCTTCCACGGTGCGGTTAATCGCGCCAAGCGAACGCCTCCAGTGTTTTCCCCCTATGTCCCGGGGTTGGGGGAAGAGGTTGCGCAGCTTTGCGTTTCCGATCCTTCCATGTTGCTGAAAGGCTCTTTCAGCCTATCATGGTATGCCGGACATGACGGGTTTGCTGCCCAGGAAATACTGCCGCGACTGTTCCAACATATTATCGAAGCAGGGCAGTTCGATAGAAATGTGTTTTTCGGACCATCAGGTGGAGGGTTTGCTGCACTTTACTACTCCAGCTTGGTGCCAGGCAGCATCGTAGTAGCCGCGAATCCTCAGACTAACATGCGTCGCTTTTATCCCGCACACATCAAGAGATATCGGAAGGCGTGCTGGCCGTCTCTGGACTCAGGCACTCTCTTGGCGGATAGAATCTGCACCGATCTTTGCCGCTGGTACGAGACGCTCCGACCGAATACGGTGATCTATCTGCAAAGCGCAGGCGATTATTACCACATGCGGGGCCAACTCGCCCCCTTCCTCGCCTCGATCGCAAAGGTCAAAGAAGCTCGCTTCGTTGTCAATTCCGGTTTCTGGGGGCTGCTGGGCCATAACGGCGCGGTTACAGCAGAAGCCTACATGCCTTGGTTGCAAGCGGCCTTTCTGTCTCCCTCAACCAAGCCGGATGATCTTATGATGAATCATCATAGGTTGACCAGTGCGATAGGTCCAATGGTATCGGCTGACAAACATTCCGCCGGGGCAACAATACAGAATACGGATGGCGACATTCAACTTGCCGCCATGCTTCGCGACTATCAACTGCGCCAACCCTGAAAAAGCTGACATGGTAATGCCTGCAAATGTAGTTCCTCAAAACCCATACAAAACCCAGCCCGAACGAGCCTTCTGGCGGGCGTCGGTCGGCAGCAGGCATTATGCCGATCTTGCAGATATTTGGCATCCTATGCCCTTGCAGAAGAAAGACAAGATAGCGACTGCCGGCAGCTGTTTTGCGCAGCATATCGGCAACAACCTTGGCGCACGCGGAGCAGCCTTCATGGATATGGAGCCCGCCCCGCCGCTGTTCAGATCGGCAGCAGATGCACGCCGGTGGGGATATGGCGTATTTTCCTGTCGCTATGGCAACGTCTATACGACTCGTCAGTTGATTCAGCTGTTCGACGAGGCACATGGCCTGCGCAAGCCGCTCGAGCAAGTCTGGGAAAAAAACGGACGCTTCTACGACTCGCTGCGTGCGAGTATCGACCCTGTTGGGCAGGACAGCGCCGAAATCGTATTGAAGCTGCGCGAACGCCATCTCGCTGCGGTGCGCCGCATGTTTGCGGAGCTCGACGTCTTTGTCTTCACTATGGGGCTGACGGAAGGGTGGGAGAATACCGACGATGGTACGATGTTTGCCGTCGCGCCCGGAACGGTGGCGGGCACCTATGACCCGGCCCGGCACCGGCTGAACAATCTTCGGCATTCCGACGTATTGAGCGATATGGTCGTATTCTGGAAACGCTTGCGCGAGGTCAATGCCAATGCGCGCATGCTTTTGACTGTTTCGCCTGTCCCACTGGCAGCAACGGCGACCGAGCATCACGTTCTGGTCGCGACTACTTATTCTAAATCGGTTCTTCGTTCGGTTGCAGGGGAGTTATCCGAGGAGTTTGAGGATATTCATTATTTCCCGTCATACGAAATCATTTCGTCTCATCCTGCGCGAGGAATGTTTTTTGAAGCTGACCTGCGCAACGTGAGCATGTTTGGCGTGGACCTGGTGATGAACCACTTTTTCTCTGGCTCGCTGGCAGCTGAATTCGGAGGCAAGCGCGAAAATGTGGATGGCGAAGAGATAGAGCTAATTTGCGATGAAAGCAGACTGGACAGAGAATGAGCATTCGATTGGGTGATTTTACCAATTTTAGCATGTCGTTCAAAAATATGGGCCGGGTTTGATCTACTCGGATACGAGGAAGCAAGTGGTTTGGTCTTTTCGCGTGAATGTGCATCAACGCGACAGGCTGGGATATGCCACATATCATAGACTACCATCATTCAGCTTCCCGATTCATCAGGATTTGACCCCGACCCATTCACCGAGGTCTTTCGCGTCGAGTCGCGCAAGCTGATCAGACAGGCTATCCATGCGGAGCTGGCGACGCTCATGGCCGCGTTTGCCGGAGAAAAGCTGCAAGATGGGCGGGCACGCCAGGTGCGTCATGGACACTTGCCGGAACGCGAGGTGCTGACCAGGGTCGGTCCCGTGACCGTGAAGATGCCTCTTTTGCGGGAACCGCGGCCTTGGCGAAGACAAGATCAGCTTCACGCCCAGCATTCTGCCGCGATATCTGCGCAAGGCGAAGTCGGTCGAAGACCTGCTGCCCTGGCTTTACCTCTAGGGTGTGTCCACGGGCGATTTAAGCGAGGCTTTGGAAGCACATCTGGCGCCGAACGCCAAGGGCCTGTCGACCAAGACCGTCATGCGACTGAAAGCGGGTTGGTGGAATGACTACGAAGCATGGCAGAAACGCGACCTTGGAACGCGGCGATTTCTCTACGTCTGGGCCGATGGCGTCTACCTCAAGCCTCGCATGTCTGATGAAAAGCAATGCGTATTGGTGATTGTCGGAGCCGATGAATAAGGTCGCAAGGAGCTTCTGATCATGACCGACGGTTTTCGCGAAAGTACCCAGAGTTGGCGCTAGGTAATGCTCAATCTCAGGCGCTGCTGCCTGAAATAGGATCCAAAGCTTGCCATCGGCGATGGCGCATTCGGCATATGCACAGCCCTGCGCGAGGTGTTTGCGACGACGAAGGAACAGCGCTGCTGGGCTCACAAGACCATGAACATCCTGACCGCGCTGCTGACATTCTACGATTTACCGGCCGAGCACTAGAATCACTTCCGGACGTAAATCCGATAGAATGCACATTCGCGACCGTCCGGCACCGCACAAAACGCACCAAGGGCTGTCTCAGCCGCAAGACAGGCCTGGCCATGGCATTCAAGCTGATAATGTCCGCGCAGAAGAAATGGCGCAAACTCGACGGACAGAACCGCCTGCCGGAAATCATCCAAGGGGTTAAATTCCGCGACGGCGTCCACCAAGGTCAAACCGATGCTTGATCAGGCATCACCAATTTCTGCGCATATCTCACAAGAGCGGGGCTAATTTAGCCGGCTTAGACAACATGAGCATCCTGCTGATCCTAAGCGGTTGGTGCTGGTTGATTGAGGTGCTGCAGGTAAAGTATCTCAACAACATCGCTGAACAGGATCACCGCTTCATCAAGCGGATTACCGGCCCGATATACAGGGCTTCAAATCGTTCGTTCCCGCGCAGGCGACCTTGGCCGGGATCGAGGCCGCTCTATGATCCGCAAAGGTCAATTGCCAAGCTAGGGGCAAACCGTCTTCGCGCAATTCGCCGCCCTCGCGGGATAACTGCATCCAGCCAATGGCTTGGACTCAAGCGACGGAAATATTCGCAACATTACCAAATCTGCCGGTCGCTTTTACCCCCCGGGCCAGACCACCCGAAACCCCTGATGTGAGGTTGTCGTATCCGGTGAGTTCCCGGTTCGGGCTGCAATTCTGTAGCGATAGCAGTAGCTCCTGTGACACAGATGCGAGCCACCTTTCAGCAGACGATATCCCTTCTTCCCTTCTGCCGCCGCACGTGCCGCGCGTCGTTGAGAGCGGACGACGAATGGCTCGGAGGTCCATTCCCACACATTTCCAGCCATATTATAAAGCCCATACCCGTTCGGCTCGAAAGATCTCGCAGGAGCCGTTGCATGATATCCGTCCGCTGCGGTGTTTTCTTCGGGGAACCGGCCCTGCCAGATATTGCACGGGAAGAAACCGGTATCGTCCGGCTCATCATCGCCCCAAGGAAATCGTGCATCACCGAGACCTCCCCGGGCAGCATGTTCCCATTCTGCTTCTGTCGGCAAGCGTCCGCCAACCCAGTTTGCATAGGCGCGGGCATCGTTCCATGAAACATGTACAACGGGGTGATCCGGCAGAGCAACAGAGGCATCCACCCCATCGCCGGTGATATTGCGCCAGGTCGCGCCATCGACACGCCGCCACCATTCCAGATCGAGAACGCCCTGTGTCGGACCGACGCCCTCGGCGACATGGTGATGAAAGACATAGGACCAGCCGAAGCGCTCTGCCTCGGTCACGAAACCGGTCTGTTTAATGAATCCTGCGAATTGCCGGTTAGTCACGCAGGCCACACCGATCCGGAAAGATGCAACGCGCTTCTCCCGCAATGAACCTTCGCCATCCTGAGGAAGTAATGGCCGGGCGGTTCCGATAAGAGCCTTGCCCCCGGAGATCAGTACCGTATCGCTATCGGGACGAGGTGCGGCAGCCGGAAGCATCTCAACAGGACCGGTCGTGGGCTCTCTGGTCGTCTCCGGTGTGCAGCAACTGCTTCCTCGCATTTCTCCCTCCAAGTAAAATCCCGCCACAATTCGCACATGAAGCACGCCATTTACAACATCGCCGAGTTGCACTGCTTACTGGCGTGAAGGGTCCGGAGACAGGTCAGACCGAAAAGCGCATCCGCAATCATGATCAGCGCTCCTGATCAGCCCCGCTTAAGTGGGCCATTTTGATTCTTAGTGCATGACTAGGCTCCAGACCCATTGATCTCGGGCGTTTGACGTGATTCAGGCTCCGCAAGGAGACCTTTTGAATGAGCAATCTTTTCTGGCTGACAGAAGCGCAGATGGCGCGCCTCAAACCCTTCTTTCCCAAGAGCCATGGCAAGCCCCGTGTTGATGACCGACGTGTCCTGAGCGGCATAATATTCATCAATCGTAATGGCTTGCGATGGTGCGACGCGCCGACGGACTACGGCCCCGCCAAGACGCTCTACAACCGCTGGAAGCGCTGGAGCGAGAACGGGACCTTCGCCCGGATCATGGTGGGCCTCGCCGCCGAGAGCGCCGAACACAATACGATCATGATCGACGCGACCTATCTGAAAGCGCACCGCACGGCCTCGAGCCTGCGGGTCAAAAAAGGGGGCGCGGGCGCCAGATCGGGCGAACGAAAGGCGGCATGAACACGAAACTGCACGCCGTCACCGACGCGAAGGGCCGGCCGATAGGGTTCTTCATGTCCGCCGGACAAGTCAGTGATTACACCGGGGCAGCGGCACTTCTGAACAGCCTGCCGGAGGCGGATTGGCTGCTGGCCGATCGGGGCTATGATGCCGACTGGTTCAGAGATGCCTTGAAAAACAAGGGGATAAAGGTTTGCATCCCGGGTCGGAAGTCGCGCAAGAAACCCGTCAAATACGACAAGCGGCGATACAAACGCCGCAACCGCATCGAAATCATGTTCGGCCGACTCAAGGATTGGAGGCGCGTCGCCACCCGATACGACCGTTGCCCCGAGACCTTCTTCTCTGCAATCCTGCTCGCCGCGACCGTCATCTTCTGGTTATGATCAAGAACGAGTCCTGACCCTAGCTGGAGTTCATACCGTATATGGTCCGGCTGATCGGCCCCAGCTGAATGGTCCATCATGATTGTTAGTGCATGAACGGCCTGTGACCCATCGGTACGATGGTTTCCGGGGCCGGCGAGCGGGAACCCAAGGAACCGTATAGGCGCCTGGAATTGTAATGTAAACTCGGCCTTTACAGGGTGGGTGGTCCTGTCACAGAATGCCAATGTCGTGTTGGTGCTTCGCTTGATGACGAACTCTATCAGTTCGTTAGACGAAGATTCTACCCGACAGCATTTGGAAGAGTTTGTCTCTTCTAGCATCAGATAGAGAGAAGATGAAAAAGAACATTCTTGTCATCAGTTTTGATGATGCCATCGCCTACTGGCGCTATAAGACGATTTTTAGCGGAGAATTAAAGACCCCCAATCTTGATCGTATCTGCCAGGTTTCCTCAGCATTCCATTCAGCTTACTGCCAATCCCCGCTTTGCGGTCCCTCACGGGCCAGTCTCATGTCTTCGCAGCCTCCGCATGTGACAGGTGTACATAATAACGCCAAGGCATTCCAGCGGTTGAGGCCGCAGGATACATGGTCGTATCAGCTTAAAGTCGATGGTTATTTCTGTTCTTCGGGCGGCAAGATCCACCATGGCTACAAGCCCTTGCCTCAGGAAGTTCACGACATCCTTTATTCGGATGAACGAAAGTATTTTTCTGCAGACATGAAACACAATCCCAATGTTCCTGCTGATATTACCGGCGGATCTGGGGGCGGCGTTTCGACCACAGATCCGAAAGATGACGCACGATATTATGATGACCAGTCGGCAAACTCATTTATCAACTTTATTTCAATATATGATCGGGACCAGCCATTCTACCGCGAAGTTGGATTCTTTAGTCCGCACACACCCTTCATGACACCCAAAAGATTCAAGGATCTTTATAAACCCTCGCTTTTTGAATACCCGCCCGAATGGTCGGCCGAAATAGATCCGGAGAAAACAGATCCCATTCCTAGTTGGGCCAATTTCAAAACGCACAAGACGCGTTACTGGAAGTTAAGCATCCGGAATTACTTCTCTGCGATGTCGCATGGAGACTACCATCTCGGGCGAGTCTGGGATGCTCTTCAAGCCTCAGAGCACGCAAAAAATACCATAGTTATCATCTTGGCTGATCATGGGATGCATCTGGGCGAAAAGCGTCGGTTTGGGAAGTCTACGCTTCTGGAGCAGGTCGCCAATGTTCCGCTTATCATTTACGATCCCGACAGCCCTCGCCCGCAGCGGATCGAGGATCCGGTTGCTCTGCTTGATGTAGGACCGACTGTCTTGAACATTGCTAATCTGCCCGAAATGGAGGGGCGACTCGGTCGCTCGCTTGTGCCATTGATGAATGGCACAAAGGAATGGCCTGATCGCACAGTTCCGACACTGAAGCGTGACAGTGCATCGGTGCGCAAGGGGCGATATCGCTTTATCAGGTACGAAACCGGAGAATGTGAAATGTATGATTTACAAAACGACTGGTGGCAAATGGCCCCTCTTGAGCCGGATCATCCTGACTACGACGAGGTTTTCGAGGCGCATCTGGCTTGCTGCCGGGCGCATGGACTGGACTTCAATGAAAAGAAGAGTGCTTGAATGAACCAGGTTTTTGGCTATATCAGGTTTTCCTTTTTGGGGCGTAGTGACACACGGCTGTCACGGCGGGTTTCCGATGATGAGGAAAGGTTTAGGATTCTTTATGATCCCCTTAGAATGGAGCAGCGCTTTTATTTCTTTGAGAAGATTACACTGCCTTCGATCCGCGCTCAAACCGATAAAGACTTCAGGATATTAGTTGTGTCGTCGGAAGTAATGCCCGATGAATACAAACAACGACTGAACTCACTGACAGCGGATATTCCCCAGATAGAAGTAATTTATTCATCTGCTGAGCACGTGACATATGAGATTAACCCGCGACTAAAGGAAATGACAGCGGGCCTGACAGAGAACACGGTTCATTTCCGGCTCGATGACGACGATGCAATCTGCTCAGATATGATCTCTTTGCTTCGTGGTTGTGCCAACCGGGCTCGGGAAAATGAGTTGCTGAGCTTTCCTCGTGGCTTTTTCCTGACAATGCATGACGGCAAGGCGCATCTTTTGCGTAAGTTCGAGCCCTATATCGCAATCGCCTGGGCTTATGTGAATAAACCGGGGCAAATTCGAAGTCCCTACCAGGGAATGCATAACGTGGCCTATCAATATGTGCCATCGATGCTAGACCCTAAACCTTTGGCTTATATTCATGTGTCTCATGACGCTTCGGATACACGGATGCGGGTTAAAGAAAAGCTATCGCGAGCTATGCAATACGATCCTAAATTCATGACAGAAATCGAGCAGGAGAAAATTCAGCAGCGCGTTGCGGAATATTTCCCGAGCTTTACTGCAGAATCGCTCAAACAGATCATTGAAAACGCCCCGCAATGACACGGCAATCATCTATGATAAATTCAGTTGCCGAAAAAATAGATTTATTGAGTATCATCATGAAAGAGGTCTTCGTTATTGGTTTTATCGCGAGCAAAGTTGTCCGCCGGATCGCTACACGACAGGACAAGACGGCGGAAAGCTTCTTCGGCTTCATCAACATTACGTCGATCCGCCTCTGGCTCCGTCATTTGTTAACATGACCTAGGCTCAGGACTCGTTCTTGATCATAACCAGAAGATGACGGTCGCGGCGAGCAGGATTGCAGAGAAGAAGGTCTCGGGGCAACGGTCGTATCGGGTGGCGACGCGCCTCCAATCCTTGAGTCGGCCGAACATGATTTCGATGCGGTTGCGGCGTTTGTATCGCCGCTTGTCGTATTTGACGGGTTTCTTGCGCGACTTCCGACCCGGGATGCAAACCTTTATCCCCTTGTTTTTCAAGGCATCTCTGAACCAGTCGGCATCATAGCCCCGATCGGCCAGCAGCCAATCCGCCTCCGGCAGGCTGTTCAGAAGTGCCGCTGCCCCGGTGTAATCACTGACTTGTCCGGCGGACATGAAGAACCCTATCGGGCGGCCCTTCGCGTCGGTGACGGCGTGCAGTTTCGTGTTCATGCCGCCTTTCGTTCGCCCGATCTGGCGCCCGCGCCCCCTTTTTTGATCCGCAGGCTCGAGGCCGTGCGGTGCGCTTTCAGATAGGTCGCGTCGATCATGATCGTATTGTGTTCGGCGCTCTCGGCGGCGAGGCCCACCATGATCCGGGCGAAGGTCCCGTTCTCGCTCCAGCGCTTCCAGCGGTTGTAGAGCGTCTTGGCGGGGCCGTAGTCCGTCGGCGCGTCGCACCATCGCAAGCCATTACGATTGATGAATATTATGCCGCTCAGGACACGCCGGTCGTCAACGCGTGGCTTGCCGTGGGATTTCGGGAAATAGGGTTTCAGACGCTCCATCTGCGCGTCAGTCAGCCAGAAAAGGTTGCTCATAAATCAGGTCTCCTTGCAGAGCCTGAATCACGCAAACAGCCCGAAATCAATGGGTCTGGAGCCTAGGTCATGTTGACAAATGGCGGAGCCAGAGGCGGATTGACGTGATGTCGATGAAACCGAGGTAGCTTTCTGCGGTCTTGTCATAGCGGGTGGCGACGCGGCGGGCGTTCTTGAGCTTGTTGAAACACCGCTCGACCAGGTTGCGCAGCCGATAGAGGGAACGGTCGACGCCGATACGCCTTTTCCGCGACTTGCGCATCGGAATGACCGGCAGCACATTTCGTGCCTCCATGGTCCTGCGGATGCTGTCGGCGTCGTAGCCGCGATCCGCCAGCAGCACACTCGGCTCGGGCAAGTTGTCAGCCATGACCAGATCGAAGCCGGTATAGTCCGAGGTCTGTCCCGGCGTGATATCCGTCCTCATGGGCAAGCCACGCGCATTGACGCGGAGATGGATCTTGGTCGTGAAACCACCCCTTGAACGGCCGAAACCCTGTCTCGGAGTCCCCCTTTAGCGCCCGCTGCCTGATGGTGAGCGCGAACCACGGTGCTGTCGATCATCTGGAGCGCGTCCGGGACGGCGCCGCTTTCGTTCAACGCCTCCATGATCTCCTCCCATAGCCCCGCCAGGGTCCAACGTCGGAACTGGCGGTAGACACTGGACCATTTCCCAAACTCCTCAGGCAGGTCACGCCATGGCGCCCCCGTTCGAGCGATCCAGAAAATGCCATCCAGGACGAGGCGGTGGTTGGACGGCCTGCGTCCGTTCGGAGCGCGGACCGTCAGGATGAAGCGCTCGAAGAACGTCCATTCTTCGTCCGACATGAGGTCTCGTGCCAAGCTGTTCTCCATCGCAGATACCAGCTTGAATCATGCCACGCGCCTCGTGTGAATCCCTTTTGTCAACACAGCCTAGACGACCAACGGTCAGAATTTATAACCGATCCACACTTAGAAGGACCCGATTTCATGCAGCTCCATCGGAAACGCGGACTTTAACGCGGCCTTGGAATTTTCAATGCCGAGAGCGTAAGGTAGTTCAGCTATCGCTTTAGTCGGCAAGCTAGATGAGTGATCCAAAATGGAGACTGCATCAAGAGGTTTACAGAATGGGCGAGATATAGAAAGACCATAGTCGAAGAATTTGAACTCAGGAGTCCGATGTATATTTGGCCCTGACAGCCAAGTATTAGGAATTCCAAAAGAATCCGATACTATCAGCCCGTGTAAACTGGATGAATATACGTGTCTACACCGAGCAATATCAGCGATGACTTCCGGTGCAGAGCGGGCTGCATCAATAAATCTAAACCGCCCAGAGCGACGAAGCTGGCGCAACACTCTTCGATCCATTCCCTGAGTAATATGTAAGATTACGCCGATTTTTCCATCGCACTCCGGACGCGGTAGGTTAAGATCTGAAGCGAATAGTCCTGGATCGCCCAAGGGGAGGTTGCGAACGCCCAAAATAGTAGCCGATAACGGGCCACGAAGGGCGCGAATATCTACAATCTCGGTTAGTCTAACATCGACTGGTCCGAGCATGCCGGTCCCCCAGAGCAGCGGTCGTTTACCCTCTCGCGGCTGGTCGTGTGTTCTCAGGATCCTGTCGGCCAAACTACCAATGGCGAAAAGCTCTGCATTTTTTGGGTCCTGCCACATTACAGGTTTACCAGAGATTAATTCTACGACATGCTGTGAAAGGTCGTCGCCAAAGTTTGGTTTTTGTCTCCACCAAAAGAGACCGACCTTTGATTGGATTTGATGAGGCGACGAGGCTTCTGGGTTGGCAGCTTCTTCTCTCATTAGACCCTACTTACATATCTAATTTCGTGGCGTTGTTAGCTTTATATCATAAAAATTAGTCGTAGACCTGCCGCTACACTTTTTCCAATATCGAAAATACTACCGCCGAGACAATCCTACATCGACCAGCGTGGCGTCGGTTGGTGCGGGCATTTTCATATCTCTCAAATGTTTGGCCAGTGATCGGCCCCAACTGAGCTATCTGTTTTGACAGTTAGTGCATGACTGGCCTCCGGTCTACTAGATTGTGTTGAAAAATGAGGAAACCAAATGATCTTCCGGTAGGTCACACCAAAGAGCGCCAGTGCGAGCGGTCCAGGAAATCTCAACTGGAACAGGGCGGCGGTTGGTGAGTTGGTGTTCATTTCGTGCTCGAAACGCAAGAAAGAACCGTTCAAGGAACGTAGGCTCCTCGTCCAACATCATGTCTCGTGTCACGCCAGCGTCGATCGTAGATGCCAGCTTGAATCAAGTTCAGGCTCAACTATTATCCCCTTTGTCAAAGCGGGCTAAATCGCTGAAGCTAGGTCCGCGAATGTCAGGCGTAATGCTCGCCTTTCGCCGGTCCGTCGCAAAGCCGCCCGGCAAGCCCGTCTTTCGGTATCAGCCTGGCGAGCTTTGCGGGTAGCGATCTGTTGCCCACCATGTGCCACTGGTTCTGGCGAAGCCCCCAATACAGACTCTGACGGAGACCAAGAGGCCGACGTTCTGCCGCTGAAAGCCGGTAAGCACCGCTTGGGGTAAATTCATAGGGATGAAGATAGATATGCGGCGCAAATCCAGCTTTTTCTGCGTCGGCGATCAGACGGCGTCCCACTGACGCAGGAAACAGCTTTAGGTAGCTGCCGCCCAAACGCATTGACCGCCCGGCCAGCTTGCCGGAATAGATCGGCAGGATACGCAGCCGGTCCAGCCCTGCGCGATTGCGGAATGCCTCAATCTCGGTGAGGTTACCGGTCGGAAAAGAGCTGTCATATCCGAAAATATCCTGAACGGCGCGATATTGTTCTACACCCTGCCGGTCGATACGAAATTTCGGCGCTCTGAAGCCTTCGACCGGCTGGCCAGATGCATCCTGAAGAACATCACGACCGCGAGCCAGCATATCGCGCACCACATCAATGCTCTGCCTGTCCATCTCATCATGGAAATAATAATGACAGGCGATTTCGTGACCGTCCGCCGCCATGCGGGCAATCAAGTCAGGGGCCTGGCTGGCAATGACGCCGGTGCAGAAAAAAGTGGCATGCCGACCTCTGTTGCCGCCATGCGCCGAAAGGAAACCGTCGATTTCTTCATAGCTGCGCCAAAGGGCATCAATGCGAAGCGGTCCGGTTTCCCATAGCCCGAGATCGCGCTTCTGGTCATGGGCGATATCCTCGAAATCTATGCTGAGGTGAAGGCTCATTTCAGATCGTCCCGCATCACGATGTGATCGCCCATCACAAGCGCATCGACTCCTGATGCGGCAAAGGTCGCCAATGCCTGTTCCGGCGAATAGACGATAGGTTCCTGAATGTTGAATGAGGTGTTCAACAGTACCGGCACCCCGGTTATTTCCCCGAATCTGGTGATGAGTGCATGATACCGCCTGTGCGCGGTGGCCGATACGGTGTGAACCCGTGCCGTACCATCGACATGAGTGATTGCCGGGACGCGGTCATCGCGAACTTTCGCCACGATATTCATATAGGGGCTTGTCTGCGCGATGGCGAAGAAATCGGCGGCGGCCTCTTCGGTTGTCGAGGGTGCGAAGGGGCGGAACAGTTCCCGCTTCTTGATCTTGTCGTTCAGCGCATCCCTGATTTCATCCCGGCGCGGATCGGCAAGGAAAGAGCGCGCCCCAAGCGCCCTCGGCCCGAATTCTGCGCGGCCCTGAAACCAGGCGACCAGTCTGCCTTCGGAAAGCATGGTTGCTGTCCGGTCGATCAGCTTTGCCTCATCCATGGCGTCCGGTATGCGATGGCAATGCGTGGAGAGGGCTGCACTGATTTCGTCCTGACTGAAATCCCGGCCAAGATAGGGGCTGCGCACCGCTTCACGATTGACCGCAGCCGGCAGTACAGAAAGCGCGGCACCGATCGCACAGCCCGCATCATGCGGAGCGGGCGGGATGATGATCTCATCAAAGATACCGTCCTCAAGCAGTCGGCCATTCGCCGTGACGTTCAGCGCACAGCCGCCGGACAGAGCCAGCCGCTTCAGTTCGGGATATGCATCCTGCGCCGGTTGCAACACATGCTTCAGCGCCGCCTCATGTGCGGCCTGAACGCTTGCGGCAAGATCAACATGCGCTTTGGTCGGTGTTTCATCGGGTGCGCGAGGCGGGCTGAAAAGCTCTGACAGGCGAGGATGGAACACGCCTTTAAGCGCCGCGTGGTAATCGCACAGCACCGTATCCAGCCGATATCGCCCGTCATCGTCCAGATGCAGGATTTCCTTCAGGATCGTCTCACGCCAGACCGGCTCCCCATAAGGCGCAAGCCCCATCATCTTGTATTCGCCTTCCAGCATCCGGAAACCGAGAAATCCCGTGAAGGTCGAATAGAAATGACCCAGAGAGTTCGGCCAGCGATGCCGTGTCAGCACGTCCCGGTTGTTGCCTTTCAGGACAGTCAGCACTGTGGAATGCGCCTCTCCGCCGCCATCATAGGAAAGCGATACGCAGTCGGACCAGTCGCGCATCGTTTCAGCATAAAGCTGATGGGACCGGTGGTGATCCACGAAATGCAGCTTTGCCTTGGTCGGGCCATGCTCTGATGTCAGGATACGCCGCAAACGGAACAGGTCGCCCCATGACCCGTCCGGCTTTTCTTCCTGTCCCGAGGGCGCAAACATGTCCCGGATCCGGCTTGTGACAGCAGCTCTGGCCGCCGGACTGGCGGTAATCTTGCGCAAGCTGCCAAGGGCTCGCGTTTTCACCCGCCAAGGCTGCCAATAAACCGCGATCCTGTCCAGATCCGCGAGGGTAATCCCGGCAATTTGCAGAACCTCTGCGATAGCGAGATGCGGAAAGCTGCCATCATTCTTGATACGGCTCAGCCGTTCTTCCTCGATCGCGGCGATCAGGTCACCATCGCAAAACAACGCCGCGGCGCTGTTATCCATCGTGGCAAGGCCGAGCGTGTAGCGCATCATTGCTCCTGTGTCTTCAGGAGGTTTAGACATATATCTCGGTAGTATGCAAATTGTTGCCAAGTCTGGTGAGGCTCGGCCATGTGGACCTGCCACTGAACTTTCATCCAGCCGTGACTGGAGCCCGGTGTTTATTGGAACTCACCCCGTTTCTGTTCCGGCCTTCATGCGACCTTTCGGGTTTCGTTTAGTTGTGCTGCAAAGTCGCTCGGCGTCAAGTTGCCGAGCGAGGAATGCGGCCTGGTTTCATTGTAGTCAGTTCTCCAGTTGTTGATCCGGGTTCGGGCGTCATCCATCGACAGGAACCATGATGCGTTCAGGCATTCCTGGCGGAGTCGGCTGTTGAACGCCTCGATGTAGGCATTGTCCGTTGGTTTTCCGGGTCGGGAGAAGTCCAACTCGACTTTGTTCAAATATGCCCACTGGTCCAGAAGCCGACCTGCGAACTCCGGGCCATTGTCGACTCGAATGCTCCGGGGCTTGCCCCTGATCCGCGCCAGTCGGTCCAGTTCGGCGATGACCTGGCAGGCCCGGAAGTTTGTTCTCGCAGCCGTCGCAAGAGCTTCTCTCGTAAAGCAGTCCATAATGGTCAGGATCCGGAAGGGTTTTTCGTCGAACAGACGGTCCGACATGAAGTCCATGGCCCAGACATCGTTCATGCCGTCGGCTTCGGATCGGCCGGACCGGTAGCGGGAGGCGCGGCGCCGCTTCGGGCTGCGCGTCCGGATCGACAGGCCTTCTTCGCAATAAAGTCGATACAGCCGCTTGTGGTTCACATGCCACCCCTTGCGCTGCAGCAGGATATGCAGACGACGATATCCATACCGCACCCGGCTCTCGGCCAATTCCTTCAGGCGCATCCGCAATTCCACTGCCGGATCGCGCCTGGATTGGTATCTGTGAGAAGCCCGCCCAAAGCCCATGGCCCTGCAGGCCCGGCGCTCCGACACTTCAAAAACACCTTGATAGTGCCGGACAACCTCGCGACGTCGGACAGGCTTCACCACTTTTTTCTGAGCGCATCCTGAAGCATGGTCTTGTCCAATGTCAGATCCGCGACCAGCCGCTTCAGCTTGCCATTCTCGTCTTCAAGCTGCTTCAGCCGCCGGATCTCGGACACGCCCATGCCGTCATAGACCTTCTTCCAGCGATAAAACGTCGCTTCCGCGATCCCCATCTTGCGGCAGATCTCGCCGACCGTCGTTCCGGCCTCTGCTTGCCTCAACGCAAAAGCAATCTGCTCGTCGCTGAATCTTTTCTTCGGCATCGGTACACTCCTCTGGTGCCAGAAATGTACCCAAAATTTCGCAATCAACTCGGACCAGTTTCAGGGAGCAGGACCAATCTCATGTTCCGCCAAAAAGCCAATGATCTACTCTTCGCTCGATCTCGTTCGCTTTATGGTCCGGTTTCAAGTTGGGCCGGGCTCTGGTCGCAGGTGGAGCAGAAACCCAGTGAAGGGCACGACGATAGAGCGGATCCATCGTTGAAGCCGCCTCAGACAAACATGCACTGCATAAAACTGTTTGGCAAAGTCTCATGGCGCGGGACTTTGACCGGCATGCTGCGGAAATCCAAGTCGGCATCGCTGCACTCAAACGCTCTCGGCATGCCGATCACACAGGCCACAGGATAAAGCCGTTAGGGAGAGAGAAAGTACGATAAGACCCTGATTTGTGCAACAAAGCCCAAGTCGTCAAAGCCCAGATAATCGACACTCTAACACTACTCAGTTCAGCCAGTGGGACAGGTCTCTATTTATTAACTTAGACATATTTTCGACGTCTTCCCTATAGAAATCGCACAAGCTTTGATTTGCCTCCGCGGAGAGCACCGGCAACTTGTCAATTCCAGCGCTCCTCTTTTTTATATTTTTGTCGTTCGCTCTGAATAGAAGGTCTTTTTCTTTCAAATCGCTTTTTACACTCAGTTCAGCGCATATGCGCTCAAATAACCCCGAGGGACTTTCAAGAAGCTCTTCATAAGTATGGACATAAATTTTTGAAAAATAATTTTTATAATGAGAGAGCATTTTTGCATATAGCCCCAAGCTTAACATCAAGAACTCATCTGAAATTAAAGTTATCTCCTCTACCAGCTCCAATCTTCCTTTCAACATATGATGAGTATAGGCTGACAGATAGCGATGACGCGGATCACGTATCATCAATAATAAAGGTATATCTCCAAGTCCTTCCTTAATATTTTTAGCTATATCTACTTCTTTTCCTGGCAGACGGAGATAGGTGGGCGTAGATTCGTAGACGTAAGTTATTTCCGGCGGCGCATCCGCAAAATACTTTTTGTATTCTTCAATGTTTCTTTTCTTTTGATTCCAGAAATTTAATTCCTTGGGATCGCTCCCCCAGAAATTTTTTGATTTTGCCAGGGCCCTATGAAGCCAGGTTGTACCGGATTTCTGAGCGCCGACGATTAACAGGTTGGGGAGGGTCATTAAAGTCCTTTTCATATTTCTCGAAGATTCGACTAGAAGAGCCTATATTTTCTGATTATCGCCATATAACTGCGTCGCAACAGTTGATTTTTAGTATATTATATAGCGGAAATAAAACGGTGTTGAGGCAGCGTATAGTCCATACTCTTCGCATATATCTATCCATGCTTACCGTCAGCATACCTTCTGCTAATAACCGACTGCAGTCTCTCCATCAAGTCCAAGTGTGTCCAGCACATTGGAGGGTAATGTTACAAGTATTTCCGTTCAAACTAGCCGAGACCCCGAGCAGCCTGCACTGCGGCTGCATCCAAACCTCACCGAGGTCTATCGCGCGAAAATCGCCGATCTGACCGCCGCCCTCTCCGACCCGTCGGCTAGGCTCAGGACTCGTTCTTGATCATAACCAGAAGATGACGGTCGCGGCGAGCAGGATTGCAGAGAAGAAGGTCTCGGGGCAACGGTCGTATCGGGTGGCGACGCGCCTCCAATCCTTGAGTCGGCCGAACATGATTTCGATGCGGTTGCGGCGTTTGTAGCGCCGCTTGTCGTATTTGACGGGTTTCTTGCGCGACTTCCGACCCGGGATGCAAACCTTTATTCCCTTGTTTTTCAAGGCATCTCTGAACCAGTCGGCATCATAGCCCCGATCGGCCAGCAGCCAATCCGCCTCCGGCAGGCTGTTCAGAAGTGCCGCTGCCCCGGTGTAATCACTGACTTGTCCGGCGGACATGAAGAACCCTATCGGCCGGCCCTTCGCGTCGGTGACGGCGTGCAGTTTCGTGTTCATGCCGCCTTTCGTTCGCCCGATCTGGCGCCCGCGCCCCCTTTTTTGACCCGCAGGCTCGAGGCCGTGCGGTGCGCTTTCAGATAGGTCGCGTCGATCATGATCGTATTGTGTTCGGCGCTCTCGGCGGCGAGGCCCACCATGATCCGGGCGAAGGTCCCGTTCTCGCTCCAGCGCTTCCAGCGGTTGTAGAGCGTCTTGGCGGGGCCGTAGTCCGTCGGCGCGTCGCACCATCGCAAGCCATTACGATTGATGAATATTATGCCGCTCAGCACACGCCGGTCGTCAACGCGTGGCTTGCCGTGGGATTTCGGGAAATAGGGTTTCAGACGCTCCATCTGCGCGTCAGTCAGCCAGAAAAGGTTGCTCATAAATCAGGTCTCCTTGCAGAGCCTGAATCACGCAAACAGCCCGAAATCAATGGGTCTGGAGCCTAGAGCAATCATTGCGGTGTTAATCGTGGTCGTTGAAACCCAGGCTGTCAGTCTGCCGACGACTAGACTTCGCGGTCGCAGCGAATGGCAGGTCTGGCGGGCCGCAGTGCAGCGACGGGAAACATGTTGAATGGCTCTTTCGGGCCGGTCGTGTGTGAGCAGGCGCTATGAGTGCCGCGCGTCACCGTTCTGGAAACTGGATGACATTATCACCGCGCATGAACGCGACGGCGCCCTCTTCTTCGATCGCCCGAACGGCGGCATTTCTGGCATCAATGTCTGAGACGAACTGATCGTCCCAAACATGGCTGGTGCCATCCTTGTCGACGACCTCAAGCATCCAGTTCTGATCCGTTTCGGCACGGTAAATTTCGATGGAGAAGGGATAGCCGTCGATGATGACGCGCTGGCTTTTGCCCGACGTGACGATGTTCGGTTCTTCTTCGATCATCTGGAGATCCCGGCCTGTCGGTTCCGGTCCAGTATGCGCGTTCCGGCAAGCGGGTCAATCGCCTGCGGATGTGCGGCCCCGCCGTCGTTTCTCACGCAACTCTTATTTTGTTGAGTCTGTGTTGAGTCGCGGGGTTGGTATGGGAATACCACACGTCCGGATTTGGCATAAGCTGCTGTAATATGGTGGTATTTCTGGTTGCGGGGGTAGGATTTGAACCTACGACCTTCAGGTTATGAGCCTGACGAGCTACCGGGCTGCTCTACCCCGCGACAGGTGTGCTTGGCGCACGGGTGCACCGATCTTTTTTTGATTGGTGCGTGTTTTTCATCGTTTAGAGAGATATTCGCTTCTTATCAGATCTGGCGGTGACCTACTCTCCCACGTCTTGAGACGCAGTACCATTGGCGCTACGGCACTTAACGGCCGAGTTCGGGATGGGATCGGGTGTTTTGCTCGTGCTATGTCCACCAGATCGGATAAGAAGCGTCAGCGTTGCGCCGGTTTTCCGGGCGTAATGTTGTCCAAGGATGCTTTTGGGAGTGGCTGGTCTGGCCACTTCCGGATCAAATCAAGCCAATCGAGCCATTAGTACCGGTCAACTGAACACATTGCTGTGCTTACATCTCCGGCCTATCGACGTGGTGGTCTTCCACGGCTCTCAAGGGATACCTTGTTTTGAGGGGGGCTTCACGCTTAGATGCCTTCAGCGTTTATCCTGTCCGTTCATAGCTACCCAGCACTGCCGTTGGCACGACAACTGGTCCACCAGTGGAACGTTCACCCCGGTCCTCTCGTACTAGGGGCAACTCCTCTCAAGTATCCTACACCCACGGCAGATAGGGACCGAACTGTCTCACGACGTTCTAAACCCAGCTCACGTACCTCTTTAAATGGCGAACAGCCATACCCTTGGGACCTGCTCCAGCCCCAGGATGAGATGAGCCGACATCGAGGTGCCAAACGATGCCGTCGATATGGACTCTTGGGCATCATCAGCCTGTTATCCCCAGCGTACCTTTTATCCGTTGAGCGATGGCCCTTCCACTCGGGACCACCGGATCACTATGGCCGTCTTTCGACTCTGCTCGACTTGTCAGTCTTGCAGTCAGGCTGGCTTCTGCCATTGCACTCAACGAGCGATTTCCGACCGCTCTGAGCCAACCTTCGCGCGCCTCCGTTACTCTTTGGGAGGCGACCGCCCCAGTCAAACTACCCACCACGCAGGGTCCCGGACCCGGATAACGGGCCGCGGTTAGACATCAAGAGTGCGAAGGGCGGTATCTCAAGGATGGCTCCATCGAGACTGGCGTCCCGATTTCAAAGCCTACCGCCTATCCTGCACATCGCAGTCCTGATGCCAGTGCGAAGCTATAGTAAAGGTGCATGGGGTCTTTCCGTCTAACCGCGGGAAGTCTGCATCTTCACAGACAATTCAATTTCGCTGAGTCCACATTTGAGACAGCGGGAAGTCGTTACGCCATTCGTGCAGGTCGGAACTTACCCGACAAGGAATTTCGCTACCTTAGGACCGTTATAGTTACGGCCGCCGTTTACCGGGGCTTCAATTCAATGCTTGCACATCTCCTTTTAACCTTCCGGCACCGGGCAGGCGTCAGACCCTATACGTCGTCTTGCGACTTCGCAGAGCCCTGTGTTTTTAGTAAACAGTCGCCACCCCCTGGTTTGTGCCCCCGGCCCACAGTTGCCTGCAAACCGGGCCTCCTTCTCGCGAACTTACGGAGGTATTTTGCCGAGTTCCTTAAATGTGGTCTCTCAAGCGCCTTGGTATTCTCTACCAGTCCACCTGTGTCGGTTTCGGGTACGGTCTCATGGAGGGCTATTTCCAGGAACTGCTAAGCGGCCCTTCCAATCCAGTAAGGAAGAACAACCGTCGCAATCCGTCACCATCTCCTGGCCCAGGAATATTAACCTGGTTCCCATCGACTACGCCTTTCGGCCTCGCCTTAGGGGCCGGCTTACCCTGCTCAGATTAGCTTTAAGCAGGAACCCTTGGACTTTCGGCGACAGGGTCTCTCACCCTGTTTGTCGCTACTCATGTCAACATTCTCACTTCTGATCACTCCACCGGATGCCTTACGGCCCGGCTTCACAGTCAGAACAATGCCTCCGCTGACCCGGGTAAGGATCAGAAGAGGCAGCGTTCTATATCACAGAACGCTCCGCTACCGCGCACTTACGTGCACCCAAAGCTTCGGCTCGTGGCTTGAGCCCCGTTACATCTTCGCCGCAAGACCTCTTAATTAGACCAGTGAGCTGTTACGCTATCTTTAAAGGATGGCTGCTTCTAAGCCAACCTCCTGGTTGTTTTGGAAGTCTCACATGCTTTCCCACTTAGCCACGAATTGGGGGCCTTAGCTGTTGGTCAGGGTTGTTTCCCTCTCCACGACGGACGTTAGCACCCGCCGTGTGTCTCCCGGATAGTCCTTCTCGGTATTCGGAGTTTGCTTAGACTCAGTAAGGCTGTGGGCCCCCATCATCCATGCAGTGCTCTACCCCCGAGAGGATACGTCCGAGGCGCTACCTAAATAGCTTTCGCGGAGAACCAGCTATCTCCAGATTTGATTGGCCTTTCACCCCTAGCCACACGTCATCCCGACCTTTTTCAACAGGTGTGGGTTCGGCCCTCCAGTTGGTGTTACCCAACCTTCAGCCTGCACATGGCTAGATCATCTGGTTTCGGGTCTGATCCGTCTGACTATGTCGCGCATTTAACACTCGCTTTCGCTGCGCCTACACCTACCGGCTTAAGCTTGCCAGACAGACCAAGTCGTTGACCCATTATACAAAAGGTACGCCGTCAGGGCTCAAGGCCCCTCCGACTGCTTGTAGGCGTCCGGTTTCAGAAACTGTTTCACTCCCCTCGTCGGGGTGCTTTTCACCTTTCCCTCACGGTACTGGTTCGCTATCGGTCAGCAAGGAGTACTTAGCCTTCGGGGGTGGTCCCCCGATCTTCAGACAGGATTTCACGTGTCCCGCCTTACTTAATACGTCCAATCGAACTTCCCATACGGGGCTGTCACCCGCTATGGCTGATCTTTCCAGATCATTCTGGTCATTCTCATGGCTCGGCTGGTCCCCGTTCGCTCGCCGCTACTGGGGGAGTATCTGTTGATATCCTTTCCTCCGGGTACTTAGATGTTTCAGTTCCCCGGGTTCGCTTTTAAAACCCTATATATTCAGGCCTTAAATACCTGGTTATGCCGATTATTGATTACCTCGCGGTAAACAATAACCAACATTCAGGTGGGTTGCCCCATTCGGAGATCTTTGGATCAAAGCCTATTCTCGGCTCCCCAAAGCTTATCGCAGAGTATCACGTCCTTCATCGCCTCTTGCTGCCAAGGCATCCACCAAACGCCCTTATCGCGCTTGATTTGATCCGGAAGAAGACAGACCTAAATCCGTCAATGCGCCCCTTTGTAAAACGCATTCGTCACTTCCGATCAAAAGCATGCATACTAATTTCCCGCCTTCATCCAGAAGATGAAGACTTGGTTAGTGTACTTGACTTGGACAACGTTATCGTTGGCTTCCAGCTCCGAAGAACTGGCGACCACGCATCCCACACTTGGGTGCGCCGACAACGCTGATTATCTCTCTGAACGATGTAAATACTTCCGAAGAAGCGTGCGTCCGACTGGACGAGCAAACACTGAACACAGTGCTTGCTGGTACAGTCGGGTTATGATGGAGCCGACCGTCAACTGGCGTCAGCCAGATGAGCACGGAAGTCTCGTTAGGCGGAACCAATCCGATCGCAGGAAGGATTGGTGGAGCCTAACGGATTCGAACCGTTGACATCCTGCTTGCAAAGCAGGCGCTCTACCAACTGAGCTAAGGCCCCTCACCAGACTACCTCTGGTGGGTCGAGGAGGACTTGAACCTCCGACCTCACGCTTATCAGGCGTGCGCTCTAACCACCTGAGCTACCGACCCGTTTCCAGACCGGTAGGCCTGACATTGTACTGACTTGAAGAGATATGAGGACGGCCTGGCCGTTATGATCATCTGACTGATGATCTGCTAAGTCGCTTTACGAAGACAGCAAGCTGTCCTGCTAAAAGCTTCCTTAGAAAGGAGGTGATCCAGCCGCAGGTTCCCCTACGGCTACCTTGTTACGACTTCACCCCAGTCGCTGATCCTACCGTGGTCCGCTGCCCCCAAAAGGTTAGCGCACGGCCGTCGGGTAGAACCAACTCCCATGGTGTGACGGGCGGTGTGTACAAGGCCCGGGAACGTATTCACCGCGGCATGCTGTTCCGCGATTACTAGCGATTCCAACTTCATGGGGTCGAGTTGCAGACCCCAATCCGAACTGAGATAGCTTTTTGGGATTAACCCATTGTCACTACCATTGTAGCACGTGTGTAGCCCAACCCGTAAGGGCCATGAGGACTTGACGTCATCCACACCTTCCTCCGACTTATCATCGGCAGTTTCCATAGAGTGCCCAGCTTAACCTGCTGGCAACTAGGGACGTGGGTTGCGCTCGTTGCCGGACTTAACCGAACATCTCACGACACGAGCTGACGACAGCCATGCAGCACCTGTCACTCGGTCACCGAAGTGAAAACACCATCTCTGGTGCGGTCCGAGGATGTCAAGGGTTGGTAAGGTTCTGCGCGTTGCTTCGAATTAAACCACATGCTCCACCGCTTGTGCGGGCCCCCGTCAATTCCTTTGAGTTTTAATCTTGCGACCGTACTCCCCAGGCGGAATGCTTAATCCGTTAGGTGTGACACCGAACAGTATACTGCCCGACGTCTGGCATTCATCGTTTACGGTGTGGACTACCAGGGTATCTAATCCTGTTTGCTCCCCACACTTTCGCACCTCAGCGTCAGTATCGAGCCAGTGAGCCGCCTTCGCCACTGGTGTTCCTCCGAATATCTACGAATTTCACCTCTACACTCGGAATTCCACTCACCTCTCTCGAACTCCAGACAGATAGTTTTGGAGGCAGTTCCGAGGTTGAGCCCCGGGATTTCACCCCCAACTTTCCTGTCCGCCTACGTGCGCTTTACGCCCAGTAATTCCGAACAACGCTAGCCCCCTCCGTATTACCGCGGCTGCTGGCACGGAGTTAGCCGGGGCTTCTTCTGCTGGTACCGTCATTATCTTCCCAGCTGAAAGAGCTTTACAACCCTAAGGCCTTCATCACTCACGCGGCATGGCTAGATCAGGGTTGCCCCCATTGTCTAAGATTCCCCACTGCTGCCTCCCGTAGGAGTCTGGGCCGTGTCTCAGTCCCAGTGTTGCTGATCATCCTCTCAAACCAGCTATGGATCGTCGGCTTGGTAGGCCATTACCCCACCAACTACCTAATCCAACGCGGGCTAATCCTTCACCGATAAATCTTTCCCCAATAGGGCGTATACGGTATTACCCCCAGTTTCCCAGGACTATTCCGTAGTGAAGGGCATATTCCCACGCGTTACTAACCCGTCCGCCGCTAACCCGAAGGTTCGCTCGACTTGCATGTGTTAGGCCTGCCGCCAGCGTTCGTTCTGAGCCAGGATCAAACTCTCAAGTTGAAAGCATCCGAAGACGCTATCCTTGACAGAATAACCTTGCACATCATCCATCATAAGATGGACACTTCTGCTTGTCATATCTCACTCGCGCAAGACACGCCAAACAGTGAAGCTGACACCTACATCATCGCCGAAGCTAGTAGGCCGATATGCAAAACAATCCAGTCGATAAAACCAAACCGCCCGCATATCTCTTCAAGTATGCATAACAATGTCAAATAGCAGACTTCAAAGCCAAAAAGCTATCCGAGGCGCCAATCGCTTAGCGCTTCCTCAAGCCGCTGGTTCCGAAGTGTCCCGAACCGCGCTGCCGCCGTTCGGTGAGGGGGTATTTAGGTCTGGGCGCCGGGGCATGCAAGCGGATTTTTGAGAAAACAGCAGAAATAAGTGTAATATATTGATATTACACAATTTTTTAAGCCGTTTTCCGTGCCGGAAATCTGTCGTCCCGGATCACAAACCGAATCTGCCACAGAATCACGACACTCACATGACGCCCTAGGGACGGATTCGCCCACCTAAAAACAGATCTGGCCCCGAAAAACGGGGCCAGATTCGCAGTACAGGCATTTCGGAAAGCCGAATCGCGTCGGCAAAAGAAAGAATCAGGACGATGCCTTCATCAACAGAATGCCGCCCACGATCATCGCCGCCGCAGCCAGCCGGGTCGGCGACGCCGATTCCCCCAGAAGCGCCACACCAAGCAGGAAGGCCCCGACCGAACCGATTCCGGTCCAGACGACATAGGCAGTCCCCAGCGGCAGTTCGCGCATGGCACGGGCCAGTAGCCAGAAGCTCGCGATCATCGCGATGATCGTGATCGAGCTGTAACCCAGCTTCGAGAAACCTTCGGATTTCTTCATCGTAAATGCCCAGACCGTTTCCAGCAGCCCGGCAATAACCAGTTCACCCCAGATCATGATAACCTCATTCAGTCGGGCCGTCCCGATCGGTCGCCATCATGGCCGGGGCCGTCCCCGTGAGGCGCAAGATAGCCACTCGGGTACGGCAGGCAAGCGTGGCTGAACCGATACTGCCCAAGCGCGGCAGAATGGCAACCACCCCTGCCCGCTTTCCCTTTCTGTACGGCTTGGCCACTATGCCGTCGTTGCCGACAGAAGGAGCCACGCGGATGACGAATGAACAAACCGGAGCAGGTGGCATCGCAACAGGTGTGGTGTGGATGATCGGCAGCTTGCTGTCCTTCATCGCAATGGCCGTCGCCTCGCGAGAGCTTTCCGCGAATCTGACGACTTTCCAGATCCTGTTCTTCCGCTCGGTCGTCGGTGTCGTGGTCGTCCTCATCTTCGGTCGCAAGCTTTTGACCGAGTTGCGTCGGCGCACCAGCCTGAAGCTGAATTTCCTGCGCAATGTGGTACATTTCACTGGCCAGTATTGCTGGACGCTCGGCATCGCGCTTCTGCCTCTGGCCGAGGTCATTGCGCTTGAGTTCACGATGCCGGTCTGGGTCGCGATCTTCGCAGCACTTCTTCTGGGCGAGCGGATCACCCGCGCCCGTTCCATCGCTATCATCGCAAGCTTCATCGGTGTGCTGGTGATTCTGAGACCCGGAATCGCCGTGTTCGATCCCGCCGCGTTTATCGTGCTGATGGCGGCGATCTGTTACGGCATGTCGAATGTGCTGGTGAAGCGGCTGACGCGGACATGCTCGCCCGCCGTGATCGTCGTCTGGATGGTGTTCATGCAATTGCCGATGGGCATGGTGCTGGCCCTGTTCGACTGGCAGCCGGTGGTCTGGGGCAATCTGCCGTGGATCGTTGTGGCAGGGCTGGCCGGGCTGAGCGCACATTATACGATGGCGCGGGCCTTCCTGTATCTTGATGCTTCAGTCGCGATTCCCATCGACTTCCTGCGTGTGCCGCTGAGCGCCTTTGTCGGGTTCTACCTGTATGCCGAAACTGTCAGCATCTGGCTGTTCGTGGGCGCGGCGATCATCCTTTTCGCCAATTACTCCGCCCTTCAGGCCGAACGAAAGCGGGCACGGATCGCCTCTGCATTGTCCCGGCCTGGCTGAGCAATCGGGACAAAGAAAAACGCGGCCCGAAAGGACCGCGTCGTTGTCGTAAATCCGAAAGCCGGATCAGCGCTTCGAGAACTGGAAGCTGCGGCGGGCCTTGGCCTTACCGTATTTCTTCCGCTCTACAACGCGGCTGTCACGGGTCAGGAAGCCCGCAGCTTTCAGAGCGGCGCGGAGGCTCGGCTCATGCAGTTGCAGCGCCTTGGAAATGCCGTGCTTGACAGCACCGGCCTGACCGGAAAGGCCGCCGCCGGTTACAGTCGCCATCACGTCATACTGACCGGCAACACCGGCGACGTCGAAGGGCTGACGCAGGATCATCTGCAGAACCGGACGGGCGAAGTACTGGTTCATTTCCTTGCCGTTCACGGTGATCTTGCCGGAACCGGCCTTGACCCAGACGCGGGCAACCGCATCCTTGCGCTTGCCGGTCGCATAGGCACGACCGAACTCGTCACGAACGGGTTCGCGCGGAGCCAGGGTTTCGGTAACAGCCTCACCTTCGCCACCCGCAGGCCGGGCGGTTTCGGTGACAACGTCTTTCAGCTGGTCGAGCGATTTGATGTCTTCAGCCATAATCACGCGCTCCGGGTGTTCTTCTTGTTCATCGACTTGACGTCCAGCACTTCGGGCTGCTGCGCCTCATGCGGGTGCTCGGCGCCGGCATAGACGCGCAGATTCGTCATCTGCTTCTTGCCCAGCTTGTTGCGCGAGATCATGCGCTCCACGGCTTTATACACCACACGCTCGGGATGTTCGCCTTCCAGGATCTGACGCGCGGTGCGGTGTTTGATGCCGCCCGGGTGGCCGGTGTGCCAGTAATATTTCTTGTCATCACGCTTCGCGCCGGTCATCTGCACCTTGTCGGCATTGATGATGACGACGTTGTCGCCCATATCCATATGAGGCGTGAAGCTCGGCTTGTGCTTGCCACGCAGGCGCATGGCGACGATCGAGGCAAGACGGCCCAGAACGATGCCTTCGGCGTCGATCAGGATCCACTTCTTCTCGATCTCCGCCGGTTTTGCGGTATAGGTCTTCATGTCGCTGCCCTTTTGGGGGTTCAAATTCGAGATGGCGGTATATCCGCTTTACATCCCCTCAGGTCAAGCGTCATGACGATAAATTAAATAAGTAAAAACAATATTTTATCAAATAGGTAATAAAATACCCCATCAAATCCGGCTTTTCTTGCACCCGATCAGGTCAATGCCGGCCTGACAGACGACTCAGCGCGGCGGGATCGCATATGTCATCGCGCTACGGGCAACGGGATCAGAAATACCCTCGGAATAGATCAGCACATCCCCCACCGCCAGAGTGCGGCCCAGCTTCAGCAACCGGCACTCGGCCAGCAGATCCTGACCCGCTGCCGGTTTCCGCATGAAATCGAAGGACGCATTTGTCGTCACCGCCAGAGCGACCGGGCCGATCCGGGACAAAATCACGCAATAGATCGCCAGATCGGCAAGCGCGAACATGGCAGGCCCCGAAACAGTGCCGCCCGGTCTCAGATGCGCATCCGTCACGTTCAGACGCATTCTGACACCGCGTTCGGCGCTGACTTCTTCTACCGTGAAATCCCCTGCGACCTGCGGAAATTCCGCCGCAAGAAACGCATTCAGCCCCTCGGCGTCCATCTGAAGACCCATGCTTTCCCCCAATCCCCGTTTGCGTCTATGCTGCGCCGAGCCGCAGGAGGAAATCAATCATGTCGGAACTCATTTTACGCGAAGACACCGGACGAGTCGCGCGGCTGGTCATGAACAGCCCGGAAAACTTCAACGCGCTGTCAGCGGAAATGATCGCGACACTTTATACCACCCTCGCCGCGATCGGCACGGAAGAGAATATCCGCGCCATCATCATCGCCGCCAATGGCAAAGCCTTCTCTGCCGGTCACGACCTTCGCCAGATGCAGGCCGCGCGGGGAAATCCGGACCGTGGACGCGCGGGCTTCTCGGCACTGTTCGACGGCTGCGCCCAGTTGATGCAACTTATCCCAACCCTGCCGCAGCCTGTCATCGCCGAGATACAGGGCGTCGCCACTGCCGCAGGATGCCAGCTTGTAGCGTCCTGCGATCTGGCCGTGGCGGCGACAACGGCAAAATTCGGCGTGAACGGCGTCAATCTGGGACTGTTCTGCTCAACCCCGGCAGTCGCGCTGTCACGCGCCGTCAACCGCAAAGCCGCGTTCGAGATGCTAGTCACCGGAAAATTCATCGACGCGCAAGAAGCGCAATGTCTCGGCCTGATCAATCAGGTCGCAAAGGTTGCAGAACTTGAATCCGACACGATGGCCCTCGCGCAAAAAATCGCCGAAAAGCTGCCCACCGCCGTCAGGATGGGCAAGCGCAGCTTCTATGAGCAACTCGCACATGAAACCGCCGACGCCTATGAGGCCGCCGGAGATACGATGTGTGCGAACATGATGCTGCCGGAAACGGATGAGGGCATCAGCGCATTTCTGGAAAAGCGCAAACCGGACTGGGCAGAGAGCTGAATTAACCCTCTCAGCGCTGCCGGATTGCGTTCAGGGCACGCCGCCAGCCTCCGGGGACAAGCAAGAAGCACAGCAGGAAGCCGATTGCGAAACCCGCAATCTCGGCCACCCAGCCATAATCCGTGTAGCGGCTGATCAGGCCGAACACCAACTGGAAGACCAGAAGCACCCCGATCAAGGTAAATGCCTTCATGCGATTGGCATTCTCGATCCCGAGCCGTACCCAGATCAGAAAGGTAAACGCTCCGATCAGCCCGTATACGCCGGGATAGCCTCCGATCAGCGGATTAAGGTTGATGCCGGTCAGAAACCCGAACAGCGTATAGGCCACGGCTCCGCCAATCGAGGCGCCAAAAAACAGCATAAGAAACGCCCAGGGCCGGAACTGCTCAGCCACCATCTTGCCAAGCGCGAGAGCAAAAACGATCACGAACAGCGCATGGGTGACCGATCCATGCACGAAAGGATAGCTCAGAATCCGCGCAGCCTGCCGCGCATCGAAAACCCCAAGCTGCCACATCCTGACCGGAAGTTCGGGGAAATATGCGGTCATCTGAAGCGCGTTCAGCCTCATACCGACACCCTGAGCGCCGCCGATCATGCCGATTGCACCCAGACCGAACACGATTTCCGCCGCAATCATCGGCAAAACCAGCACCCAGACGACAGCTGGCAGCGCGTTTATCGGGGATTCATCGTAACCGGGACGCATGAGGACTCCTTTTCAGGGCAGTTGCACCCCGTTCCGCGCAGCGTTAAGCCAGCTTTACGGATTTTCCAAGCAGGCAAGACATGACCGACGCGACGACCACCCGCATTTTTTCCGGCATCCAGCCCTCGGGCCATCTGACCCTCGGCAATTATCTGGGCGCATTGCGCCGCTTTGTCGAACGGCAGGAGGAAGGCATCCCGACGGTTTATTGCCTTGTCGATCTGCACGCGATCACCGTCTGGCAGGACCCCGAGGCGTTGCGGCAGCAAACCCGCGAAGCTGCCGCCGCCTTCATGGCCGCAGGGATCGACCCGGCGAAATCCATCCTGTTCAACCAGAGCCAGGTGCCCGCCCATGCCGAGTTGGCCTGGCTGCTGAACTGCCTCGCCCGCATGGGCTGGATGAACCGCATGACCCAGTTCAAGGAAAAGGGCGGCAAGAACAGTGAAAAGGTCAGCCTCGGCCTGTATGCCTATCCTGTACTGATGGCGGCCGATATCCTTGCCTATCACGCCACCCATGTCCCGGTGGGCGAGGATCAGAAACAGCATGTGGAACTGACCCGCGACATCGCGGCCAAGTTCAACCATGATTACGGCGTGGACTTCTTTCCTCTGCCCGAGCCTGTGATCGAGGGTCCTGCCACCCGCGTCATGTCCCTGCGCGACGGATCGAAAAAAATGTCGAAATCCGATCCCTCGGATATGAGCCGGATCAACCTGACCGACGACGCCAACACGATCGCACAGAAATTCCGCAAGGCACGCACGGATGCCGAACCTCTGCCCGCCGACATGGAAGCGCTGAAGGACCGCCCCGAGGCCCGGAATCTGGTAAATATCTATGCCGCCCTCTCCGGCGAATCGCAAAACGAGGTGCTTGCACGATTCGAAGGCAAGGGTTTCGGCGACTTCAAACCTGCTCTCGCCGATGTCGCGGTCTCGGTTCTGGCCCCGATCTCTACCCGGATGAGCGAATTTCTGGCAGACCCCGCAGAGATCGACCGCATTCTGGGCAAAGGAGCCGCCAAAGCCGAAGACATCTCTGCCCCGATCGTGGCCGAGGCACGCGGGATCATGGGGATGATCCTCTCGCGGTGAGGTGCTGCAGTGTGAAAACTGTCGGCCTTCAATTCGAGATGAATAGCCATTTATTATTCCCCGGATCAAAACTCCGGAGAGACACTGGCGGCACCGGACTGCGTCGGATAGTAATCCGGTGACAGATATTTACCGAGGCGCAACGCTTCATGAAGAATCCGGGAAGCAGCTTGCTCAGCGAGAGTTTTCAGAGCATGTCGACCATACCGGCGCAGGATCTTTGCGATTTGATCGCCGTACTGAAGATGGTTTGTAATGCGTAGCGGCCCTCGGTGCCGACAGAAAAAGGTTGAAAACAGATGAAAACCAAAATTGCGGTTGCCGGACTTGGCTATGTCGGGCTTTCCAATGCGGTCCTTTTGGCACAGAACAATCCCGTCATGGCACTGGACGTGACGGAAGAACGTGTCAGCAAGGTCAATAACCGGATTTCACCCATCGAGGATGCGGAGATATCGGATTTCCTGACCAACCGCGATCTGGATCTGACTGCAACGCTGGACCCGCAGCAGGCTTTCGAGGATGCCGAGTTCGTCATTATCTCGACACCAACAAATTACGACGCACGCACCAACCGGTTCGATACATCCACCGTCGAAACGGTTCTGAATGAGCTCAAGCGCATCAACCCCGACGCAGTTGCGATCATCAAATCCACCATTCCCGTCGGCTTCGTGGACCGCATGCGCGAGGAAATGGACTGGGACAACATCATTTTCTCTCCCGAGTTCCTGCGTGAGGGCAAGGCGCTTCACGACAACCTGTATCCCTCGCGGATTGTCGTCGGCGAACGCTCAGACCGCGCACAGAAATTCGCGGATCTGCTGGTCGAGGGCGCGGTTCGCAAAGATATGCCGGTTCTGTTCTGCGGCTCGGTCGAAGCGGAAGCGATCAAGCTGTTCTCGAACACCTATCTTGCGCTGCGGGTCGCCTATTTCAACGAGCTGGACAGCTATGCAATCGCGCATAATCTGAAATCGCGCGAGATCATCGACGGCGTCTGTCTGGACCCGCGTATCGGCGATTTCTACAACAACCCCAGCTTCGGATATGGCGGCTATTGCTTGCCGAAAGACACCAAGCAGCTTCTGGCGAATTACGATCAGGTGCCGCAAAATCTTATTTCGGCCATCGTCGAATCCAACCGGACCCGGAAAGACTTCGTGTCGGATCAGATCGTGGCGCGAAAACCCTCCATTGTCGGTGTCTATCGGCTTGTCATGAAAGCCGGCTCGGATAATTTCCGCGACAGCTCTATTCAGGGCATCATGAAGCGGATCAAGGCGAAGGGGATCGAGGTCATCGTCTACGAACCCGTGTTGAAGGATGAGCATTTCTTCAACAGCCGTGTCGTAAACGACCTCGAGGCGTTCAAGAAGGAAAGCGATATCATCCTCGCAAACCGGCTGTCTGCGGATATCTCGGATATGGCTGACAAGGTTTATACGCGAGACCTCTTCGGGGTGGACTGATGCCGGACGAGCGTCCTGCTTGGATATCATGAAGATCCTGGCCATCAGCACCATCCGGAATGAGGGACCTTTCCTTCTGGAATGGATCGCCTGGCACCAGATGATCGGTGTAACAGATTTCCTTGTGTATTCGAATGACTGCGCGGACAGCTCGGACCTGCTGCTTGACCGACTTGCCGATCACGGCGTACTACGTCATGGCTATCATGAAGCACCCAAGGAAAAGTCCATTCATTGGAACGCATTAAACACTGCCTGGTCACTTGATTTGCATAGCTCGGCAGACTGGATATTGATTTCCGATCTTGACGAATTTCCTGTGATCCATGCCGGTTCGGGACTGGTCGATCTGATAGGCGCACTTCCCGAAGGAACGGATGCCGTCGCACTTGCGTGGCGGCTATTCGGCTTCAACGGAGTCAATAGTTTTCAAGATATTCCCGTGACCTCCCAATTCACCCGGTCATCGCCCGAAATCATGATCCACCCGATTGCGGGTACCTTCTTCAAATCCTTCTTCCGGCCGAAAGCCTTTGCACGGCCGGGTATTCACCGGCCCAAACACCGCAAGGACAGCCAGCCTAACTGGGTCGACGGGTCGGGCAAACCCATGCCGTCACATATCAGCAACAACGATAAACGTCTGTCCCTTCTCGGTGCCGGAGAGGTTCGTGAACTGGTTGAGCTGCATCACTATTCGGTCCGTTCAGCGCAAAGCTTCATCGTCAAATCCGAGCGCGGACTGCCGAACCACAGAGAGAAGCGCGTCGATCTGACCTATTGGATCGAGCGCAATTTCAATACGCAGGAAAACACCGCCGCTCTCCGCTTCATCCCGCAACTCGAACAGCGGATCGCGGTGCTGAAATCTCTGCCAGGCGTCGCTGAGTTGCATGATATCAGCGTAGCATGGCACAAGCAGCGTTTCCGGGATCTGATCGCGACGCCAGAGGGCTACAGTCTCTATTGTCAGATCCTGCTTGCACAGGACAGCGCGGTGCTGCCGTTGCAAGTTCAGCAATCGCTGCTGCGGCTTTTTGGAGATGTGCGCCAGGACCCAAAGCAAGACGACTAAGGCTGCGCAAGCGGTTGGGGGCTGACCTTGCCGGAAACAAGCCGTATAGACACGCGAAACGGGAGCAATCATGGCCATTCATCTTTACCAGAACGATTTGCCCGATGGGCTGGATCTCGGTCCGGTTGTCGCCATTGATACAGAGACGATGGGGCTGGACCCGCGCCGCGACCGGCTTTGCCTTGTGCAGATGTCCTCCGGCGATGGCGATGCGCATCTGGTTCAGATCACAAAGGGCCAGACCGAAGCTCCGAATCTGACGCGGTTACTGGCGGATCGGCACGTTCTGAAACTGTTCCATTTCGGACGCTTCGATATCGCCGCGATTGAGAATGCCTTCGGCGTCACGACCAGCCCGGTCTGGTGCACGAAAATCGCGTCGAAGCTGGTGCGTACCTTCACCGACCGGCACGGGCTGAAATATCTGCTTCAGTCGCTGGTCGATGTCGATGTCTCGAAGCAGCAGCAAACCTCCGATTGGGGTGCGACGGAACTGACCGAGGCGCAGCTTGAATATGCTGCTTCGGACGTTCTTTACCTTCACCGGCTGAAAGATGCGCTTGAACAGATGCTGATCCGCGAAAACCGTCTGGAGCTTGCGCAGGCATGTTTTGATTTTCTGCCGAGGCGTGCTCATCTTGACCTGCTTGGCTGGGGGGATGAAAATGACATTTTCCATCACTGATCCGTCACGATGAGCAGCTATCTGGACACAGCCCGCCGCGTCATCGCCGTCGAGGCAGAGGGGCTTGCGGCCCTGTCTGCCGGGCTTGGTGCGCCGTTTGACCGCGCGGTGGAAACCATCCTTGCCGCGCATGGCCGCGTGGTCGTCTCGGGCATGGGAAAATCCGGGCATATCGCACGCAAGATCGCCGCCACGCTGGCCTCGACCGGGACGCCCTCGCATTTCGTGCATCCGGCCGAGGCGAGTCATGGCGATCTCGGCATGATCGCGCAGGGTGACGTGGCCATCGTGATCTCGAATTCGGGCGAAACCCCGGAAATCGCCGATATCGTCGCCCATACGCGGCGGTTCGAAATCCCGCTGATCGGGATTTCCGGCCGCGAGAACTCGACTCTGGTCCGGCAATCCGATGTGGCGCTGATTCTTCCGGCAGTGCCCGAAGCCTGCGGCAAGGGGATTGTGCCGACCACCTCGACCACCATGACACTGGCGCTTGGTGACGCTCTGGCCATCGCGCTGATGGAGCACCGCCAGTTCACGCCCGAGCATTTCCGTACCTTCCATCCCGGCGGCAAGCTGGGGGCAAGGCTGGCGCGGGTGGGCGATCTGATGCATGAGGACATGCCTCTTGTCGAAGAAACCACCCCGATGACCGACGCGCTGCTGACGATCAGCCAGAAAGGTTATGGTGTGACGGGTGTGACGGCCCCGGATGGGCGTCTGGTCGGGATCATCACCGATGGTGACCTTCGCAGGCATATGGATGGGCTACTGGATCACAAGGCGGGCGATGTGATGACCGCCAATCCGCGCACGATAGGTCCCGGACAACTGGCCGAGGCGGCTCTTGCCGAAATGCAGTCGCGCAAGATCACCTGCCTGTTCGCCGTGGATGACGGCATGCCTCGCGGAATTCTGCATATCCATGACTGTCTGCGGGCCGGTATCGTCTGATGCGCTCGCAGGTGGTGGCATGGCTGCGGGTGCTGCTGCCTCTGGCGGCGCTCGGGCTTTTGTCGATCCTGTTCATGCTTGGCCGCAACCCGGACCCTGACGCCGCGATTCCTTATGCTGATATCGACGCCGAGGAACTGGCCCGGGATCCGCGCATGACGCATCCCGAATTTTCCGGCGTAACCGATAGCGGTGCCGAGGTTACCCTGACCGCAGATCGCGCCACCCCTGCCCCCGCCGAAAGCGGATCGGCAACCGCCTTGCGGATGACATGGCGTGCACCGGACGGTCTGGCCGTCGATATGACGGCGCCTCAGGGCGAGGTCGAGGGCAAGCAGATATCGCTGACCGGCGGTGTCCGGCTGACCACCTCGGATGGTTGGGCCATGACTGTGCCCCGGCTCGATACGGATATCGCCGCGGATCTGATGACCGGCACGGGCGGGCTGACCGCCTTTGCCCCGATTGGCCGGGTAGACGCCGAAACCATGCGCATCTCCCGCGACGAAAACGGCGAGAATGTTCTGAATTTATCAGGCGACGTGCGTCTGCTATACCAACCCTGATCCAGCCCGAAAGGACCCGGTATGCGCCGCGCTCTGACATTCGCCCTGCTTGTGACTACGCTGCCAGCCTTCCCCGTGGCAGCCCAGACAATCGCATTTGGCGGAGCCCGGGCCGATACCACCGCGCCGGTCGAATTGTCGGCCGATAATCTGACGGTGAACCAGTCTACGGGCCAGGCCGTTTTCTCTGGCAATGTTCTGATCGGTCAGGGAGAGATGCGGCTTTCTGCGGATAATGTGGTCGTCAAATATGCCGATGGCGACACCAGCACGATTGAAAATCTCGACGCAACGGGGAATGTCACACTGGTAAACGGCCCGGATGCTGCCGAGGCGGAACAGGCGATTTATGAGGTCGGCTCGGGTAATATCACCCTGATCGGCGATGTCCTTCTGACTCAGGGCCAGAACGTCATGTCCGGAGAGCGGATGCTGGTCAACCTTGGCGACGGAACGGCGCAGGTCTCCGGTCGCGTCCGCTCGGTTCTTCAGCCGGAAAACAACTGATGCCAGAGCCGGTTTCGGAAAACGGGCTTGTCGTCCGCAGGCTGCGCAAGGCCTATCGCAAACGCCCGGTGATCCGGGACGTGTCGCTTGATCTAGCCCGGGGCGAGGTGGTGGCGCTGCTTGGTCCGAACGGATCGGGCAAGACGACCTGCTTCTATTGTATTGCCGGGCTTGTGGCGCCCGATTCAGGGCAGGTCTTCATCGACGCGCAGGATGCGACGGGCATGCCGATGTTCCGGCGGGCGCGGATGGGGATCGGTTATCTTCCGCAGGAAATGTCCATCTTCCGCGGCCTCTCAGTAGAACAGAACATCATGGCCGTGCTTGAGGTGACCGAGGGAGGCGCACGCCGCAGGCGGGACCGGCTGGAGGAACTTCTGGGTGAGTTCTCTATCGGTCATATCCGCAACGCCTCGGCAATGGCGCTTTCCGGCGGTGAAAGGCGACGGGTCGAGATTGCCCGCTGTCTGGCCTCGAATCCCAGATATCTGCTGCTGGACGAGCCTTTCGCCGGTGTCGATCCGATTGCGGTCAGCGATATCCGCAGTCTCGTTCACGACCTGAAATCGCGGGGAATCGGCGTGCTGATCACCGACCATAACGTGCGCGAGACGCTGGGAATCGTCGACCGTGCCTATATTCTGCATGACGGTCATGTTCTGATGTCCGGAACGACCGCGCAGATTGTCGCCGATCCCCGGGTCCGCGAGGTCTATCTGGGCGAAACCTTCAGCCTGGGCTGAGTTTACGGAAAATATCGACTCTCCACAGGGGCTTCTGCTGCGGGCGCATCGTTGACAGACTCACAGACGGGTCGCAGACTGGATCAGTCCGGTGCATTCCCGTCAGTATCGGGCGGGGCCGGACAGCGAAAGGAAAAAAACAATGCGCTATCAGATCAGTGGAAAACAGATCGACATCGGTGAGGCCCTTACCCAGCATGTGCAGAATGAACTTGGCGAGACAGTCGGAAAATACTCGCAACGCCCGACCGACGCCGCGGTCACCTTCTCGAAGAAGGCACATATGCTGGTCTGTGATGCGCTTGTTCACCTTTCCACCGGCCTGACCGTGCAGGCAAAGGGAGAGGATACGGAGATTTATGCCGCTTTCGAATCCGCCCGCGAAAAAATGGACAAACAGCTTCGCAGATACAAGCGGAGGCTGAAAGATCATCACAAGGACAGGTCGGAACCGGTTGAATACGGCGCTGCGGACCTATATGTGCTGCCCGCCGACGAGGATGAATGGGAATCGCAGGACGCAAGCGGATTGCAGCCTGTCATCGTCGCGGAAATGGAATCCCGCGTCCCGACATTGTCGGTCGGTGACGCAGTCATGCAAATGGAACTTGCCGGAGCGCCGCTTTTGGTTTTCCGCAATGAAAAGCACGGGGGTGTGAATGTTGTTCATCGTCGTGACGACGGTAATATCGGCTGGATCGACCCACGGAACATCAAATAGCCGCCGGACGCGGCATGTTGCCCCGGACCATACGGGTCCGGGGTGGCAGAAAGACGGATAAGTATGCAACTCAGCACTATCGTCAAACCCGGCGCCGTACGCGCCTATCCCAAAATGACCTCGAAAAAGCGCCTTTTCCACGACATTGCGGAACTGGCCGAGCAGGTTTACGGGCTTGACGCCAGCCAGATCCTGGACGCGCTTCAAGAACGCGAAAGCCTCGGCCCGACCGGGGTCGGGAATGGGGTGGCACTGCCGCATGCCCGGCTTCATGGGCTGAAAGAGGTTGTGGGCGTTTTCGTGAAACTGGAAAAGCCGCTCGATTTCGATGCGGTTGATCGACAACCCGTCGATCTCATTTTCGCCCTTCTGGCGCCGGAAGGTGGCGGGGTTGACCATCTCAAGGCGCTTGCGCTTGTCTCGCGGACGCTGCGCGACAATGATCTGCGCAGCAAACTTCGCGCAAATTCCGACGCCGCAGCGCTTCACGCCATTCTCAGCACAGGACCCGGAGTTCAGGCCGCCTGATCCAATAGTTGAACCGATCCGGGCCTGTATACGTTAACTCACAGGAGGATTGTTCAATGACCAAGAGCACTTTCGATCACGAACGCAGCAATTCGAATGGCCGCATGCGCTCATATGTGGCGCAGGATCGCGAATCCGGTGTCCATCCCGCGATTGAGACACTGCATCGCCGGCCGCGCAGCCGCGACAGCGGCGAAAATCCCAAGGCGAGAGAATATGCACGGATTGAGCGCGGTCACGAATCCTGATCGCGGCGGATCGCGTCAAGCGACCGCGTCCAGACCTTTCTCATCAGCCCCGGCAGATCGTCGGGACTGAAATCTTTCAGATCCACCCAAACCCCGCGCTGCGGCTTTGCTCCGCTTCTGGCAAAGCGCACCTCCATGTCCAGCGTGAAATGCGTGAAGACATGGGTGACCGGGTCCAGAACCTGCCACGTCGCATCCACCGGAGGGGGCATAAGGCTGCCATCCCAACCCGAGGAAGGGAAGGCCATCGTGCCACCCAGAAGACCCGAGGCCGGGCGCTCCTCAAGCAGAATCGCATTCTGTGACAGCACCACCCAGGCAACGCCCTCGCGCCGTGGCTTCGCGGCTTTGGGCCGCTTGCGGGGCAGTGTTTCGGCGATCCCTGCGGCGCTTGCCTGGCACGGGCCGGAAATCGGGCAGATTACACATGCGGGCTTGCGCGGCGTACAGATCGTCGCGCCGAGATCCATCATGGCCTGCGCATAATCTCCGGGCCTTTCCGTTGGTGTCAGCCTCGCGGCAAGCTCTGTCAGCCTCGGCTTCGCATCCGGAAGCGGCGTTTCCACGGCAAACAGCCGGGACACGACGCGTTCGACATTCCCATCCACCACCGTGTGAGGCTGATCATACGCAATCGACGCAATCGCAGCCGAGGTATATGGCCCGATCCCCGGCAGTTTCTGTAGCCCTTCACGATCCCTTGGGAAACCACCATTCTTCGCGACAGTCCGAGCGCAGGCCAGAAGATTTCGGGCGCGGGCATAATATCCAAGCCCGGCCCATTCAGCCATGACCCGCGCATCACCGGCCGAGGCCAGATCCTCGACCCTGGGCCATAAGGTCAGGAAACGCTCATAATAGGGTTTGACCGCCGCGACCGTGGTCTGCTGAAGCATGATCTCGGACAGCCAGACGCGATACGGATCGGCCCCGCCCTGACCCGGAGGCACACGCCACGGCAAAACACGCGCATGCCTGTCGTACCAGTCCAGCAGTAAAGACGCTATCTCACGCATGGATCACGGTTATTTTGACCTGGCTCACTGGCAACTCCGTCGCAGCTTGGTAAACTGCATCATCTTCTAACCGCGGAGCCCCGCATGTCACAGCCCCCCCGTCGCTCACGCGGATTTCGGCAGGCCGCAGGTCTGGTCGCCGAACCGATCCGCCACGCGGCAGAAGGAAGGGGCTTTGCCGTTGCACGGCTGCTGACCCATTGGCCCGAGATCGTCGGGGCAGAAATCGCCTCGCGTGCCCGCCCGGTAAAGATCGGACAGAATCGCCGGGGGTTCGGCTCTGTGCTGACATTGCTCTGTACCGGAGCAAATGCGCCTCTGCTTGAGATGCAGTTACCCGCCATCCGTGACAAGGTGAATGCGTGCTACGGCTATAACGCCATTTCCCGCATCACCCTGACACAGACAGCACCGACTGGCTTTGCTGACGGGCAGGCAGAGTTCACCTATCGCAGCAATCCGGCTGTAAAGCCCGATCCGGAAACCCGGCGAGCCGCGCATGCGTTGGCAGCCGGAATATCAGATCCATCCCTGCAAGCGGCGGTCACGCGGCTTGCCACGCTCAAGCTGGCCCGCGAAGGCCGCAACAACCGAAAGGCCCGTTAATGACCTTTGATCTACGTCACCTGTTGTCCGTTTCCGTGATCTCTGCCGCAATGGCCATGCCCGCTCTGGCGCAGGAAACGACAACCTCGCCTGATGCAGCCGCAAGCGAAGCCACCGAGGCGGCCGAAACGGAAATGGTAGATGATCTGGTACTGGGCGAGGAATCCGCTCCGCTGACCATCTATGAATATGCCAGCTTCACCTGCCCGCATTGCGCCACTTTCCATCAGGAAAGCTTTCCGAAGCTAAAAGAGGAATATATCGACACGGGCCTTGTCCGCTTTATCCAGCGTGACGTGTATTTCGATCAGGTCGGGCTGTGGGCGGGCGCTTTGGCGCGCTGCGATGAAAGCAAGTTCTATCCCATCTCAGGCATGCTGCTTGACGAACAGTCCGAATGGCTGGGTGCGGCCAATGGCGAAGAACTGGTCGCCTCGCTTCGCCGGATCGGTGCCAAGGCCGGGCTGACCTCCGAGCAGGTCGATACGTGCTGGGAAGACGAAACCCGCATCAGGAACCTTGTCGCGACCTATCAGCAGAACGCGACCGAAGATAAGATCGAGGGTACGCCGACTTTCGTAATCGGGGGCGAACTGGTCCAGAACCAGCCCTGGGCCGATATGAAGGCGATCATCGACGATAAGCTGGCAGAGGCGGAAGAAAACGCCGCGCCGGCTGAGTGATGACGCCGCTCGCCGGTCTGAAGGTCGTCGAGCTTGCACGTATTCTGGCCGGCCCCTGGGCCGGTCAGATCCTCTCCGATCTTGGCGCCAATGTGATCAAGGTCGAAGCTCCCGAGGGTGACGACACACGCCGTTGGGGCCCGCCTTTCGTCGACAATCAGGGCGACCATTCAGCCGCGTATTTTCATTCCACCAATCGGGGCAAGACATCAGTCATCGCCGATTTCCGCAGCCCCGAGGGGCGGCAGAAAGTGTTGGATCTGGTGGCGGATGCCGATGTGGTTATCGAGAATTTCAAGGTTGGCGGGCTGGCGAAATACGGGCTGGATTACGCCAGCCTCTCGGCGCTGAACCCGCGACTGATCTATTGCAGCATCACAGGGTTCGGGCAGACCGGACCTTATGCCTACAGGGCAGGTTATGATTATATCATTCAGGGCATGTCCGGCCTGATGAGCGTGACCGGCTCACCCGATGGGCAACCCCAGAAAGTGGGGGTCGCGGTTGCCGATATCTTTACCGGGATCTATGCGGCGACGGGCATTCTGGCGGCAGTCGAGCAGCGGCACCGGACTGGCCGGGGTCAGCATGTCGACATGGCGCTGATGGATGTGGCGGTGGCCGTCATGGCGAATCAGGCGATGAATTTTCTGGTGACAGGTTCTGCTCCGTCCCGGATGGGCAACGCACATCCTAATCTGGTTCCCTATGCGGTGTTCGATTGCGCCGATGGCTGGATCATCATCGCGACGGGCAATGACGCTCAGTATCGACGGCTATGCCAGCTTTTGGGCCTGCCCGCTTTGGCGACCGCGCCGGATTATCTGACCAATGCCGACCGCGTCCGCAACCGCGAGGCGCTGACCGCCGCGATCAGCGCAGTAACCCGGGGCTGGACGCGCGAGAAGCTGCTTTCCGCCCTCGAAGCCGATAATATCCCGGCGGGACCGATCAACGATATGGCGGATGTCTTCGCCGATCCGCAGGTCATTGCCCGCGGGCTGAGGATTACGCCGGGCGGCATACCGGGCGTCCGGCTTCCGGTGGTGTTTTCCGATGCAGAGCTTGCCTGCGACCGCCCCTCGCCGGTTCTGGGTCAGGGCGACTTCGATGCGTCCAGCAAGGGCTGAAGCAGCGCATCTAAAGGCCGCCAGTCCGACAGTTCCAGCCTGACCGGCAATGCCAGCACCTCACGCCGGAATTCGGGCGGCAGGCGCACGGCGTCCTTTTCGGTTGTGACAAGCTGAGCGCCACTTGCCCGCGCCTCGGCGCCGAGCCTCTGAAGCAGGGCGGGCGTAAAGGGCTGGTGATCGTCAAGCGCCTCGGCCCGGACCAGATCGACGCCCAGATCGCGCAGGGTCGCGAAAAACTTCTCGGGATGCCCGATCCCGGCGAAGGCCAGGACGCGATGACCCTGCCAGTCGATCCCGGTCTGCAAGGGCTGCAACGCGCCCTGAAGATGCGGCACGTCGATTTTCCTGCCCCATTCCGCAGCAAAACGCTCCTGCATCGGCGCAGGACCGATCGACAGAACCGCATCGGCACGGGCCAGCCCCTCGGAGACCGGCTCGCGCAGGGGACCGGCGGGAATGCAGAGACCGTTTCCGAAGCCTTTCGCTGCATCGACGACTACCAGCGACAGATCATGGAAGATGCCCGGATCCTGAAACCCGTCATCCAGCAGGATGATCTGCGCCCCGTCCGCCGCCGCAGCGCGAGCACCCTCGACCCGGTTATCCGCCACCCAAACCGGAGCGAAAGCCGACATCAGCAGCGGCTCGTCCCCCGTCTGAGCGGCAGTATGGCTGCGCTCATCGACCCGTTCCGGGCCGGTAATCGTCCCGCCATAGCCACGGCTGACGATATGTACCGCTACGCCCTGCCCGGCCAGACGCTGCGCAAGGGCGATCACCGTGGGCGTCTTGCCGGTTCCGCCTGCATTGATATTGCCGATGCACACCACCGGCACACCGATATCGGCCCGTGCGCCGCGCCTCAGCCGCCTTGCGGTCGCCCCGGCATAGACGGCACCCAATGGACGCAGCAGATTGGCCCCGAAACCCGGGGGGCGTCTGAACCAGAAAGATGGTGCACGCCGGTTCATGATCTGTCTCCGGTTATGGTTTCGCGCACAGCATGGGCAATCCGGCTTGCCACACCGGCCCCGCCCGTTGCCACCGACCACGCATTCGTTGCCAGCCGCGCCGCCTGCTCAGGCGCAAGCAGCGTCACCACGGCCTGTGTCAGCCCGGCAGCGTCCTCAACCGATCGTGCCGCGCCCGCACCGTCAAGCTGCGCCCATTCTTCCGGGAACGCACCGTGAAGCGGCCCGTGAACCGCCGCAGACCCCAGAGATGCAGCCTCGAACGGATCGCGAGCGCCATCCGTGGGGCCATACAGCGTCGAGCCCATGAAGCATAAAGGCGCAAGACGATACCACAGCCCCAGCTCATAGATATCGTCGCAGATATAGACATTGACCTCATCCGTCGGATCCTCGTCAGTGCTGCGCTGCGCGACCACCAGACCGGCGGCGCTCATGCGATTTGCCATCGCGACCGCCAGTCCGGGATCGACCGGAACAAGAATCAGCAGGGCGCGGAGGCTGTAACGCAGCACCGTAAGCTGGGTTTCGATCACCGCATCCAGTTCGGCCTCGGTAACGTTGACCGCCAGCCAGACCTGCCGCCCCTGAAACGCCTCGGCCAGTGAAACCCGCTCGGCCTCATTATGATGCAGCGGGTCGCGGATCTGGGTGATCGGGCCGGTCAGTTCGACAGAGGCAGGATCCGCACCCAACTCCAGCGCGGCGCGGCGGCTGACGGCATCCGGCAGCAACAGAAGATCCAGCATCTGAAAAACCGGGCTGCCCCGGACCAGAGACTGCCTCAGGGACGGCTTCCTTGCAGACAGCCGCGCCTCTGCAAGGATCACGGGAATGTCCCGGCGTGCAGCGGTTTCAATCAATGCGCGGGGCAGATCCGCGCCGATCAGAAGCAGCACCGAAGGGTTCAGCACCTCAAGATGCGCGGCGATATGGGCCTTGTCCAGCCCGGGATCCGGAATCGCCGAGACGCCGCGCTTCGCCAGATCCGGCGGTTCGCCCTCGGCGCGGCTGACGACGATTTGCAGGCCAAGCCTGCGCAACTGCGCCAGAAGCTGGATCAGCGTCGGTGCCAGACTGACATCATCTGCGCCGGTCTGTTCATATCCGGCACCTATCCGCATCCAGACAAGCGGCCCGTCACCGCTTGGCAGCGACAATTCGGGCAGCGGGACGGACGGCGCAGGCGGGGATTCGAAAAATCCGCGCAGCCATTTACCGACACCGCCCCCCTGCCCGCTTTTCATCAGGAACCGAGTTCAGCAGTCGGGCTGGTTTCGCGGCCCTCATCCATCAAGCGGTGCAGATGGGCGATGAAGTAACGCGTATGGGCGCTGTCCACGGTACGCTGCGCGGCACCTTTCCACGCGGCCCGTGCCGATTCGAAATCCGGGAACACACCCACCACGTCGATGGCCGAGGTGTCACGGAACTCGGTCCCGTCGATATCGGTCAGTTCGCCACCAAAGACCAGGTGGAGTCGTTGAGTCATCGGGAAGTCTCCTGCATTATTCGATGGGCGGAACCTAAGCGCGCAAACGCTCCGAGGCAATCGCGGCGTCACCCCGGCCAAGCGCAGCGGCGATCAGCGCCGGAACCTGTGGCGCAAGACCGACAGGCGGCAGGCACGGTCCTTCGAAACCGGCCTGCGCAAGAGCTTCGGGGATGTCATCCGTCACATGCTCGGCCCTAGTGGCGAAAAAGGGCAGCGCAATCGCGTCCGGTCCAAGTCCGGTCGCGGCGTCGGCCAGAAAAGGCGTTTCCTCGATGAAGCCGGTCACAACACGGCCCGTCCCGGTACGCAGCTTTTCGGCCATCTCTTCGGCACCTTTCGCCGATCCCCGCGCCCTTTTCGAGCCATGCGCGATCAGCAGAAGCGTCACCTGTTGCAATGAAAGCCCCCTTGCCTCTGCTTCGTCGCGAATAAGCCGCAGACAAAGATCGGAGAGCCCGGGATCCACACCAAACGGACGCAGCCGCGTCAGGCCCGCACCGCCCGCGCCTTCCAGTCTGCGCGGCAGCTCGGTTCCGGTGAACCAGCCTTCGGCCATGAACATCGGATAGACAAGCGCATCCGGCGCTGCACCAACGGCATCTTCAAGCGCACCGGTTTTTGCCAATGTGGCACCGATAACGCGCCTGCCAGATATCGCAGCCACATCAGCGGCAAGCGCCTCGACAGCTTTCTGCTGCGGATCGGGATCGGATGGCTGGCCATGAGAGACGAGAATGGCAGGACGGGTCATGCTGGAAACCGGCGGCAGGTTTGGATAGATCTTCACCAGCCAAGCACGAGCCGCTTGGGATCACAAGCCGGGGCAGAGTGTCAGAATGTCGGACTGGGCCGAATTCGCAGCAGCATTTGCAGCTTTTCTGGCGGCTCATGCAATCCCGATGCGACCGGGGCTGAAAACACGTATCATCCGTATTCTCGGCAAGCCAGGCTATATCATTGTTTTCAGCGTTGTATCGGTGGCGCTGTTGTACTGGCTTCTGATGGCAGCGGGCCGTGCTCCGTTCATCGAGATATGGCAGCAGGCAGTGTGGCAACGCTGGATTGCGAATATCGCCATGCCGTTTGCGATCCTGCTTGGGGTGTTTTCGGTCAGAGCGAAAAACCCCTTCTCCTTCGGCGGCACGGCAGAGGGGTTCGACCCCGACAGGCCCGGCATTGCAGGGATGACGCGACATCCGCTGATGTGGGCCTTCGCGATCTGGGCTTCGGTGCATCTTCTGGCAAACGGAGACCTCGCGCATCTGCTGCTCTTCGCCCCTCTGCTGGTCTTTGCGCTGTCCGGAGTCTTGGCGGCCGATGCAAGGGCAAGGCGGAACCTGCCGGATTTCGACCGGCTTGCCGCGCATACCTCTTTGTGGCCCTTTGCGGCTCTGCTTGACGGACGTTGGCAACCCCGCAAGCTGCCCTCGCTGTCGCGTCTGGCGATCGCGGTGGTGTTGTGGGCGGGGCTACTGCATCTTCATCCGGCGGTGATCGGCGTCTCGCCCCTGCCCTGAAGCCGGAAAAGATCGGGAATGGCGTCGCGTACCTCCAGCACCAGATCGGCGATCATGCGGGCCATCTCGGGCGCCATGCCGAACCCGATCCTGAAACCGCCATTCAGCACGAATTGCCCCGGACGCCCGGGCCATACACCCATCAGAGGTGCCCGGGACCGCGCCCGCGGACGAATCCCCGCCCAACGCTTCAGGATTTCGGTCCCCGCCAGTGCCGGACACAGTTTAAACGCGCGGGCGATCACCTCATCGAGGCCACTATCCACCTGCGCATGGGCAAAACTGTTCTCCGAGGTCGAGCCAAGACCGGTCGTGCCATCCGCATGAGGCACGATATACAGCCCGTCCACATAAATCTGAGGCGTCTCGGGGGCCGCAAAATCCACAAGCGCACTCTGCCCCTTGACGCCCTGCCCCTGCTTGCGGCCCAGATCGTCCCCCAGCACCGTCAGCCCCGGCGCTCCGGTCGCCCAGATGGTCCTCTGGCCCGCATCTGCAACCGTCACCGAGCGGCCAGTGACGATCTCGCCGCCTTTCGCGCGAATCGCTGCGGCAAGAGCGTGACAGGCCCGGTAAGGGTTCACCCGCGCCGTCAGATCGTCCATCAGCCACCACCCATCCGGGCTTTCCGGGATCAGCGCCGCCTCTGGCGTACGCGTCAGCCAGATCCGCGCTTTCCCCTGCCAATTCACGGCAGCACCGTCGATCCGCGCCTGCATCCGGTCCAGATCGGACACGCTCACGGGCTGTATCCGGCCCGTCCTTGCATAGCCGGGATCCCCTCCGCCGGTCTGCGCGACCTCATCCCAGAACTGCCCGGCTGCCATCAGGCTGTCAAACTGCACCTGTTTCTTCAGGTTCCAGCTATCCGGCGCATGCGGCGCAAGCGCCCCGACCGTGCCGCCCGAGGACCCCGCACCGACCTGCTTTGCCTCGATCACGGTGACCTGATATCCACGCCGGATTATCTCCCACGCGACGCTCAGCCCGGCAATTCCGGCACCGATCACGGTAATGCTTGCCATCGGCCCACCCTTTCGTCAGTTCTGCCCGGCAAGGAGTTAACGCCAATGAGCGAACAGAACCAGACACCGCAGCTTGACTGGCGAGAGGGCGGCATTCCGGTCTCGACCCGGTTCGACGATCCCTATTTCAGCCTTGCCGGAGGGCTGGAGGAAACCCGGCATGTGTTTCTGGCCGGAAACGATCTTCCCGCCCGGCTGCACCCCGGTTTCCATATTGCCGAGCTTGGTTTCGGCACCGGGCTGAACCTGCTGGCGCTTGCCCAGATCGCGGAAATGCCCATCCGCTTTACCAGCTTCGAGGCCTTCCCGATGGATGCCGCGCAACTCAGCCGCGCCCATGCCGCCTTCCCGGATGAGTTGGACCTGCTTTCCGCCGAACTGCGCCGGGGCATCACGCAGCCCCGTTTCACGGTCGGTCAGGTCACGGCAGAGATCGTCATCGGAGATGCCCGGAAAACGCTGCCCAATTGGGAGGGCATGGCGGATGCGTGGTTTCTGGATGGGTTCTCTCCGGCAAAAAATCCCGAATTATGGAACGAGGCGCTGCTGGATCAGGTCGGCAGACATACCGCGCCAGAGGGCAGCTTCGCGACCTATTCAGCGGCGGGCTATATCCGCCGCGCCCTGACAGCTTCAGGGTTCGAGGTCAGCCGCGCCCCCGGCTATGCCGGAAAGCGCCATATGAGCCGTGGTGTGATGCGCTAACCCCGTTCTGGCCGCGCCACCGGCCTGATGGGTTCGGGCGCAGCGGGTCCCTCAGGTTCGACGAAAGCCTCGGCTCCGGCAGACAGGGGATCGCCCGGTTGCGGGGGCGGTGCCGAGCGTGTCAGCACCTCCGCCAGGGTCTGCCGTGGCTTCGGCGGCGGCGGGACATAACCATCTCCTGTCAGATCCTTGCTTGGCGTCAGCGCCACCGGCAGCCCCGAAATGCGCGAACGATAGACCGGCAGTGCCTCGGTCACGCGCATGACATAATTGCGGGTCTCATCGAAGGGGATCATCTCGACCCAGTCCACCGGATCGGTATCGGTGCGGATATCGCCGAAGCGCTCCGTCCATTGCCGCGACCGCCCCGGCCCGGCATTATACCCCGCCGCGACAAGTGCCGAGGACGGCCCGAAGCGATCGCGCAGCCCCTTCAGATAGGCCGCGCCCAACGTCGCATTATATCCCGGATCCTGCGTCAGCCGCGCCCGGTCATAGGGAAGCCCGGCCTGCCGCGCCATTTCCTGAGCCGTCCCGGGCATAAGCTGCATCAGCCCCAAAGCTCCGGCATGGGACGACACGGTGTGGTTGAACTCGGATTCCTGCCGCGAAATCGCCATGATCAGTTCCGGCGGCAGATCCAGCGGTTCCTTTTCCAGCCCGGTCAACGGAAAATAGGCCGCCGGATAAACCGAGCCCTTCCCGGCTGCACGTTTTGCCAGACGCAGCGCATACCACGGATACTGCATTTCAAGCGTCAGCCGCGCCATGCGGGCGATATCCTCGGCCCCGGCGGTTTCCGAGAGATGCAGGAAAAAGCGCTGACCCAGCTCGGGATGGCCCGACGCAAAGGCGAAAACACCGGCCTGAAACACGTCATTCTCGCGCAGATCGTCACGACGCCATTGCGGCAGGGCGGCCTCGGCCCGGCCCGGAACCGACAGGGACGGGTCCGTCGCGGCCCCGATCCGCTCGGCGGCAAGTTGGCCGTAATAGGCGGTCTGCATCTGTGCCGCGCGGGAAAAAGCCTGCTGCGATGCCTCGGCATTTCCTGCCTCTTCCTCAGCCCGGCCAAGCCAGTACAGCGCCCGGGACTGGCTGATAACGCTGGAACTTTCCTGCGACAGACGCCGGAAGCGATCCGATGCACGATCCGGTGCACCGGCTTTCAGCGCGGAATAACCGGCGAGGAATTCCAGATCGGCGAATTCCTCGGTTCCGGGTTCCAGAAAATGCGGTGCGGCGATCTTTTCCGCCGCGTCCCAGTCACCCGCCCGCAGAGAGGCACGAGCGTAATCGGCCCGCGCACCGGCCCAGATTTCCGGACGGCGCAGTGCCTCGGCGGATACGGATTGCTGCTGCATCAACTCTCGCGCAAGTTCGGGCAGTCCGGCCTCTACACGCCACAGGAAGCGGTCCATCGCCAGTCCGGGATCGTTCCGCCGATCCTCGGGCAGCGCAAGGATCAGATCATCCACACCCTGCCGCCGCGCCTGCGTCGCAATGCGAGCCTCGGCCAGCGGACGGGCGGCGGCGCTCATCCGCGAAACGCCCTGCGCCGCTGCCTGCCACTCGAACTGATCGAGAAGCGCGAAGACGCGATCATCGGCAAGATCCGAGACATCCTCGCCACTCGCGGCAAGAAAGGCGGTTTCCTCGGCGGTGCTCATGCGCATGGACAGCCATATCCGCCTTGCCTCGTCCCTCACGCGGTCCGGCTGTTCTTGCCGCAAGGCCGCCAGATAGATCATCGCACCGCCCGCCGTGACCGGCGCATGACCGGAAAACCAGTCGATCACCTGCCCGGGCGGCAGCGACGATGACATCTTCGCCTCGCCGCGCTGATACAGAAGCTCCATCCCCGGCCAGTCGGGATGCGCCTGCGCGAAGGCGAGATACTCGGCAAAGTCCCCTTCTCCGGCCCGGAGTGCATGCCAATCGACCAGAGCCTGCGCCAGATCGCCCGACTTGCCCGCCGCTTCATCCGCCGCCTGCCAGTTGCGGGCACCCGCGGCGGTCAGCGCCGTTGCCATATCGGGGATGGATTCCGCCGGTGCAGGCAGCACCGGCAGGACGGAAAGGGCTGCAGCCCCGATCAGAGTGCGAAAATCATACATCATCATGCCCAATCTGGGTCGAACCCCGCCGGTCTGCAATTCACAAGCTTGGCAAATCCTGCCGCCACGTCTAGTGTCCCGCCAGTTTTTCAACCTCATGCAACAGGAGCGTGTCATGTTCAAAGGGTCGATGCCCGCAATGATCACGCCGTTCACCCCGGACGGCGAGCTGGATCTGGACACGCTGAAGAAATTCGTCGAGTGGCAGATTGCCGAGGGAAGTCACGGTCTGGTTCCCTGCGGGACTACCGGCGAATCTCCGACGCTCAGCCATGCCGAGGATCGTCAGGTCGTCCGTGAGGTCGTCAGCATCGCGAATGGCCGTGTGCCGGTGGTTGCGGGTGCCGGGTCCAACTCGACCCGTGAAGCGATCGGGCTGGCGCAGCATGCCGAATCCGCCGGGGCGGACGGGCTGCTGATCGTGACGCCCTATTACAACAAACCGACTCAGGCGGGCATGGTCGCGCATTTCACCGCGATTCATGACGCAACCAGCCTGCCGATCATCATTTACAACATCCCCGGCCGTTCCGTCGTCGATATGACCCCGGAAACGATGGGAGAGCTTGCGAAGCTGCCCCGGATCGTCGGGGTCAAGGACGCGACCGGCAAGCTTGAACGGGTCTCCCAGCAGCGCATCACCTGCGGCCCCGATTTCGTGCAGCTTTCGGGCGAGGACGCCACCGCGCTTGGGTTCAACGCACATGGCGGTATCGGCTGTATCAGCGTCACGGCGAATGTCGCGCCCCGGCTCTGCGCCGAGTTTCAGGAGGCCACGCTTGCCGGAGATTACGCGAAAGCGCTTGAGCTTCAGGACAGGCTGATGCCTCTGCATGTGGCCTTGTTTATCGAGCCCGGTCTGGTCGGCGCGAAATATGCGCTTTCGAAACTGGGCATGGGAAATGAGCGTGTGCGGCTTCCTCTGGTCGGGCTGACACAGCCCACCAAGACCGCGATTGACGACGCGATGCGTCACGCCGATCTGCTGTAACGGCGGTCTGATCTTCGGGCGGGGCGGTGCATTTGGGCATCGTCCCGCCCCGCTCACGCCGACCTAATCGCCCTCGCTGACAAGCCGCGAATCCGCCCCGTCATCCATGATGCTGGGTCTGTCGGACTGGGTGGACCATGCGGTTCCCGTTCCGGTCGGCGGAAGCTCTTCCCTGCGCCATTGCAGGTGGATATTGGCCTTTGCAATCATCAGCCCCGTGACCGGAGCCGTCAGGAACAGGAACAGGGCAATCATGAGCTCATGCCAGCTCACCTCACCGGCGAACCAGGCGAAATACACCATTGAGGCAATCAGCACCGATCCGACGCCCAGTGTCGTCGCCTTGGTCGGCGCATGAAGCCGCGTCATCGGCTCGGGCAGTTTCACCAGCCCGAACGATCCGACGAAACCGAATATCCCGCTGATGACCAGCAGCGCAGAGACAAGAATTTCAAAGAAAAGGTCCATTCGCCGCTCCTATTCGATGATATCGCCGCGCAGGATGAATTTCGCATAGGCCACGGTCGACACGAACCCCACCATCGCGAACAGCAATGCCGCTTCGAAATACATCTCCGAGCCCTGATTGATCCCGAACAGCGTCAGCAGCGCGATCATGTTGATCGTCATCGTATCGAGCGCAAGGATACGATCCGGCACACCGGGAGCGATCACCACGCGATACAGGCTGAACAGCAGCGCAACGCCGTAACAGGCAAATGCGAAGAGAATTGCATATTCGATCATATGAAAATCTCCTTCAGTCGCTTCTCATAGCGGGTCTTGATGTCCCGAACGACAGAATCGGGGTCGGGCGCGTGAAGGCAATGCACCAGCAGCGCATGGCCGCATTCCGACAGATCGCAGCTTACCGTCCCCGGAGTCAGCGTGATCGTACCCGAAAGAACCGAAATCCCCTCGGGAGAGCGCAGATCAAGCGGCACCACCACCCATGCGGGTTGCAGCGCCCGATTGGACTTGAATAGCACGATCAGCGCAACCTCGATATTCGCGACAACGATATCGTACATCACCAGAGCCACATAGCGCAGCGTTTTCAGCGGTGAGCTGATCGTCGGACGGTGAGGCCAGTACGGCGCGATCAGAACCGGGATCACAACCGACAGGATCATCCCGAAAACCAGAGACCCCCAGCGGAAATCATTGACCAGAAGCAGCCAGACAATGACCAGCAGCACGGACAGGTAGGGATGCGGAAATAATCGCTTCATTCGCGTGCGCCCTCCTGATTGACCAGCACGGATTCGACATAGGGTGCCTGATCGAAAAGCTGCAGGGATACTGCATCGGCCATCATCATCGCAGGCCGGGCGAAGATGGTCAGCGCCACCAGACCGGCCAGCAGCACCCCGACCGACACGAAAGTCAGCGTCGGCGATACGGCATCGTCGATATCCTGAATATGCTCATCCGGTTCCAGCTTGGGCGGGATCGGACCCTCGGGACGCGGCCTGCCTTCTTCCTCGGCCTGGGCCTCAATGCGCTGCAACTGGAAGGGCAGCCAGAACAGGGTCGATCCGGCGCGACCGAAGCCGACAATGGCGAACAGCGAGGTGACCAGGATCGTTGTCCAGATCCCGACCCACCACATATCGTCCCGCGTCGCCTCCAGCACCAGCAGCTTGCCGATGAAGCCGGACAAAGGCGGTAGCCCGGCAACCGCAATTGCCGTCGCGAAGAACAGCGCGGCGATTAGCCCGCTGTCGCGGATCTTGGGCCGCAGGCTCAGCCACAGCTCTCCGTTGCGGCGGGCGGCGATCATGTCGGTGATCAGGAACAGCGCGGCAGCGGCAAGCGTCGAGTGCATGGTGTAATACAGCGCCGCCGAGATCGATTCCGGGGTGAACATCGACACGGCAATGACCAGTGTCCCGATCGAGGCGATGGCCGAAAGCGCCGCGACACGTCCCATATGCCTGCCGCCAAGCACCCCGATCTGGCCGACCACCAGCGTAATCAGCGCAGCGGGCAGCAGCATATCCGAGACAATGGTCTCGACCACGGAATCTCCGGGGAAAACCAGCGTATAGAAGCGGATGATCGAATAGATCCCGACCTTCGACATGATCGCGAACAGCGCCGCCACCGGCCCCGGCGCGTTGGCATAGGTCGAGGGCAGCCAGAAATGCAGCGGCACAAGCGCCGCCTTGATCGCGAAGACCAGCATCAGAAGCACCGCCCCGGTCCGCAGAAGCGCGGTATCCTCGGGCGGCATCTCGGCGACCCTGACTGCCATATCGGCCATGTTCAGCGTCCCGGTCACTGCGTAAAGCGTTCCGAGCGCGGCCAGAAACAGGGTCGAACCCATCAGGTTGATGATGACATACTGCACACCCGCCCGCAGGCGCAGCGCCCCGCCGCCGTGGATCATCAGACCATATGAGGCGATCAGCAGAACCTCGAAGAACACGAACAGGTTGAAAGCGTCTCCGGTCAGGAACGCGCCCATGACACCCATCATCTGGAACTGCCACAGCGCATGGAAATGCCAGCCCTTGCGATCCCAGCCGGACCCGATGGCATAAAGCTGGACCACAACGGCAAGAAATGCGCCCAGAACCAGCATTAGCGCCGCCAGCTTGTCCAGCATCAGCACGATGCCGAACGGGGCGGGCCAGTTGCCAAGACGATAGACGAAGATCTCGCCGCTGCTGGCATGGAAGGCCAGATACAGCGAGACACCCAGCAACAGCACCGAACCGGCGGTCGAGAACACGCGCTGCAACAGCATGTCGTGACGCATCCACAGGATGATCAGACCGCCGATAACCGCAGGCAGAACGACCGGAGCAATGATAAAATGGCTCATTCGGCGCCCCCGTCCTCGCGCCGGTCGGCATCGGGCATGTCGACATAATCGTCCCCGCCCTCGATATAGGCACCAAGCGCCAGCAGCACGACGACAGCCGTCATCCCGAAGGAAATCACGATTGCCGTCAGCGTCAGAGCCTGCGGCAGCGGGTCGGTATAGGCGCTCAGCGGAGCATCATATTGCAGGATCGGCGGCTTATCGACCGCAAGCCTCCCGGTCGTGACCAGAAACAGGTTGATCGCATAGGACAGCATCGTCATCCCGATCACTGCCGGGAAGGTCCGCAGGCGCAGCACCAGATACACCCCAGAGGCAGCCATCGCCCCGATCGCGGTTGCAACGAGCATTTCCATCAGCGGGCCCCCTCTGTTTCATGCCTGTGTTCCCGGGACGGGTCGATATCCATCGGCTCCCGGTTAACGGTTTCCCCCGCCCGCCGCGCGATCCGCGACAGAGAGTTCAGCGCCAGCATCACCGCGCCCAGAACGCACAGGAAAACGCCCAGATCGAAGGCCATCGCCGTGGCAAGCTCGAACTCTTCAAGGAAGGGCAGCTTCACATAGGTATAGTTCGAGGTCAGGAACGGCACGCCCCAAAGCCACGCCCCCATGCCGGTCGCCGCCGCCACGACGACGCCCAGACCGATCATGGCATGAAACGGCACGCGCTGCTTTTCCTGCGCCCATGCAAACCCCGACGCCATGTATTGCATCAGCAGGGAAATCGCCACGATCAGACCGGCGACGAACCCTCCGCCCGGCTGGTTATGCCCGCGCAGGAAGATGAACAGCCCCACGGTCAGCGACATCGGCAGAATAACCCGGGTGGCCACCACAAGAAGCAGCGGGTGCCGGTCTCCGGCCTCGCGGTGATCATGCCGCCAGTTCAGCAGCCGACGCGACGAACGGCCCGTCATCAGGGTTTCGGTCATCGCATAGATGACAAGGGCGGCAATCCCCAGAACGGTGATTTCGCCAAATGTGTCATAACCGCGGAAATCGACCAGAGTGACGTTGACGACGTTATCGCCTCCGCCAAGCTTATAGCTGTTCTCCAGATGGTATTTCGAGATCGTCTCGAACGCGAAATCCCGCCGCATGATCGCATAGGCCAGACCGCCAAAGGCCAGACCGACCGCCGTCGCGATCAGCGCATCGGCACCGCGCCGCAGGCCTCCGGTCTCGACCCAAGTGCGCTTGGGCAGGAAGTTCAGCGCCAGAAGCATCAGCATCACCGTCGCCACCTCGACCGAGATCTGGGTCAGGGCAAGATCCGGCGCCGAAAGATAGACAAACGCACCAGAGACGATCAGCCCGACAATGGCGATCAGCACAAGCGCCAGCAGACGGTTGCGGTGGAAGGTGACCATGCAGCCGGTCGCCACGATCAGCAGAATGAAGGCAATCGTCGGCACCGGGTCGATGGGCAGCATAGGCCGTGTGGCCGGGCCGACGGTTCCGGTGGCCCATGCAAAGACCCCGGCCATGACGATGGTGATCGCCATCATGCTTGCCCCCCGGGCAAGCCGCCCGTCATGCAGCGCATCATTCACCGCCTGCGCCCAAAGCGCCGCCCGCCGGATCACGGCATCGAACATGACCTTCGCCTCGGGCCGGGGTACGGAGTCCCAGATGTTTTGCAAGGGGCGGTGGAACAGCACAAGCACAGCGCCTCCGCAAATCGCGATGATCGAACCGATCAGCGCGGCATTGACGCCATGCCACAGATAGATATGCGGCTCGGTCATCGTCCCCGTGACCGCATCCGCCGAGACCCGCACCAGCCAGCCCGACATGGTCATCGGCATCAGCCCGATCAGCACCACCAGAGTCACCAGCAGCGCCGGGCTGAACCACAGACCCGGACCCGGATCATGCGGGTGATGCGGATAATCCTCGCGCTGCTTGCCGAAGAACACATGCCAGATGAAACGGAAGGAATACGCGACCGAGAACAGCGCCGCGATACAGGCCACCACGAAGAACAGATTTTGATAGCCTCCCCAAACGGTCTCGGCGGCTTCGGTCAGCATCATCTCTTTCGACAGAAAGCCGTTCAGCGGAGGAATCCCCGCCATAGACAGCGCGGCAATTGTGCCGATCAGGAACGTCACCGGCATCAGCTTGCGCAGACCTCCCAGCCGGGCAATGGATCTGGTGCCGGTTTCATGATCGACAATCCCCGCCGTCATGAACAGGGCGGCCTTGAAGGTCGCGTGATTGATGATGTGGAACACCGCCGCGATCGCTCCGGCCTTGGTGCCCAGACCCAGAAGCATGGTGATCAGTCCCAGATGGCTGACCGTGGAAAAGGCCAGAAGCGCCTTCAGATCGTCCTTGAACAGCCCGATCACCGCGCCAATCAGCATTGTGACCAGCCCGGTCGTGGCGACAATATAGAACCATTCCGGCGTACCGGACAGAACCGGCCACAGCCGCGCCATCAGGAACAGCCCCGCTTTCACCATCGTCGCGCTGTGCAAATAGGCTGAAACCGGAGTCGGCGCGGCCATTGCATGTGGCAGCCAGAAATGGAACGGGAACTGCGCCGATTTGGTGAACGCTCCGATCAGGATCAGGATCAGCGCAGGCAGATACATGGGCGAGGCCTGAATCGCCTCTTTCGCCAGCAGGATATCTCCGATCCGATAGCTGCCCGCAATATTGCCGAGGATCAGCGCCCCCGCGATCATCGCAAGCCCGCCCATCCCGGTGACGGTCAGCGCCATACGTGCGCCCTGCCTGCCTTCGGGCAGGTATTTCCAGTACCCGATCAGCAGGAAAGAGGATAGCGAAGTCAGCTCCCAGAAGACCAGCAGAAGCAGGATATTGTCGGACAGGACGATCCCGACCATCGCGCCCTGAAACAGCATCAGATAGGTATAGAACTGCCCGACAGGGTCGTCCTTGGACAGATAATACCGCGCATAGATGATGATCAGCAGCCCGATCCCGAGGATCAGAATCGCGAAAAGCAGGCTCAGCCCGTCCAGACGGAAACTGGCATTCAACCCGATCCGGGGCAGCCACTCATAGCTGTCGGTAATGACATTTCCATCAAGAATGGCGGGAATATGCAGGCATACTCCGATCAGGGCGAGAAATGTCATCGTTCCGCAGGAAAACGCGGCAACATTGCGTCCCGAGCGGATAAGCAATCCGGGCAAAAATGCGCCCAGGAAGGGCAGCGCTGCGATCAGGGCTGGCGACATCTGTCCTCCGCGTTTCGTTAATCTTTGTGTCAGGGATGCGGGCGGCAGTGTCAAGCAAGCCACGTATCTCAGCAAAGCCCTTCCCCGATGTTCGCGTTTCGTGCTAGCGTTGGGAAAACAAACCGATAGAGGGCAGGTTGCATCCATGAGAGTGCTGGGTATCGACCCCGGATTACAGAATATGGGCTGGGGCGTGATCGAACTGGACGGCCCGCGCCTGCGCCATGTCGCGAATGGAATCGTCCGCTCGGGGCCGGGCGATTTGGGACCGCGCCTGCTGCTTCTGTATCGCGGTCTGGCAGCGGTCATCGCGGCGCATCTGCCGACTGCCGCCGCCGTCGAACAGACCTTCGTCAACAAGGATGCGGTCGGCACGCTGAAGCTGGGTCAGGCCCGTGGCATCGCCCTTCTGGCCCCCGCCGAGGCAGGGCTGGAGATCGGCGAATACGCCCCCAACGCGGTGAAAAAGGCCGTGGTCGGCGTCGGCCATGCCGGTAAGGAACAGGTTCAGCACATGGTCCGCCACCAGCTTCCCGGCGTCGAATTCGCCGGAGCCGATGCGGCAGATGCACTTGCCATCGCGATCTGCCATGCGCATCACCTGCAATCCCGTGGCATCCGCATAAAGGCAAGCGCATGATCGGACGTATCGCAGGCATCATCCTGCACCGCGCCCCGGATCACGTCATGATCGACGTGCGCGGGGTTGGCTATATCGTGCATATCAGCGAACGCACCGCTGCCGAAATGCCGCCAGCGGGTCGGGCGGCGGCGCTGTATACGGATCTTCTTGTGCGCGAAGATCTGTTGCAGCTTTTCGGCTTTCCGACCTTGCTGGAAAAAGAGTGGCACAAGCTGCTGACCAGCGTTCAGGGGATCGGGGCCAAGGCGTCTCTGGCGGTTCTGGGAACGCTCGGAGCCGAGGGATTGGGCCGCGCCATTGCGCTAGGCGACTGGTCGGCGGTCAGGAAAGCACCCGGAGTCGGCCCGAAACTGGCGCAACGCGTGGTGCTGGAGCTGAAGGACAAAGCTCCCTCGGTCATGGCGATGGGCGGTGCGTTGACGGTGGATGCAGGCTCGCCAGTCATCGAGCCCGGAGAGACCGCACCTGCTTCTCCGTCCCCAACCGCCGCCACACCGGCCCCAATGACCAGAGGCAATGCCGCTGCACAATCCGAAGCGCTGTCTGCGCTGAGCAATCTGGGCTATAACCCGTCCGAGGCCGCCTCTGCCGTGGCGCAGGCCGCCCAAACGGAACCGGAAGCGACAACGCCCGCGTTGATCCGCGCGGCGCTGCGTCTTCTGGCGCCGAAAGAATAAGGAGAGGTTTCATGTCCAGCACGCTTCGTACCTTCGTCCTGATGGCCGCGCTGACCGCATTGCTGATGGCGCTCGGGTGGCTGATCGGCGGAACTGCCGGGGCGCTTTTCGCACTGGTTTTCGCCGGGGCCGGGAATATCTGGGCCTGGTGGAACAGCGACAAGGCCATTCTGCGCCAGAATAACGCCGTCCCCGTCACCCGCGAAAACGCGCCGGAACTGGTCGATATGGTCGCGGAACTGGCGCAGAATGCAAGGCTGCCCATGCCGGCGGTCTATGTGCTGCAGACCGAGCAACCCAACGCTTTCGCCACCGGACGCAACCCGGATAACGCCGCGGTCGCGGTCACGCAGGGGCTGATGCAGATCCTGAACCGGGATGAGTTGGCGGGCGTGATCGCGCATGAGCTTGCCCATATCCGTAATCGCGATACGCTGACCATGACAGTTGCCGCGACCTTGGCCGGGGCAATTGCCATGCTGGGAAGCATGGCGATGTGGATGGGCGGCAGAAACGGGCGCGGCGGTTTGCTGGCCGGGCTGGCTGCGATGATCTTCGCACCGATTGCCGCCAGTCTCGTGCAGATGGCGATTTCCCGGACGCGGGAGTTTCAGGCAGACGCGCTCGGCGCGGAAATCGCCGGGCAGACCGAGGGGCTGTCCTCGGCGCTGAACAAGATCGCGCAGGCGGCGGGGCGCGTGGTGAATGTCCCGGCTGAGCGTAATCCGGCCTCGGCATCTATGTTCATCATCAACCCGCTCTCAGGGATGAATATGGACAGCCTGTTCCGCACCCATCCGCACACCGAAGACCGCATCGCCGCGCTGAGAAATCTGAGGCTGAATGGACGCTCCTGACCCGACATTGCGGCCCGAGCCTCTGCCCGAAGACGAACATGGCCGCGCCCTGCGCCCTCAGGCGCTGAGCGAGTTCATCGGTCAGGCCGAGGCCCGCGCCAATCTGCGCGTTTTCATCGAAAGCGCACGCCGCCGGGGCGAGGCGATGGATCACACGCTGTTCCACGGTCCGCCCGGTTTGGGCAAGACAACACTCGCGCAGATCATGGCGCGTGAGTTAGGGGTGAATTTCAAGATGACCTCGGGGCCGGTTCTGGCCCGCGCGGGCGATCTTGCAGCGATCCTGACCAATCTGGAAAACCGCGATGTGCTGTTCATCGACGAAATCCACCGGATGAATCCGGCGGTGGAAGAGGTCCTCTATCCCGCGATGGAGGATTTCGAGCTGGATCTGATGATCGGTGAAGGCCCGGCCGCGCGGACGGTGCGGATCGAACTGCAACCCTTCACCCTGGTTGGCGCGACGACGCGGCTTGGCCTGTTGACAACTCCGTTGCGGGACCGTTTCGGGATTCCGACGCGGCTGCAATTCTATACCGAGGATGAGCTGGACGAAATCGTGCGGCGCGGTGCGCGGCTGATGGGATATGAAGCCGATCCGGACGGCACACGAGAGATCGCGCGGCGGGCACGCGGCACCCCCCGTATCGCGGGCCGGCTGCTGCGGCGCGTGGCAGATTTTGCTCTGGTCGAGGGGGACGGGCGGATTTCCCGTGCCATTGCCGATAATGCGCTGACACGGCTGAGCGTCGACGATCTGGGACTGGACGGCGCCGACCGCCGCTATCTGGGGCTGATCGCCGAAAATTACGGCGGCGGGCCGGTCGGGGTCGAGACAATCTCGGCTGCGCTGTCGGAAAGCCGCGACGCGATCGAGGAGGTGATCGAGCCCTATCTGCTGCAACAGGGGCTGATCGCACGGACGCCGAGGGGGCGGATGCTGGCCGCGAAGGGCTGGCGGCATCTTGGGCTGGACGCGCCGAAAACACCTCAGCAGCAGCCATTATTCGAGGAGTGACGCCGGACCGGGGCGCTGCCCCGGACCCCGGGGTATTGGGAGTGAAGAAGAATGGATATGGACGAGCGGGTTCGCGGGAGTTTTGCGAAACAGACCATGATGCAGACATTGGGGGCAGAGATCGTCAGCCTGGATCAGGGCCGGGTGGTTCTGGTTGCGCCGATTCTGCCAAGCAGTCTGCAACAGCATGGGGCGGGACATGCGGGGCTGGCATTTTCCATCGGCGATTCGGCGGCGGGTTACTCGGCGCTGACGGTCATGGAGGAAGGTGCCGAGGTTATGACCGTTGAAATGAAGATCAACCTGATGGCCCCGGCTTTGGGCGACCGGCTGGTGGCCGAGGGCCGCGTCATCCGCGCCGGCCGCCGTATCGTGGTGGTCGCCGCGGATGTGTTTGCCGAAAAGGACGGTGCCCGCAAGCATGTCGCCATGCTGCAAGGCACCATGATTCCGGTCTAGGCTTTTTCCAGCAGCGATTCGCCGCCCGAAATCGTGCATTCTCCGGGGGATTCCTCGGCCTGCAATGTGGTGATCGTGCCGTCCTCGACCAGCATGGCATAGCGTTTCGAGCGACCGAACAGGCCTGCGGGCGGGGCGTCGAAATTCATGCCCATTGCCTTGGTAAAGCTGCCATCCGCGTCGGACAGGAATGTCAGCCCAGCCTCTGCTGCGCCGGTATCCTTTTCCCATGCGCCCATCACGAACGGGTCGTTGACGCTGATGCAGACGATCCGGTCCACGCCTTTTTCACGGAATTTATCCGCGGTCCGCATGAAGCTGGGGACATGCTGGGTCGAGCAGGTGCCGGTGAAAGCGCCGGGCAGCGCGAAGATCGCGACCCGGCCTGTGTGGTACTCGGACAGATCGACCTCGGCAGGGCCGTTCCCGGTCATTTTCAGCAGCTTGCCCTCGGGCAGTTTGTCACCTTCGTTCAGAGCCATCATCGCATCCTTTCGGTTTGGGTTCGCCCGGAGCCTAGCCGATGCACGCGGGGCGGCAAGGGTCAGAGTGACGCGATATCGCTGAGAAACGCCTCGGCGAAGCGGTCCAGCCTGGCATCGTCCAGCATTCGCGACAGCGCCTCGCGGCTGGAGGGGCGCGATTCGGCGATGCGGCGAAGCTGGCTGGTCGAGCAACTGAGCGGTTTCCCGGTCCCGTCCTCGCCCCGCGCCAGCCGCATCTGGGTCTCGGCAAGGCGGTCGAATAGCGTTCCGGCAGAGCGCCCCGCCAATGCGCGGCGCTGCGGATGCATCGGTGCGGTTTCACCGGCAATGACATGCAGAAAGGCCTCGCCATAGCTTTCCAGCTTTTTCGCGCCTACGCCGTTGATCCGGGCCATTTCATCGAGGCTTTGCGGGCGGCGCCCGGCCATTTCCTGCAAAGTTCGGTCGGGGAAGATCACATAGGCAGGAACGCGCTGCGCCTCGGCCAGAGCACGGCGTTTGGCCTTGAGGGCGGAAAACAGCGGTGCGTCTGCCTCGGAGACCTGCATCTTCGGAGTAAAGGCGGGTTTGGCGCGTTTGATGCTGTCTTCGCGCAGAGTGATCCGCGCCTCGCCGCGCAGGATCGGATGGGCGGTTTCGGTGATATGCAGGGCACCGTGACGCGCGGGATCGGGCCGGCACAGATCGCGGCCCATCATCTGACGGATGATCGCCTGCCACTGCGGGCGCGACCAGTCCGTGCCGACGCCGAAAGTCGGCAGGGTGCTGTGACCGCGCTGCCGGATCTTGTCGGTTTCATTGCCGGTCAGCACGTCGATAATATGTCCCGCGCCGAACCATTCTCCGGTACGCAGCATGGCTGAAAGCGCCATTTGCACCGGTCTGGTCGCGTCGAAAATCTCCGGCGGGGTCTGGCACAGATCGCAGTTGCCGCAAGGCCCGGCCTCGTCGCCGAAATAGGCCAACAGCTTCACCCGGCGGCATGACTCCGCTTCAGCCAGCCCGAGCAGCGCGTTCAGCCTTGTGTGATCGGCATTCTTGCGGTCGTTTTCCGCAAGCCCCTCATCGATCTGGGCGCGGCGCATGCGGATATCATTGGGACCGTAGAGGGTCAGCGTCTCGGCAGGTTCGCCGTCACGGCCTGCGCGGCCGATTTCCTGATAATAGGCCTCGATTGATTTGGGCAGATCGGCATGAGCGACCCAACGTATATCGGGCTTGTCGATGCCCATGCCAAAGGCGACCGTGGCGGCGACGATGAGGCCGTCTTCACGCTGAAACCGTGCCTCGGCCTCGCGGCGGGCCTCGGCCTCCATTCCGCCGTGATAATGCAGGGCCGGATGGCCTGCCGCGTTCAGGGCGTTGGCGAGCGTCTCGGTCTTGGCGCGGGACCCACAATAGACGATACCGGACTGACCCGGACGAGCGGCGACGAAATCCATGATCTGCCGGCGGGGCTGGTTCTTGGGCTGGAATGCCAGATGGATATTCGGGCGGTCGAAGCCACGAAGAAAGGTAACGGGGTCCGCTCCGGCAAAAAGCCGGGTCACGATTTCCGCGCGGGTTTCGGCATCCGCCGTCGCCGTAAAGGCCGAAAGCGGCACTTTGAGGGCGCGTTTCAGTTCGCCGATGCGCAGGTAATCCGGGCGAAAATCATGGCCCCACTGGCTGACGCAATGCGCCTCGTCTACGGCGATAGCCGTGACGCCCGCACGCCGCAGAAGGGGCAAAGTGCCGCCAGAGGCCAGACGCTCGGGGGCCATATACAGCATCTTGATCTGGCCGTCGCGCAGCGCAGCGAAGACCTCATCGGTTTCCGCTTCGGTATTGCCCGAGGTCAGCGCACCTGCCGCGACACCTGCCTCACGCAGGGCCCGCACCTGATCCCGCATCAGCGCGATCAGTGGAGAGATCACCACCGTGACACCTTCCCGCATCAGGGCCGGAAGCTGATAGCACAGCGACTTACCGCCACCCGTCGGCATGATCGCCAGCACATCCTGACCGGCAGCGACCGCTTCGACGATATCCTGCTGACCGGGGCGAAAATCGTCGAAACCCCAGACCTTTCTCAGCAGGTCGGTCGGCATCAGTAACCGTAGAAGAAGCCGGCGTTATTCTGAAGCGCCATGCGGAGCACGATGATGATGACGAACACGACCAGAGGGGCCAGATCCAGCCCGCCCGTATTCGGCAAAATCCGGCGGATCGGGGTATAGATCGGCTCCAGCAGGCGGTTCAGCCCGTCCCAGACCGTCGCCACCATCGGCTGGCGCAGGTTCAGCACCTGGAAATTAATCAGCCAGGACATGATGATATGGGCGATCATCAGGAACCAGACCACGCTGAGGACCAGATCAATCGTTTGATAGAGTGTTACCATTCGTTCAGCCCTCGATCAGAATGCGCAGCATGCGGCGCAGCGGCTCGGCCGCGCCCCATAGAAGCTGGTCGCCGATTGTGAACGCCCCGACATATTCGGGACCCATTGCCAGCTTGCGGATGCGCCCCACGGGAATAGTCATGGTGCCCGTCACCGCAACCGGGGTCAGATCACGCATCGTCGCCTCTTTTTCGTTCGGGACGACTTTCGACCACGGGTTGTCATGTTCGATCAGCGCCTCGATCTCACCCACCGGCACATCGCCTTTCAGCTTGAAGGTCAGCGCCTGGGAATGGCAGCGCATCGCGCCGATCCGCACACAGAACCCGTCAACCGGGATCGCACGCTCATCCGAGCCGCCAAGCGCATCGGGACCCCGGCCGAGGATCTTGTTTGTCTCGGCCATGCCCTTCCATTCTTCCTTGGACACTCCGTTGCCCAGATCCGCGTCAATCCACGGAATGACCGAACCGCCAAGAACCGCGCCGAACTGCGCCGCCTCATCGCTGCCCAGCATAGCCTGCTGGCGCACAAGCAGTTTGCGGTCGATTTCGAGGATCGCCGATTTCGGGTCGTCCAGCAGATCACGCACTTCGGCATTCAGCGTGCCGAACTGGGTCAGCAATTCGCGCATATGCTTGGCACCGCCGCCCGAGGCTGCCTGATAGGTCTGGGTCGACATCCATTCGACCAGTCCGGCCTTGAACAACGCGCCAACGCCCATCAGCATGCACGAGACAGTGCAGTTCCCGCCAACCCAGTTGCGGTTGCCCGCCGCCATCGCCGCGTCGATCTGCGGACGGTTGACCGGGTCCAGCACGATCAGCGCATCGTCCTTCATCCGCAGGGTCGATGCCGCGTCGATCCAGTGGCCGTTCCAGCCCTCGGCCCGCAGCTTGCCATGCATTTCCGTGGTATAATCGCCCCCCTGACAGGTCAGGATCGCCTCACAGCTTTTCAGCGCCTGCAGATCATAGGCATCGGCCAGCGGCGCATCGCCTAGCGGGGCTTTGCCCCCGGCATTCGAGGTCGAGAAGAAAACCGGCTCGATCTTGTCGAAATCGCCCTCGGCTGTCATCCGGTCCATCAGAACCGAACCTACCATGCCCCGCCAGCCAATCAGGCCGACCCGCGGCGTCTCATTCATCGCCATAGCCATTTCCCCTGTCATTCACGCCACTGACCTATGACAGGCGCGGACCGTGTGCAAGGTTGCGCGACGTTCACATTGACGCTGACCGCCGCTCTGATACCGCCTGTCATGTCAGGAGGTCCGACCATGTATCCGTTGATCAGATTCACCAAGGAATTGCTGAAATTCCGCAACGCGCCGAAGCTGGGACTTCTGGACAGCCATATCTCGACCCATATGTGCTGGCCGTGGGATCTCGACCCCTGGATCGAGCTGAATAACGGGCGGACCCTGACGCTTTACGATCTGGGACGCCTGCCGATGGCCGCGCGTGCCGGACTTGTCGAGACGATGCGTGCGCGGAAATGGAGCATCACCGTCGCCGGTAACTCGGTCCGGTATCGCCGCAGGATCCGTGCGTTTCATCGCTTTAGCATGATCAGCCGGGTGATCGGATGGGATCATCGCTTCATCTATATGGAGCAGTCGATGTGGCGGAACCGGGAATGCTGCAACCATATGCTGCTGCGCAGCGCCTGCACGGCGGGAAAAGGGATCGTATCGCCTTCTGAGGTCGTAGCGGCAATGGGCCATGACATCGAAAGCCCGGAGTTGCCGGACTGGGTGAAGGCATGGATCGAGGCCGACGCGCAGCGCCCCTGGCCTCCGGTCATTCCCGATGATGCCCGCCGGGCGATAGACGAAAGCTGAGCTTTCCGCCTGCGCTTCGGCGTCGATATTTACGGTCTGTTACCCGGTTTGCGGAAAAGAAGGTTGCCAAAAGCGACCTATTTGGCCTTATTTCGGCTGAAGACGCAGAAGGGGCGCCGAATGAACCGTAAACGCATCTGGGGCTGGTGGTTCTTCGACTGGGCGTGCCAGCCTTACCATACGCTTCTGGTCTCGTTCATCTTCTCGATCTATTACGCCGAGATCGCGCGAAACAGCTATGTTGCGCAAGGCATGGACGCTGCACAGGCCGGGGCAGCGGCGCAGTCGCTCTGGGGATACGGGCTGGCGATCGGCGGTGCGGCGATTGCCATTCTCGCCCCCATTCTGGGGACGGTGGCGGACAGTACCGGACGCCGTATGCCCTGGGTCTGGTTCTTCTCGGGCGTGATCGTCGTCAGCGCATCCGGGCTGTGGCTACTGTCTCCCGAAGATCCAAGGCTGGTTCTTTCCGTCGCCCTGTTCGGGCTTGGATTGGCCGGGGTGGAACTGGCGACGATCTTCACGAACGCAATGCTGCCGGGATTAGCCCCGCGCGAGGAAACCGGCCGGATCTCGGGCACCGGCTTCGCCTTCGGATATCTCGGAGGGCTGGTGTCCCTTGCTATCATGCTTCTGTTTTTCGCCGAAAGCAGCAGCGGAACGACACTGATCGGCCTCCGCCCGCTTTTCGGGCTTGATCCCGAACTGCGTCAGGGCACCCGCTTTGTCGGCCCGTTCACCGCTTTATGGTTCGCTCTGTTCATGATCCCGTTCTTCCTGTGGGTCAGGGAGCCGCAGGGTCAGGGCAAGCCGTTCCATCCGCTTGCAGCGGCACGGGATCTTATGGCCTTGCTGCGCAGCCTGCGGCACCGGCGCAGCCTTCTGACATGGCTGATCTCTTCGATGCTGTCGCGTGACGCGCTGAACGGGTTATACGGGTTCGGAGGCGTCTATGCCGGGACCATGCTGGGGTGGCCGGTCATTCTCTCGGGTATTTTCGGAATTGTCACCGTAATCGCGGCGATCTTCATTTCATGGCTTGGTGGCCGGGCGGATCAGAAATGGGGTCCCAAACCCGTGGTGATCGCCGCCATTATCGCGCTGACAGTCGTTTGCATCGTCATTGTCTCAATGGATCGCAGCGCCATTTTCGGCATCCCCCTGCCCGAGGGTTCGAAACTGCCCGACGCGATCTTCTTTCTTTGCGGTACGGTGATCGGCGGTGCAGGAGGCGCGATGCAGGCCGCGTCGCGCACATTGACCGTGCGGCACACCTCGGCCGAGCGGGCGACCGAGATCTTCGGCCTTTATGCGCTGTCAGGCAAGGCGACTGCCTTTCTTGCCCCCTTCCTGATCGCCCTTGTGACCGATCTGACCGGCAATCAGAGAATTGGCATCTCTCCGCTGATCGTGATGTTCCTTCTCGCGGTGTTTTTGTTAAACTGGGTCAACAAAAACGGAGAGGCAGAGCAGTGATCCGCAAATTCATCCTGACGGCGGCCGCCGTCCTGGGGCTTGCAACGCCCGGACTGGCCGATCCTTTGGCAAAAGACGTTTTCGGCCATGTCCCCGGTCCGACCGCTGCACCGGGCGTGTCGATCGGCAGTTACAGCAAAGGCTGCGTATCGGGCGCAGTCCAGCTTCCCGAAACCGGCCCGACATGGCAGGCCATGCGCCTGTCGCGCAACCGCAACTGGGCCCATCCCGAGATGGTGAATTTCGTGATCGGCCTGTCCGAAGCCGCAACGAAAATGGGTTTCCGCGGCCTCTATATCGGCGATATGAGCCAGATGCGCGGCGGCCCGATGCTCAGCGGTCATGCCAGCCACCAACTTGGACTGGATGCGGATATCTGGATGTTGCCGCCCTCATCCCTGTCCCTCTCGCGCGAGCAGCGTGAGAATATCTCTTCGATCACCGTGGTCTCGTCGAACGGGCTGAGCGTCAACGGCAACTGGACCCCTTCGCACGCCGCCATCATCCAGTCGGCGGCGATGGATCCGCGCGTCGACCGCATCTTTCTGGATGCCGCGATCAAGGTTGCAATGTGCGACGCCAATGGCGACCGGGGAAGCTGGCTGCAAAAGCTGCGTCCGACTCCGAACCATGATTATCATTTCCATGTCCGTCTGAACTGCCCGGCGGGAAGCCCCGGCTGCCAGAACCCCGCGGCCCCTGTGGCTGCGCTTTCGGGCAATGATAATGGCTGCGGTTCGGCCCGGCAGGAGCTGGCCTATCGCGCAAACCCCTCGACCCGACCGAAGGGGACGCCGAACCCGAATTACCGCCATCCCCGCAGCTTCCGGTTAAGTGAGATGCCGAGGCAATGCCAGGCCGTCGCTACCGCACGCTGATCCTTCCCTTCCTGATATCGATACTGGCCTCCCCGTCTTTCGCGGCAGCCAGTGTCGAATATATCGGAACATTTGTCTGGTCTCTGTCGGAAGATGATTTCGGCGGGTTTTCGGGCATCGAAATCGCCGATGACGGCAATTCCTTCCATGTCATCTCAGACCGCGCCCGCATCCGGTGGGGCATGATCGAGCGCGACAGCTCGGGCCGTATCCGCAATATGCGCATGGCGGGCCGCGCACATCTTCAGGACAGCGCCGGAACCGCGCTTCTCCCCGGACGGCTTGGCGACAGTGAAGGTCTGGCCATCGCCCCGGACGGCACGATCTGGGTCAGTTTCGAAGGGCTGGACCGCGTTGCCCGCTATGACGATGTCGACAGGCCGGCAACGCGGATCGATATCCCGGATGCGTGGCAGTCGATCCCCACCAATGAGGGTTTCGAGGCGCTTGCCATTACAGCGGACGGCACCCTGCTGACGCTTCCGGAATACGCCATTGGCGAGCAGACAAGCTTCCCGGTCTGGCGCTATGCGAATGGAAGCTGGGATCAGCCATTTTCGCTGCCCGGATCCGAGAAATGGCAGGCTGTCGGCGCCGATATCGGGCCTGACGGCAAGTTCTATCTGCTGGAACGCAATTTTCGCGGCCTGCTTGGTTTTCAGTCCCGCGTCCGGCGTTTCACATTCTCGGATGACGGTTTTTCAGACGAAGAGCCGATCCTGGAAAGCAACACGCTGCAATATGACAATCTCGAAGGCATCTCGGTCTGGGATGATGGGCAGGGCATCCGGATCACCATGATCTCGGACGATAATTTCCTTGCTATTCAGCGCACGGAACTGGTCGAGTACCGGATTCTGAACTAACTTCTGCGCCCTCTCGCAAACCAGTCCAGAAATGTCCTGAGACGCGCCGTCTGCAAAATCCGCGACGGGTAATAGATATGGAACTGGACCGGGGCGGGTTCGTATTTCGGCAGCAGCTCGACCAGCCTGCCCTCGTTTATCGCGTCCTCCTCGATGGCATGAAAGCTTTGCGCGATCACCTGACCCGAGCGCACCGCCATCCCGATCCCCCGGATATCGTCCAGACTGATCGCCGCCGGAGGATCAAGCTCCAGCCGCTGATCGCCGTCGCGGAACTGCAGCGGTTCCAGTCTCTGGCTTCCGGGGAAACGGTATCGCTGAATGCGGTGGCCGATCAGATCCGCCGGGACTGCCGGGGTCCCGTGGCGGGCAAGATAATCCGGGCTGGCCAACAGCACCCTGCGCAATGGCGGGCCGAAGGGAAGCGAGATCATGTCTCCTTCCAGCGACTCGCGCAGCCGGATCCCGGCATCGAACCCGCCTTTCACGATATCGGTCAGTCGGTCATCCGTACTCAGCTCAAGCTGGATCGCCGGATTGGCCTGAATGAACTGCGCAAGCTGCGGCATGATGCAGATCTCCAGCGCCAGCCGGGAAAGAGAGACCCGCAGCGGACCTTCAGACTGCCCCTCGCTGTCGCGCAAGGCCTGCGTCGCCTGAGACAGACGCGACAGCGGCGCGTCGATATCGGCCAAAAGACGCGTTCCGGCCTCGGTCAGCCTCAGCGAGCGGCTGGTCCGGGCGAAAAGCCGCACCCCCAGATGCTCCTCCAGGACGCGTATCGATTGTGAGACAGCAGACGGCGTCACACCCAACCGTCCCGCAGCAGCGGTAAAGCCGCCATGCACCGCGACAGCGCGAAAAACAGGCAGGCCTGCAAGAATACGAGCTTCTATCATGAAGCATTACTAACAGATAAAATCTGTAATTCTATATTTTTTCTAAATAATTTTAGTGGGAAATTGATGTTGTTCGGTTAAGCCGGAACTCATCCGATATTGATACGCGATTGAACAAGGCAGTCGACAACGCTTTGGGAGGCGGCAGGATCGTTTTTCGCCGTGCGCTCACATGGCCGATAGGTCCGAAAAACGGGCGCAGCATGCTCGCCCTGACCAACACGGCGCCTGAAGGGATGGTCGGACGTTTCGCCATTGAAATGGCGGAAGCCGCAGCGTGACCCGGACGCAGCGACGATTCCGCGGCGTTGACTTCGCAGCCGCGCTGCCCTATCGCCGCGATGTCCCGGCTATGGGACCGAGTTGTTCCGCCACCTTGTAAAACGGAAAATACATGACCCGCTTCCTTCCCGGCGTAATCGCCATGGCCATCGTCGTGGTGGCCTCGAATATCCTTGTTCAATACCATCTCGGTGCCTGGGTGACCTGGGGTGCGATTTCTTATCCCTTCGCCTTTCTGGTGACGGATGTGATGAATCGCGTCTATGGCCCGGCTGCGGCGCGGCGCGTTGTACTGGTCGGTTTCGTGATCGGCGTAATCTGTTCGCTGATTGCCGCCGGGCTGGACAAGACCACGCTGCGTATTGCCATTGCCTCAGGCGCGGCCTTCCTGCTGGCGCAATTGCTGGATATCACCGTCTTCAACGCAATGCGTAACCGGGGCGGCTGGTGGACAGCGCCAGCCTTGTCCTCTTTCGTCGGGTCGGCGCTGGATACGGCGCTGTTCTTCTCAATCGCATTCGCCGCTCAGCTCAGCTTCATTCATCCGGCTGAAGATGTCTCCTGGGCGAATGAAATGATCCCGCTTCTGGGGACCGGTCCGGTGGCTCCGGTCTGGGCCTCGCTTGCAGTGGCGGACTGGATCATGAAATTGTTACTGGCTCTTCTGTCTTTGGTGCCGTTCAGGCTGATCGTACACAGCATCTTGCGTCGGCAACCCTCATTTTGAGTTGACTTATCCACAGCCTGTGGCAGGCTGGCGATACGTGGCAACATTTGAAAGGAGGTGGTCCAGTGTCGAGAGTGATATTGGAGAGAGGTGTCGGGACAGTCAGGGGGGCCGCGGCCTGAGGGCAAACCCCAGGTTACAGAACTCTGACTGGGACGGACGGATCTTCGATCCCTAACCGGACCATCTCCGAGGATCTCGCGGGCCGCTGCCTCTGGCGCGGCCCGTTTCCTTTTTCTGACAGAAGATCCAGCCGGCAATTCACATCGGGTTAGGCTTTCTCCGCTAAGCCGAAGCCCATGAAAACGAATCCGATCAGCACAGCCGATTCTCTGGTCCCCGTCAGCGCCCGCCGGGTTCTGGTCGTGGATGACAGCCGCGCTCAGCGGATGATGCTGTCCATCCACCTCAATCGCGCCGGGTATGAGGTGCTGGAAGCGGAAAGCGGCGATGCCGCGCTTGAGATATGCCGGACGCAGCGGCCGGATGTGATCCTGTCGGATTGGGTCATGGCAGGGATGACCGGGCCGGATCTGTGCCGGGAAATCAGGTCCCGGCACTGGCGCGACTATATCTATTTCATCCTGATCACCTCGAAAGCCGATCCTGCCGATATCGCCTTCGGACTGGAAAGCGGCGCGGATGATTTCTTAACCAAGCCCATCGCCGCGGCGGAACTTCTGGCCCGCCTGCGGGCCGGGGAACGGATCCTGCGCCTTCAGGACGATGCCCGCCGGGCCAATGCGAAACTGACCGAGACCCTGTCCCAGCTTCGCAGCGCACAGGCCTCGATGGATCGCGACCTGACAGAGGCGCGTCGCCTTCAGCAGGGCCTCATCGGCAACCGGCAAGAGCGGTTCGGTGATTTCGCTGTGTCCAATATACTGCGTCCCGCCGGGCATGTTGGCGGCGATCTTACGGGCAGTTTCGCCATCAATGCGCGACGATTTGGGGTGTTTTCAATCGACGTATCAGGCCACGGCGTGACGGCGGCCTTGCTGACGGCGCGGCTGGCAACGCAGTTTTCCTCATCCGTCGATCAGAACGCGGCGCTGTTCATCAATGAGTTCGGACTTTACGATTCGCGCCCCCCGGCTGCACTTGCGCGATATCTGAACCATTTGCTGCTGACCGATCTTCAGACCGATAATTATTTCACGATGGTCTTTGCGATTGTCGATCAGATCACATGGGAGGTCTGCCTGGTTCAGGCAGGCCACCCCTACCCCCTGCTTCAGCGTGTGGATGGCAGTGTTGAGCAAATCGGCAAAGGCGGATTGCCGGTCGGCGTCATGGAACACGCGACATATGACGAAATTTCGCTGAAGCTTAAGCCGGGTGAGCGGCTTCTGATCGCCTCGGACGGGCTGTCGGACGTGACGGACCGGGCGGGGCAGGCACTGGGCACGGAAGGGCTGTCCGCCATCCTTTCCGCAGACCGAAACACCTACGGCGTCGATCTGCTGGAAACGATGGTCGGTGCAGTGCTGAGCCACAGCAATGGCGAGCAATGCGACGATATGTCAGCGGTACTGCTGGAGCACCGTGCCAGCGGTCACGGCAGCGCGCCGAAAAGATGATGCCGTGCGGTTCACTCAGGACAGTCAGGCCATCACTTCGCGCAGGCCGGTCAGACCCACTCCCAGGGACGGGTGAACGCACCGAGTATATGGCTGACCGCTTCCTCATCGACAGTGCCGTCACGGGTGATTTTCACGACCAGACCGCGCTTTTTATCCTCGAACACCTCGGCGACGCTTGCCCCGGTTCCTTCAAGGGCGGCATCATAAACACGCTTTATCGCAAGCTTGCGCAGATCCGGCTTGAAGATCTTGCCGACCGCCGTTTTCGGCAACTCGGGCAGGATTTCCAAGTGCTTCGGTACGGCGGCACGTTCGTGGATACGGCTGCGGGCATGTTCGAGAAGCTCGGCATCCGTCACCTTGCCGCCCTCGACAAGTTCGACATAGGCGCAGGGAAGTTCTCCGGCACGCGCATCCGGCTGGCCGATGGCCCCGGCAAAAGCAACATCGGGATGAGAGAGAAGCGCGTCCTCGATTTCTGCCGGGTCGAGATTATGCCCGCCCCGGATGATCAGATCCTTCGCCCGGCCGGTGATCCACAGATAGCCATCCGGATCGATCCGCCCAAGATCGCCGGTCCGCAGAAAACGGCCCTCGGCAAAAAGATCGCGGTTCTTGTCAGACTCGGTATAGGTCGAGCCTTCAAAGACGCCGGGGCTCGCCACGCAGATCTCGCCAACCTCGTCAGTGGCGCATTCGACAAACGCATCGTCGCGCCGGTTCAGAATCCGCACATGGGAATATGGCAGTGGAATACCGACCGAGCCGACCTTTTTCAGCCCATCGACCGGGTTGCAGGACACCAGACAGGTGGCCTCGGTCAGGCCATAACCCTCTGCGATCTCAACCCCGGTGGCGGCCTTGAAGCGGTTATAAAGCTCGATCGGCAGCGCCGCCGATCCCGAAATCGCCGTCCGCAGAGAAGATACATCCGCGTCGACCGGCCTTTGCATCAGCGCGGAAATCGCCGTCGGGACAGTGATCAGGAACGTGACCTGCCAACGCTCGATCAGTTTCCAGAAATTGTCGAACACACCATCGCCACGATATCCGGCAGGCGTCGGCATCACCATATGCGCACCCGAAGCGACGCAGCTCATCAGGATCGGATAGGCGGCGAAGACGTGGAACAACGGCAGCGGGCAGATCAGCACGTCATGTTCGTCGAACAGCAGCGAGGCACCCAGAAAACCGTTATAGATCATCCCCGAATATTTATGCTGCGCCACTTTTGGCAGGCCGGTGGTGCCGCCAGTGTGGAAATAGGCCGCAACGCGGTCCTGCGCTGGATCGTCGAAATCCAGCCGGTTGTGGTTTTCAGAGGAAGCAGCGGCCTCGAAATTATGGATTTCGGCATGGTGCCGGGTGGGAACCTTCGGACGCGCCAGAGGAACGATGAACTTCTTCAGGCCGGTCAGATGCCGGTTCAGGTCGATTTCAAGGACATGCTCGACACAGGGCGCTTGCGCGACGGCTTCGGCGGCTTTCTGGGCGATATCGGATTTGGGGAAGGATTTCAGCGTCACCAGCACCTTGGCATTGGTGGCTTTCAGAATGCCTGCGATATGATCCGCCTCCAGCAGAGGGTTGATCGGGCTGACAATCCCCGCCGTCATCCCGGCCAGCAGCACGACAGGCGTTTCGATGCTGTTCGGCAGAAGATAGGCAACGGTATCTTGCGGCCCTACACCCAGCTTGCGGAAGAGATTGGCGGTTTCGGTGACGCGCTCCAGCAAATCGGCCCAACTCAGCGTCGTCGCGTAATCCCTTGGTCCCGAGAGAAGCTGGAAAGAGATCGCAGGCCGCCCGGGAAACCGCTCTGCCGTGCGGGACAGCATCTGATAGACTGTGCTGGCAACGTCCCGCTTTTCATACGGCATCTCCTGCTCGACCAGATTACGGTCGGCAATCGAGCTGAAACGACTCATGGCTCCCCCCATTTTTCCCATTCCGGACCGATACGGCCCGGCGCACAGAATGGGGCATAAGATAGCGGCAGGGCAACCCTGACGGGAGGGCAGCATTCAAGGACGCAGCGTCAGTGCCGCTGCGTCCTGTCGCAGACCGGCCTCAGCCGGGGATACGCAGGGTCTGACCGGGATAGATCTTGTTCGGGTCGGACAGCATCGGGCGGTTTGCCTCGAAGATATCGTTATAGCGATTGGCATCGCCCAGATACTGCTTGGCAATGGCCGAAAGGGTCTCTCCGGATTTGACGGTGTGGAAAACCGGTTCGGACGACTTGCTGCTGACCGTCGCTGTCTTTTCAGCCTCGGGCATATCCGCTTCAACCTTGGCGATACCTTTGATATTGCCGATGGCGACGACCAGCTTTTCCATCGTTTCGCGGTCTGCGCCTTTCGACTCGATCTTCACGGTCTCCTTGTCGCTGCGCAGGGTCAGCTTGACATCATCCGCATCAAGACCCAGCTCTTTCAGCTCTGCCTTCATCGCCGCGACCTTGCGGTCGGTATCGGCCTTTTCGGCGTCCGGGCCGGGGTCCTTCACCTCTGCCGCTTCCGCCGAACCGAGGACGGATTTCCCTGCATCCTTGACAAAATCCCACAAAGCCATTGGCTTATCCTTTGATGATTGCTTCGGCGGTCAACGCAAAGCACGCCCGGCGGTTCCCGGCTGGTATCAGAAGGCCCGATGCGCTACCTGAAACCGAACGCCATATGAGGCTTGCCATGCACATGATTACCATCCTCGCCGCGCCGTATCGCGCCAATCTCGATAGCGAGCGCGTGGATGCGTTGCGGCATCTTTTCGATGGCGGCAATGCGATCTGGCTGGCAGACAAACTGGCCGCCGAATTTCCCGCGAACCGGCTGCCGGAGGATGCGCTGCGCATCGCCGAGGATACGCGGATGGCCGGCTTCGATCTGGTGATCCAGCCGACACAGGGCCGCCGCAAGGCAGTGCTGCTGGCGGATATGGATTCGACCATGATCCAGCAGGAATGCATCGACGAACTGGCCGCTGAGGCTGGCGTGGGAGAGCGCGTCGCCGACATCACTGCCCGCGCCATGAACGGAGAGCTGAATTTCCACGAAGCCCTGATCGAGCGCGTCGGCCTGCTTGCCGGGCTGTCCGAGGATGTGATCGGCAGGGTTCTGGAGCAACGCATCACGCTTGCGCCGGGCGGGCGCGAACTGATTGCGACGATGCGGGAACAGGGTGCCTATACGGCGCTTGTCTCAGGCGGGTTCACCTCTTTCACCGGGCCGGTTGCGGAAATGCTTGGTTTCGATGAGCATCGCGCCAATACGCTTCTGGCCGATGATGGGGTGTTGACCGGCCATGTCGCTCTGCCGGTTCTGGGCCGCGAAGCCAAGATCGACGCGCTGCACGAAATCACCGCCGCTCACGGCCTGACCCCGCAAGAGGCAATCGCGGTTGGCGACGGGGCGAATGATCTTGGAATGCTGCAACTTGCCGGATCGGGGGTCGCTCTGCATGCAAAGCCGGTAGTCGCGGCTCAGGCCGGGATACGGATCGACCATGCGGATCTGACCGCGCTTCTGTATATTCAGGGTTACGGTCGGGATGAGTTCGCCAGCATGTGACGGCATGCGGCCCACGGCATGAAAAAGGGCGGCACCAAGGCCGCCCTGTCGCATCCGAGGCGCGAAAACCTTAATCCTTCGCGCGTTCCACATAGGTATTATCGGCCGTGTTGATCACGATCCGCGTGCCTGCACCGATATGCGGCGGCACCATCACGCGCAGACCATTATCCACCTGCGCGGGCTTATAGGAAGACGACGCCGTCTGCCCCTTCACGACCGGCTCGGTCTCGGTCACTTCGACGGTCATTTTCTGCGGCAGTTCCATCGCGATGGGTGCGCCGTTGAAGACCTGCAGGAACACCCGCATTCCTTCCTGAAGATAGACCGCCTGATCGCCGATCACGTCCTCCGGGGCCGTCACCTGCTCATAGCTTTCCGGCTCCATGAAGTGATAGCCTTCGCCGTCATTATACAGATAGTCATAGCTGCGTTCGTCCACATGCGCCTTTTCGACCTGATCCGTGGTCTTCCAGCGCTCGGTCACCTTGGTTCCGTCCGAAATCCGGCGCATATCGACGCTGGTTGTGGGCGTTCCCTTGCCCGGGTGGAAGTTTTCGGCCTTGAGCACGACGTACAGCTTCTCGTCGATCTCGACGACATTGCCTTTGCGAAGACTGGATGCGATGACTTTCATCTGCGGTTTCCTTGCGAGTTTTTTGGCTTGCGCATATGCGAATTGGCCGAGTCCCTAACCCAACGCCACTCCTATTGCCAGTGAAACCATGACCGACAGCCAATGGTGGCAGCCCCACCGCCACACCGACCGCCGCCCGGCCCTTCTGGCCCGGAACCGTATTCAGCGGGCAATCAGGCTGTGGCTGGACGATCACGGGTTTACCGAGGTCGACCCGGCGGCACTTGCGATCAGCCCGGGGAATGAGACCCATCTGCACGGCTTTGCGACCTCGATGATCGGGAATGACGGGATCGGGCGCGATATGTATCTGCATACCTCTCCGGAATTCGCCATGAAAAAGCTGCTTGCGGCGGGCGAGCAACGGATCGCCGCGTTTTCCCATGTCTGGCGCAATCGCGAGCGCGGGGCGCTGCATCATCCCGAATTCACCATGCTGGAATGGTATCGCGTCGGACAGGATTACACAGCGCTGATGGAGGATTGTTCCGATTTCCTGCGGCTTGCCGCCGAGGCTGCCGGGGCGGATACATTGCGGTTCCGCGATGCGGTCTGCGATCCATTCGCCGCGCCCGACAGGATAAGCGTCGCGGATGCGTTCACGGCCCATGCCGGGATCGACCTGCTGGCGACGATTTCAGATGACGGCGCGGTGGATCGCGATGGGCTGGCGCGTCAGATGAGATCTGCGGATATCTCTTTCGCGCCCGGTGAAAGCTGGTCGGATCTGTTTTCCCGCGTCCTGTCCGAAAGGATCGAGCCTCATCTGGGGCATGGCCGTGCGACCATACTGGACCGCTACCCCGTGCCCGAGGCAGCCCTTGCCCGCCGCGCCGCCGATGATCCGCGCGTCTCGGAACGGTTCGAGCTTTACGCCTGTGGGGTCGAGCTGGCGAATGGTTTCGGCGAACTGACCGACCCGGTCGAGCAGCGCCGCCGCTTTCGCGCCGATATGGAGGAACGGGCGCGGATCTATGGCGATCCCTATCCGCTGGACGAGGATTTCCTGTCGGCCCTGCCTCTGGTCCCGGACGCCTCGGGGATAGCGCTTGGCTTTGACCGGCTGGTGATGCTGGCAACCTCGGCCCCCTCGATCGAGGCGGTGATGTGGGCGCCGGTTCCGGACCCCGCTTAAGGCGTCAGCCGGGCAAGGATCTGGGCAGCGCTTCCGGGTTGCGCCCTTGCGCATTCCGTTCCGGCCCAGAACGGACCATAGCCGCTTTCTCCGCCCTTCGAAGCGACCGCATGCAGCGCTTTCAGCGCCGAATAGGGCAACGGATAATCTGGCGCGGCACTGTCATCGCGGGTGCTGATCAGATTTTCCACTCCCCGCGCCGGTCTGCCAGAAATCGCCCGCGTCATGTGGGTTTTCCCTGTTGCAAGTGCCGCGCGATGCGGTGCCGAGGTTCCCGCCTCATCGGCGACAAGGAAAGCCGTTCCGCACTGCGCCGCCACCGCGCCCGCCTGCAACGCTGTCTGCACGTCCTCTCGCGCCATGATCCCGCCCGCCGCGATCAGAGGCAGGCCAAGATGTTTCAGCGCCGCCAGTAGGTCCAGGGTCCCAAGCCGCTCATCCGGGCGGTTTTCATCGAAAATTCCGCGATGCCCTCCGGCCTGCCAGCCTTGCGCGACGACCCCGTCGAGACCCGCTTCCCTAATCTTCAGCGCATCGCCAAGGCTGGTGGCGCTGCCCAGAAGCACGGCCCCGCTGTCCCGCAAGGCGGCGATCTGATCGGGCTCAGGCAAGCCGAAATGGAAGCTGACCACGCCGGGTTTTTCCCGGATGAGCATGCGCAGCATCTCATCATCGGTCTGAAACGATCTGTAGCTGTCGGCAAGCGCGTCTGGCGGCTCTGCACCGAAACGCGCGAAATCCCCGGACAGCGCATCGAGCCATGCCTGCTCTTTGACGGGATCGCGCATCGGAGGCCGGTGGCAGAAGACATTGACATTGAACCGGGCATCCGTCCGCGCCCTGACCTGCCTTATCTCTTCGCCCGCTTTCGCGGCATCCATCGCCGCCACGCCAAGCGAGCCGAGTCCGCCCGCTTTCGCCACCTCTGCCGCAAGGGCGGGCGTGGTGATGCCCGCCATCGGAGCCTGCACCACAGGCACGCGCATACCGATCCTGTCCAGCAACATCATAGCCTCCGCTTTTTGCCCATTTACATTGCCGCCCTGCGAAAGGATCAAGGCGAAATGTTCGAAATCGCCACCGATCTTGTCCTGATGCTTATCACCGCTGCGTTTGCGGCCGGGTTCATCGACGCCATTGCGGGCGGAGGCGGGCTGATCACCGTGCCCGCCCTGATGCTGGCGGGGCTGCCGCCTGCTCAGGCTCTGGCGACAAACAAGGTGCAGGGCGTGTTCGGCGCGGCGACGGCTGCGGCCAGCTATGCCATGTCAGGCCATGTCAATCTGCGCCGTCAGACCGGCGCGGCTCTGGTCTCGTTCACCGCCGGTCTGCTTGGCGCTTTCTGCGTCACGATGATCCCGACCGAAGCACTGCGCTATGTCCTGCCGGTGCTGCTGATCGGCATCGCGGCTTTCTTCGCGCTGAAGCCGGGGCTGTCCGACGCGGACAGGACCGCGCGGATCACGCCGCTTCAGTTCACCGCGTTCGTCGTGCCTCTGATCGGGTTCTATGACGGTTTGCTGGGACCGGGGACGGGCGCGTTTTTCATGCTGGGTTTCGTGATGCTTGCCGGATACGGAATCCTTCGGGCAACCGCACATACGAAGCTTCTGAACTTCGCGTCAAATCTTGGCGGGCTGATCGCCTTTGCACTTGTCGGCAAGCCGCTCTGGATCACCGGGCTGGCAATGGGGGCCGCGCAGATTGCCGGGGCGTGGGTCGGGTCAAAACTGGCGATGCGGATCGGAGCGCGGCTGATCAAGCCGCTGCTTGTGGTGACCTCGACCGGGCTGGCGCTCAAGCTTATTCTGGATCTGCTCTGATCCGGTCAGGCTGAACACGCCGCCCACGACAAAGCCCGACATGCCGCCTAGATCGGCAGACCGCCATCCTGCTTGGCCGATTTCAGCACGATTTCCGAGCGGACCTGAGTCACCTGGCTGTGCTGCAACAAGCGCTCATGGATGAAATCGGCAAGCGCATCCAGATCGCGAAGCTGAAGCTCAAGCACATAATCCGCATCGCCCGAGACGGAATGCGCGGCTCTTACCTCTGGTTGCGCGGCGGCGAAGCTGGCGAAATCCTTGTCGCCCGCAGCGCCGTGGCTGCGCAGATTCACCCGCGCGAAGGCCCGGATCCCGAAGCCGAGCACCCTGCCATCCAGCCGCGCCGTATAGCCGCGAATAGCGCCCGATTTCTCCAATGCCGCCCGCCTGCGGGAACATTGCGACGGCGATAGATGCACCACCTCTGACAGTTGCGCATTGGTCATCGCCCCATCGCGCTGCAATGCGGCAAGAATCGCGCGATCAAAGCTGTCATGCGTGATTTCGGTCATGTATCCTTACTTCATGCGTGAAACATGCATTGTTTTTGCCAAAATCAGTTACAGTTACAAGCTTCTTGTATCGGAATCGGCGCATAATGCGGAAAAGCGCACAGGAGGAGATTATGGGACCTTTCCCGCATGACGCACCCAAGGCCGAAATCAGCAAGGCGAATCCCGCCGGTACGGACGGTTTCGAATTCGTCGAATTCGCCCATCCCAACCCTGAAGAGCTGAATCAGCTTTTCCGCAGGATGGGGTTCGTTCCGGTGGCGAAGCACAAGACGAAGAACGTCACGCTCTATCGTCAGGGCGGCATCAACTATGTGCTGAACGCCGAACCGGACAGCCATGCCAGCCAGTTCATCGCCGATCACGGCCCCTGCGCCCCCGCAATGGGCTGGCGCGTCGTGGATTCGCAGCACGCGCTGAAACGCGCCGTGGAGTTGGGCGCCGAGGAATATACCGGCCCCGGTAAGGTGCTGAATTTCCCGGCAGTGCTGGGGATCGGCGGCAGCCTGCTGTATTTCATCGACAAATATGACGAGACCGGCAGCGCCTGGGATGCGGAATATGAGTGGCTGGCAGAAAAGGACCCGCGCCCTGAAGGCGTCGGCTTCTACTATATCGACCACCTCACGCATAATGTCGTGCGCGGGAATATGGACACCTGGTATCGCTTTTATAATCAAACCTTTAACTTCCGCGAGATCCGCTATTTCGACATCAAGGGCAAGCAGACCGGGCTGTTCAGCCGTGCACTGACCTCTCCGGATGGCAAGATCCGCATCCCGATCAACGAATCCGCCGATGAGCACAGCCAGATCGAGGAATATCTGAACGAATATAAGGGCGAGGGCATCCAGCATATCGCCGTCGCGACCGAGGATATCTATGCCTCGACCGATGCGATTGCCGAAAAAGGGCTGGAATTCATGCCCGGCCCGCCGGATGTTTACTATGAAATGTCCCGGAAACGCGTCACCGACCATGAAGAACCGCTGGAGAAGATGAAGAAACACGGCATCCTCATCGATGGCGAAGGCGTGGTGGATGGCGGCACGACGCGGATCCTGTTGCAGATCTTCTCGAAAACCGTGATCGGCCCGATTTTCTTCGAGTTCATACAGCGCAAGGGCGATGACGGTTTCGGTGAGGGTAATTTCCGCGCCCTGTTCGAATCGATCGAGGAAGATCAGATGCGCCGTGGCGTGCTGAAATCCGAACCGGCTGAATGAGCTGGCGGGATATCTCGACCGCTCCGGCACCGGATACGGTTGTCTGCGATCTGGCCGAGGTCGAGGGCGTCAAAGCCCTCGACCTCAACGGTTTTCCGCTGCTGGTGGTGAACGATGAGGCAGGTTTGCGCGGCTTCGTCAATCTCTGCCCGCATCAGTTCCTGCCTCTGGACTATAAAGGCGACCAGCTGCTTTCGGCGGATGGAGCGCGGCTGATCTGCACCTCTCATCAGGCGCAGTTCGATGCCCTTACAGGAGAGCCATGCGGCGGCCCGGCGGCATGTGGGCTTGATCCTGTACCGTTGCGCCAAGAGCACGGCAGAGTTGTCGTCGGCGCAGGCTGAGACCGCGCCAGAGCCGTCCGGACAGCGCATATATCCAGCATGTACTGGGCATCAAAGCATTTTTATCGAATACGCCCGGATCGCCCCATAAAGCCGCGATTCTGTCAACCCCTAGATAGTTGGCAGAAGCCTCACACAAAATGTTGACAGAGCCCCTCGATTCACCACAAGATGATCAGGCTCTGATGACAGGGATTCGGCATGGATGTGCGACAAGAAGGGACGGCAAGCCCCATTCGCACGGTTCGCGTCATACGATTATCGGGGCGTTTAAAACCAAGATGCCGGGGCCATGCGGTACGCGGACAGGTAAGCTATGCGTTTGACCTGCCGTGATATTCATGCCTCGCGCCAAATACAGGAATGAGGGAACCGAATGAGCATCACAGTATACAGCAAACCGGCCTGCGTTCAGTGCACCGCAACCACCCGTGCCCTGCAGGCGCGTGGCCTTGAATTCGATATCGTCGATCTGACCCAGGACGAAGATGCCTATGCGCATGTGTCCGGCCTGGGCTATCGTCAGGCTCCGGTCGTGATCGCCGGTGAGTCGCATTGGTCGGGCTTCCGCCCGGACCTGATCGGCCAGCTTTCCTGATCGCGACACCACAGCTTGCATTGGCACCGGAAACATGGCGCAGCTCGTCTATTATTCCTCGCGGTCGGGCAATACGGCGAAATTCGTCGCCCGGCTGGGAATGGACGCGCTGCGCATTCCGATTTCCCCAGATGAGCCGATGCCCGCACCCGATCAGCCCTATGTGCTGGTCACACCGACTTATGCGGATGGAAACGGCAAGGGTGCCGTCCATCCGCAGATCATCCGATTTCTGAACGACCCCGCAAGGCGCGCCCTGATCCGAGGTGTGATCGCCGCGGGGAACCGGAATTTTGGTCAATTCTACGCCGCCGCCGGTGATATAATTGCCCGCAAATGCAACGTGCCACGGCTTTATCGATTCGAGCTGGCCGGCACAGACGAAGACATTGCCCGCGTCACCGCAGGGCTGCAGCGATTCTGGAGAGAGACATGCTTGACGACCGCCTGAACCGTCCTGCGCAAGACGCAAAGGACTATCACGCGCTGAACGCGATGCTGAACCTGTATGACGATGCAGGTCATATTCAGTTCGACGCGGACCGAAAGGCGGCGCGGCAGTATTTCCTGCAACATGTGAACCAGAACACCGTGTTCTTCCACAGCCAGGATGAAAAACTGGGCTATCTGGTGGACGAAGGTTACTATGACCCTGCCGTGCTGGATCAGTATTCCCGGAATTTCCAGCGCAAGATCTGGGATGAGGCCTATGCACGGAAGTTCCGTTTCCCAACCTTCCTTGGCGCGTTCAAATATTACACCTCCTACACGCTGAAAACATGGGACGGGCAGCGCTTTCTGGAGCGTTATGAGGATCGCGTGGTCATGGTCGCGCTGACTCTGGCGCGCGGCGATGAAGATCTCGCCATGCGGCTGATGGATGACATCATCGCCGGGCGGTTCCAGCCTGCGACGCCGACTTTCCTGAATGCCGGCAAGAAGGCGCGGGGCGAGTTCGTGTCCTGCTTCCTGCTGCGCATCGAAGACAATATGGAAAGCATCGGACGCGGCATCAACTCGGCCTTGCAACTGTCCAAGCGCGGCGGTGGCGTGGCGCTGATGCTGACCAATATCCGCGAACACGGCGCACCGATCAAAGGGATCGAGAACCAGTCCTCGGGCGTCATCCCGGTGATGAAGCTGCTGGAGGACAGTTTCAGCTATGCCAACCAACTTGGCGCACGTCAGGGTGCGGGCGCGGTCTATCTGAACGCGCATCACCCCGATATCCTGCGTTTCCTCGACACCAAGCGCGAGAATGCCGACGAGAAAATCCGCATCAAGACGCTGAGCCTTGGCGTGGTGATCCCGGATATCACGTTCGAGCTGGCGAAGAAGAATGAGGATATGTATCTGTTTTCGCCGCATGACGTGGAAAAGGTCTATAGCAAGGCGTTTTCCGACATCTCGGTGACCGAGAAATATCACGAGATGGTGGATAACCCCCGCATCCGCAAGAAAAAGATCAATGCGCGGGCCTTCTTCCAGACCATCGCGGAAATCCAGTTCGAATCCGGCTATCCCTATATCATGTTCGAGGACACAGTGAACGCCGCGAACCCGATTGCGGGCCGGATCGCCATGTCCAATCTGTGCAGCGAAATCCTGCAGGTGAACACGGCATCGGAATATAATGACGATCTGTCCTATGCTGAAATGGGCACGGATATTTCCTGTAATCTCGGCTCGCTGAACATCGCCAAGGCGATGGATAGCGGCGATCTGGCGGGCACGGTCGGGACCGCGATCCGGGCGCTGAACGCGGTCAGTGAGATGTCGTCCATCGATAGCGTGCCGTCGATCCGCAAGGGCAATGATGAAAGCCATGCCATCGGTCTGGGCCAGATGAACCTGCATGGCTATCTGGCGCGTGAGCGGATCCATTACGGCAGCCCCGAGGGGCTCGACTTTACCAATATCTACTTCGCGACGGTGCTGTATCATGCACTGCGCGAATCCAACGCTCTGGCGAAGGAGCGCGGGCGCAGCTTTGTCGGGTTCGAGGATTCGAAATATGCCGACGGGTCCTTCTTCGACAAATATACCGACCGCGACTGGCTGCCCGAAACCGAGCGTGTGAAAGAACTGTTCGAGACCGCAGGCGTCACCGTTCCCACCCGTGAGGACTGGGCCGCGCTGCGCGAGGCGATCGTCAAGGACGGGCTGTACAACCGGAATCTTCAGGCGGTGCCGCCGACCGGCTCGATCAGCTATATCAACTATGCCACCTCTTCGATCCACCCGATCACCGCGAAGATCGAGGTCCGCAAGGAAGGCAAGATCGGCCGCGTTTACTATCCCGCGCCCTATATGACCAACGACAATCTGGAATATTACCGCGACGCCTATGAGATCGGCCCCGAGGCGATCATCGACACCTACGCCGCCGCGACCCAGCATGTCGATCAGGGCCTCTCGCTGACCCTGTTCTTCCCCGCCGATGCGACGACGCGCGACATCAACCGCGCCCAAATCTATGCGTGGAAGAAGGGCATCAAGACCATCTACTATATCCGCCTGCGCCAGGCCGCCCTTGAAGGGACCGAGGTCGAAGGCTGCGTTTCCTGCACGCTGTGAGGGATAAATCCATGAAAGACGCTGTAAACACCACCCGCGCGGTACCCGCCGCCGTCAACTGGAACCGCCTTCAGGACGACAAGGATCTTGAGATCTGGAACCGTCTGACCGCGAATTTCTGGCTGCCGGAGAAGGTGCCGCTGTCGAACGACATTCAAAGCTGGTCGCAGTTGAAGCCCGCCGAACAGACGCTGACGATCCGCGTTTTCACCGGGCTGACCCTGCTGGACACGATCCAGAACACCATCGGCGCCCCCTCGCTTCTGCCCGATGCGATCACCCCGCATGAAGAGGCCGTGCTGACCAATATCGCCTTCATGGAGGCGGTCCACGCACGCAGCTATTCCAGCGTTTTCTCGACACTGTGCCAGACCTCGGAAGTCGATGAGGCGTTCCGCTGGTCGTCCGAGAACGAGCATTTGCAGGCGAAATCGCGGCTGATCCTGGATGAATATGACAGCGCCAGCCACCCGCTGAAGAAGAAGATCGCCAGCGTGTTCCTGGAAAGCTTCCTGTTCTATTCCGGCTTCTATCTGCCGATGCACTGGTCCAGCCGTGCGCGTCTGACCAACACGGCTGACCTGATCCGCCTGATCATCCGGGATGAGGCGATCCACGGCTATTATATCGGCTATAAATTCCAGCGCGGGCTGGAAAAAGCCAGCGAACAGGAACGGGCCGAACTGAAGGATTTCGCCTTCTCGCTGCTGTTCGATCTGTATGAAATCGAAGGGAAATATACCGAATCCCTGTATGATCCGGTGAACCTGACCGAGGACGTGAAGACGTTCCTGCATTACAACGCCAACAAGGCGCTTCAGAATCTCGGCTATGAGGCGCTGTTCCCCGCCGAGGCCTGCAAGGTCTCTCCGGCGATCCTTGCGGCGCTGTCGCCCAACTCGGACGAAAATCACGACTTCTTCTCGGGCTCGGGTTCCAGCTATGTGATCGGCAAGGCCGTCGCGACCGAGGATGAAGACTGGGATTTCTGATCCCGCAGATCCATAAGCAAACGCTGAAAAGGGTGCGCCGCCGCGCACCCTTTATTTATGCCACCGCACAGGCAGCTTGCGTACACCGCCTGTACACAGGCCGTACACAGAAACGCGCAAGCACCCGCCCCTGCACGGGATCACGCGGCGGCGTCTTCCGCGATCCCCAGAAGCCGCTTCTCCCAGTCTTCGGTCAACTGATGGGCGGCGCGGTTGCGGGCCCGCTCGGCCTCTCGCCGGGCGGCGGGCAGATGGCCGGATTGCGCCAATACGTCGAGGCAGTCCAGCAATGTCTGCTGCACCTCAAACAGGCCGCCCCCATCGCGGGCAATCGGCGCGAAGAAGGTGGTGTAGATCTGCGACACATCCAGCGGCGGCGCCGAGACCCGATCATAGGCGGGTTCCAACCCATCCTCTGGCGGCTGGTGATATTCCTGCAGGACACGGGTTCCGGCCCGCAACACCTCGATTGCCGTTCCCGGATCGTTGATGCCGGGCGACAGCGCCTTGCTGGCGACCTCTCCAAGCACGGTCAGGCCATATTGCAGATCCTGTTCGAAGCTGCGCGAGTCGCCAAGCGTAAAACAGCGATGCAGCGCCGCCGAGAACTTGTCCTCGACCCCCGCCGATAGGCGCAGAAGCGGCTCGCCGCGATGCACATATTTGCCCGGCATCCGCAAGATCCCGACCTTGATATCCGCGGTTTCGGCTGCCTTCTGAAGCTCGGCCATGTCGATATAGCGGACATAGCCAGACTGGTCGGCCAGCACCATCGCACTGGCCTCATCGGGCGAAACCTGCCGCGACTCGGCCCCCAATGAGGGCCATTCGCGATAGAGCCGCGCCGAGGGCATGGATGCGCTCTCGATCCGGTCGATAATATCGCTCATCCGGCCAAATTCGTTCAGGTGGTTGACCCAGCGAAGCAGCGCCCAAGTGATCAGGAAAATATCCAGAAGCGTCGCGATGAACAGCAGGACCCGCGCATTATCGGGATATTGCCCCGCAGACAGGCCGATAATGCCGACAATCGAAAACAGGAACGAGCCGACAAAGACCGACACCGCCGTCTGGGCGACGCTGTCGCCCTCCAGCAGCCGGGTCGAGCGCGGCGTCGCGTTCGAGGTCGCCGAACTGTAGGCGCTGACAATGATCGACATTGAAAACGTCGTTACCGCCAGCATCGACGAGGCGATGATATTCAGCAGCGACCCGACCGAACCGGATGCCAGGTCGATCTTGGGAACATAGGGCAGAAACGGGCCGATAAACTGCGCAACCAGCGCAAGCGCGATCCCGGCGAAACTGTACAGCGTCACGCGGATCCACATTTTCCGAAGCTGTTCGCGCAGCTTCATCATCCACGCCCCGTGAATCCAGCCAAACATGCTGCCCCCTGTTACCATCAGCACCGCATTTGTGGCGGTTTTCGCGGGGCGGTTCAATGCGGATATGGGCGCCGGTCCTTACCATCGGCGAGGGGATGCGCTGCCATCAATGGAGACTTGCAGCGAGGCAGTTTATCCCTCAGGCGGCGTATTTCCCCACGGCCCCGCCCTGTTTCGACCATTCCGCATACCACGCGTCGAACAGTTTCAACTGCGCCTCGGCAAAGCCCTTCTGCGACTCGCTCAGCATGTCGGTTTCGTTGAAATGCAGTGCAAATCCGGGATGTCCCTTCAGCACCATGAGATGCTTGAAGAACAGGACCAAATCGGGGCCTTCATCAAATTTCGACAGGACCGCAAGCGCCTCTTCCAGTTCCTTCGCGCGGCTCCGTGCCTCGGCATCTCCTTTTGCTGCCGCCTGACACAGATTGACCAGATGCAGCACTTCCTTTGGCAGAACGCAGCCGATCCCGGTAATCGCGCCGGTCGCGCCGCAATTGACGAAGCCATGATAAACGGCCGTATCGACGCCGATCATCAGGGTCACATCGTCGTCACGGCTGGTAATATGCTCGGCCGCATAGCTGAGATCGCCGGCCCCGCCGAATTCCTTGAAGCCGATCAGGTTGGGATGTTCATCGCGCAGGGCGAAGAACAGATCCGCCCGCGTCGCGAAACCGTAATACGGGCTGTTATAGATCACCGCTGGCAGATCGGGGGCAGCGCTGAGGATCGCCTTGAAATGCGCCCGCTGCGCCGCGACCGAGGGGCCGCGCGACAGAACGCGCGGAATGACCATCAGCCCTTGTGCGCCAACCTGCTGCGCATGACGCGCATGGGCCACCGCAGATGCCGTATTGATCGCGCCGGTGCCGACAATGACCGGAATCCCCGCCTTTACCAGCCGTTCCACACCCTCCATCCGCTGCGCATCGGTCAGAAGCGGCCAGTCCCCCATCGAGCCGCAATAGACCACGGATGACATTCCCGCCGCGATCAGCATCTGCCCCTCGGCGACCAGAGCGTCGAAATCGGGCAGACGCTCCGCCGTGCAGGGCGTCATCAGCGCCGGAATCGTGCCGGAAAAGATCTGAGAGTTCATTCCTGTCCTCCTGGGCAAAGCGCGACAGGGGCCGGTGCCGCCCGCGCGAATCATGTCTCCTCAGGTTCAAAATACTTTATGTATTTTTCCTGTCGACGTAAATTTTCGCACCGCTGCAAAGGCCGCACCGCCTACAGCGCGATATCCTGACGCCGGTCCTGAGAAATCAGCCTGCGGATCTGCCCGACGATCTGGTCGGCATGCAGGCGGGCGATACGGTCCGCCTCTGCCACATCGCGATCTTCTATGGCGCGGATCATCGCCTCATGCTCATCGATCACACTTTGCGGCATCCGGTCGTTATATGAGGAATAATATACCCGCAGAACCCGCCTGCCCTCATCCAGCAAGCGGTTGAAAAGTCCTGAATAATAGGGATTCCCCCCCGCCACCCCGATAGCGGCGTGAAACTCCCGGTTCGAGGCGATCATCGCCATCGCATCGTGCCGCGCCACGGCAGCGATGAACTCATCCTGATGGGCGCGGATCAGCGCCAGATCTTCATCGCTGCGATTCTCGGCGGCAAGCCGGGTCGTTACCCGATACATCAGCGTGATCGCATCGAAAAAATGATGCATGTTCAGGAAATCGATATTCGACACCACGGTCGAGCGATTGGGCAAAGTAGTCACCAGCCCATCCGCGGCAAGTCTGACAAGCGCCTCACGAATAGGCGTGCGCGACATGGACAACCGCTCGGAAAGCTGGATTTCGTCGATCAGACTGCCCGGAGGCAGCGTCAGATCGATGATCTCATCGCGCAGGATTTCGTAGACATAGCGAACGCCCTCGCCGCGCCTGCGCTCGGTCCTGTCACTTTCCGCATTCTTCTTCATCCAAATACCCTTCCATCAGCGGCAACTCGTCAACGCTCAGCCAATCAGGCGGCACCGGTGCAGCCTTTGCCGAAATCGCGGCGGCTGCACAATCCGCGAGGCTTCCGAAACGAAATTCCCGGCCCGACAGGCCGGGGCCGTAATGGGCGTATTTGCCGGAATTGGTCATGACCGTATGTGCCTGCGGCGGAAAGACCGGCTCGGTGATCGAGCACCAGCACAGATCGGGGATTACCTGAACATCCGCTTCGCTCAGCAAATGCAGCGTACCGTCCTTGCGCAGCACCTGGATCGTCTCTCGTCCGGCGGTGATGATGGTGGCCGCGCTGACCTTCCGCCCGTGCAGCAGCCGGGCGAATTCGCGGCATTCACCGGCAGAGGCATGAGGGCTGCCGATGGCGATCAGGTCGATCCTGTCGGGGCCGTGATTCAGCTCATCCCATGCGCGGCGAAGATCCCTGCGGGTGATGCTGCGCCGGTCGGACCCGGGGTCCGGCCTCATGTCGGATTCCGGCGTGACCCCGTCGATATGCAGCATCGGCGCGGCAGAGGTGGTGCCGAAGGCCGCGCAGAGCGCCTTGAGATTATCCGAGGACGGCGCGTACTGCTTCAGCCCGGTCAGCAGGGGGATACGGTCGGGCGCGTTCAGCCCGGCAAGATATCCGATCAGCGGCCAGATCGCGTCATCGGCCCCGCGCGGCAGGTCGAAATCCAGCACGCGGCGGGGGCGGCGTTCGCGGTCCAGATAGACGCCTGACAGCGCTGCGCGGCCGGTCACGGCGATGCAGAGATCCAGATAATCGGGATGCTTGGGGGTTCGCGCCCCCAGCACGGTATTGGCGAACACGACGGCATTGGATTCGGCCCATGCGATATCCTCACCCTCTGCCGGGCGGTCCTCCAGCAGATAGGGTGCACAGGTGAAGCTGGGTCGGCAGCCCATGCGCGTATAGGCATCGGCCAGCCGCGCGGCCTGATCTCCGAAAAGCTGCGGCACGCCCTGCGCCTGCCAGTTCTGCCGATCCACCGAGATTGCGTTGATCGTTGTCGGGATACGGACAGATGCGCCGAGATTGGCCATTTTCTCGGCAAAGATCAGATTGGCCTGATTGGCGAGAATGCAGCCGTCGATATGCCCGCGCGTGACATCGGTCAGGCTGGCGGCACCCTGAAGCCGCGCGACCATATGGACGATCTTCATGGCAAGGGCGGTGGCCTCTCCGTGATCGCCGCGCAGCATGGCGCGGTCGGATTCGGAAAGGGTCAGGGGGGTGTCGGGAGGTTCTGCGACGGGCAGAAGGATATCCGGGCCGGAAATCGCGTCACGGGTGATCGTCAGATGCCCGGCCTTTGCCAGAGCGACGAAATCATCCGGCGAGACGCGCAGCACCGGCAGGCTGCGCCCGAAGATCTCTGCCCCGATCAGAGCGCCGAGCGTCGCCACATCCTCTGCCTCGGAAAAGATCAGCGCGGCAGGGGTATTGCCGTTCAGCATCATTTCAAGGATCACGCCCGATCCCGAACAGGATCCCCGGCTGGTCGGCATCATCACCACGCGCCCGGCCAGCTCCGCTCCGCAGGCCGGATGATGCGTGTCGATCACCCGCGCCCGATCCGGATCGACGCCGCCCCAGAAGCTGAGCCCACGATCCATCGCCAGAACCGGGCCGGAGGCCGTGCCGGGCAGGATGCGGGTTGCGGTCATGTCACCACGAAACCATGCGCGAAGGGGTCGCGGTCGTCGATGAAGATGGTGTTATAGCCGGTCATCCGCGCCCATCCGGCAATGGAAGGGATAATGGCGGGGCGGCCCGCGACCTCGGTTGCCGCCTCGACCCGGCCCTTGAAGATCGAGCCGATAATGCTCTCATGCCAGAACTCATCGCCCGGTTTCAGCTTTCCCTTCGCGGCAAGCTGGGCCATGCGGGCCGAGGTGCCCGTGCCGCAGGGGCTGCGGTCTATGGCCTTTTCGCCATAGAATACCGCGTTGCGGGCATGGGCGCCCGCGACTGTCGGCGCTCCGGTCCAGAGGATATGAAACAGCCCGTTGATCCGGTCATCCTGCGGGTGCGCGAAATCATATTTCGCGTTCAAAGCCGCCCGCAGCTTCCGCGACCAGCCGACCAGTTCGCCCGCCGAATGATCGGCCATATCGCGGAAATTCTTCTGGGGTTCGATAATCGCGTAGAAATTGCCGCCATAGGCGATATCGACGACGATTTCGCCAAGCCCCTCGACCTCGGCCGTCAGCGCCTCGGCATAGAGAAAACCGGGGACATTGGTCAGGCGGACTTCCTCGACAAAGCGGCCCTGCTGCACATAGGAAATATCGACCTTGCCCGCCGGGGTCTCGATGGATAGCCGCCCCGGTTCGCGGGGGCGGATCAGCCCGTTCTCGATCCCCATTGTGATCGTGCCGATGGTGCCGTGGCCGCACATGGGCAGGCAGCCCGAGGTTTCGATGTAGAGCACCGCAATATCGCAATCGGGCCGCGTCGGAGGGTACAGGATCGTGCCGGACATCATGTCATGGCCGCGCGGCTCGAACATCAGCCCGGTGCGGATCCAGTCATATTCGCGCATGAAATGGGCGCGTTTTTCCAGCATATCCGCGCCCTCCAGCAGGGGTGCGCCGCCCGAGACGAGGCGGACCGGATTGCCGCATGTATGGCCGTCGATGCAGGAAAATGTATATGTGGTCATGGCTGAAACCGTGAGGGAGAGAAGGGGGCGAGGTCTATCGCAGGGGGCTGGCCGGTCACCAGATCCGCCACAAGCCGCGCGGTTCCGGCGGATTGCGTCAGGCCCAGATGGCCATTGCCGAATGCATAGGTCACGCGCGGTCCGGCCCCGGAAGGACCGATGACCGGCAGCGTATCGGGCAGCGAGGGGCGGAACCCCATCCATTGCCGCCCGCCTTCGGTGTTCAGATCGGGCAGGAAAGCCTTGGCCTTTTTCAGCATCGCCTCGGCGCGTTTATAGTTCGGCGGGGCATCCAGCCCGCCCAGTTCTACCGCGCCGCCGACGCGAATGCCGGTATCAAGCTTCGTGACCATGAAACCATGCCCGCCAAAGGTGATCTGGATGCGAAGATCAACGGCCCCCGGCGGCAGGGTGGTGTTATAGCCGCGCTCGGTCTCCAGCGGGATGCGGTCACCGAGGCTGCGGGCGATGCGGTGCGAGAATGCCCCCGCCGCCAGCACGACCTGCCCCGCCTGATATGTATCGTCGATCCGCACTGTGTCGCCGTCGATCCTTAATGCGGTCACCTCGGCCTGGTGGATCAGCCCGCCGCGTTCGGTAAACCGCGCGGCAAGGGCCAGCGTGTAATCCTTCGGATCCGAGATCGACCAATAGGCCGGGGTAAACGTGCCGCTGATAAAGCGCGGGGCGAGACCGGGCTGGATTTCGTCCATCTCGGCGCGGGTGAGGTGGCGGAATTCGAAACCGTGACGTTCCCGCGCCTGCCAGACCGGCAGGGTGGCGCGGAATTCGGATTCGGATTCATAGGGCTGCAAATTGCCGTATTTCCGCAGCATGTGGCTGTGACCATTGGCGGCAAGAAACGGCTCCAACTCGGACCGGGCAAGGTCGATCAGCGCGGTCTGGGCGTCGGTCGAGTGGCGCACGCGATGCGGCATCGAGGCCGCCGCGAAACGCGCCATCCACGGCGCGATCTTCAGCGCATAGGCAGGCGGGATGGTCAGCGGACCCAGCGGGTCCAGCAGCCATTTCGGTGCCTTCAGCAGCGTTGCAGGCGAGGCGAGCGGGGCGATTTCCGAAAAGGCAAAGCAGCTTGCATTCCCGGCAGAGGCCCCCGCCGCCGGACCTTCCCGGTCCAGCACCGTGACCGACAGCCCCCGTGCCTGAAGAGCAAGCGCGGATGACAGGCCGATCACGCCCGCGCCGATCACAATGACATCGGGCCGGGTCATAGCTAATGCGTCGCGGACAGGAACTGCTGAAGATTCGGATCTTTCGGCGCTTCGAACAGCTCATCCGGCGGGGCGATTTCGGCCATCACGCCCTGATGGAAGAAGGCCACGCGGTCGGAGACCTCACGTGCGAATTTCATTTCATGGGTGACGCAGATCATCGTCATGCCCTCGGATGCAAGCATGCGCAGCGTGTCCAGCACCTCGCCCACAAGCTGCGGATCGAGCGCGGATGTGACCTCATCGAACAGCATATAGCGCGGCGACATGGCAAGGGCGCGGGCAATCGCCATGCGCTGCTGCTGACCGCCCGACAGCCGGGTCGGATAGACATCCAGCTTGTCGCCCAACCCGACGTGATTGAGCTGCTTCACGGCCATCTCCTCGGCCTCGGCTTTCGACTGTTTCAGCACCTTGCGCGGCGCCAGCATGACGTTTTCCTTCACCGTCAGATGCGGGAAAGCGTTCCATTGCTGGAAGACGATGCCGATCTTCTGGCGCAGCCTGTTGATATCGGTGGATTTCGCGTGAACCTCAGTCCCGTCGACGCGGATCGTACCCGCATTGATCGGCTCCAACCCGTTGATGCAGGTCAGCAGGGTGGACTTCCCCGATCCCGAGCCGCCGATCACGGTCAGCACCTCTCCGTTATCGACGGTCAGGTCGATGCCTTTCAGCACCTCCAATGCGCCGAAGGATTTACGGACATTTTCGATCTCAATCATTGGACCACCGTCTTTCCAGATAGCCGCCAATGCGGGCAATGGGGAAACTGATGAGGAAATAGAACGCGCCGCACAGCATCAGCAGGAAAAGCGGTTCCTGAAGCCGGGTAATCAGGATCTGCGTGGATTTCAGCAGTTCCGTCACCTGCACGACATAGACAAGCGCGGAATCCTTCATCACCGACAATGCCAGCCCGATCCAGCTTGGGAAGGCCACCCGCGTTGCCAGAGGCAGGACGATATAGCGCATATCCTGCCCCCAGGTCAGCCCAAGCGAACGGGAGGCCCGGCGCAGCGTCGGCGGCACCGATTCAATCGCGCCGCGCACGATTTCCGCGCAATAGGCCGAGGTATACAGCGTCAGCACAAGACAGGCGACGGTGAAGCCGGATATGCGGATCTGCAGCACCGTGCCGATAAAGGCGAAGGTCAGCACAAGCTGGATCAGCAGCGGGATGGACCGGAACACATCCAGAAAGAAGGTCAGCGGCGCGGCCCAGACCGGCCCGACCTGATAGCGGAAGACCCCGAAGATGATCCCCAGCACCGTGCCGCAGAACACTGCGATCAGGGTGACGAGGATGGTCATCCCCGCGCCCTCGGCCATGAATATCAGATCGTTGAGGGTTATCGAAGTATCGAACATCGTTTCCCCCTTAATACCGGAACATGCGCCGGGCGATCAGCCGCGTGGCAAGCTGGATCACCTTGACGATGACATAGAAGATGACACCGGCAACGAAGAACAGTTCAAACGTGCGGAAGGTCAGCGCGTTCAGATCCTGCGTGACGCCGTAAAGATCGGTGTTCATCCCGACCGTCACACCAAGCGAGGTCATCAGCACCGCCCAGACCATCTGGTTCGACATCGGCAAAAACGCGATGCGCAGCATTTGCGGCATGACGATATAGCGGAAGGATTGCAGTTCCGACATGCCAAGCGAACGGCCGGACCGCGCCTGCGTGTCGGGAATGGCTTTCAGCGCGCCGCGGAAATTCTCGGACAGATAGCCTGCATTATTGAAGGTGATCCCGATCAGAAGCGAGGTCCACGGGCTGAAATGGATGCCGAAACTGGCGACGCCAAAATGCGCCATATAGATCTGGAACAGCGCCGGAGTATTACGCGCCACCTCGACCCATGCTGCTGCGATCCCGCCCAGGACGCGATTGCCCGACAGCCGGAACAGGGTCAGCACGATCGCCAGCACGATGCCGATCACCATCGACAGCACCGCCACCTGCATGGTGACAAACGCACCTTCCAGCATTTCCGGGAAGTAGCGCGAGACCTGCTTCCACTGGAATGTATAGTTGAACATGACCGCCTCTCGTCACGGAACGAAAAGGCGGCGCGGGATGATCCCGCGCCGCGCCTGCGGTCTTAGCGATAGACGCCCTGAATGGTCAGATCGGCGGGCTCACCCTCTCCGATCCATTTGGCGTAAAGCTCGGCATAGCGGCCGGTACGGACCTGCTGATTGATGAACAGGTTCATATAGTCGATCAGCCCGTATTCGCCGCGAAGCGTGATCAGGCCAACATAGTCGGGCACCATCGGGGCCTTGTCGACGATGCTGATGCCTTCGTAATTGCCCGAATCGACATTCGCCTGAGCCACCTCGACGGTCGAGACGGTCGCATCAAGCTGACCCTGCGAAAGCGCCAGGAACACATCGGCCTGGTTCTGATAGGGGCGGAATTCACCCTCGCCCCATTCATCGACCTTGCCTTCCAGCCAGATCGCCTCATAGGTGCCGGCGGTTGCGCCGACGGTCTTGCCGCGCAGATCTTCCCATGTGGACATTTCCACGCCCTGCCCCGCGACAACGGCATTTTCGAAGGCATAATACGGAATGGTGAAGCCAACGGTCTTGGCGCGTTCCAGCGTGTCCGAGGTCGAGGCAACGGCCACATCGACCTGACCCGACACCAGCGCCGGGATCCGTTCGGGGAATGTGGTTTCGACCACTTCCGCCTCGACGCCAAGCGCGGCGGCCAGATCGTTGCAGTAATCGACATCGAAGCCCTGCGGCTCGTTATTTTCGTCGCGCGACCCCATAGGCGGGAAATCCAGCACCACGGCGCAGCGCAGCGTGCCCGATGAGATGATATCGTCCAGCTTGTCGGCAAAGGCCGGTGCGGACATGGTGGCGACGGCAATGGCCGCGAATGAGCAGATGGCAGTCTTCATGTCTTCTCTCCCTATTGAGATATATGTCCTTTATGGACTTCTCCCCCAGGATTTTTATCCTCGTACTGCTGTTTAAAAGCAAATAAAAAATACAAATTGTATGCAAGATAGCGGCGTGTAGCGGTCCGCTACGGAGGAAAAATGGCAGAGGGGATTGTGATCGGCGTCGATGATCTGGAACGGCAGGTTGCGGCGATTTTCAGCGATGCCGGGCTGACAAGGCTACAGGCCGATTGCGTCGCCCGCGTTATCGTTGCCGGCGAAAGGGATGCCTGCAAATCGCATGGGATCTACCGGATCGAGGGTTGCCTGCGCACGGTTGCCGCCGAGAAGGTCGATCCGAAAGCCGTTCCCGAACTGGCCGATGACGGCACTGCCGTGATCCGCGTAGATGCGAAAGGCGCGTTCTCGCCTGCCGCATTCGCGATGGGCGCACCGGTTCTTGCGCAGAGGGCGAAAGAGCTTGGGCTGGCGGCTCTGGTCATCAACTCCTGCACGCATTTCTCGGCGCTCTGGCCGGAAATCGAGGTGCTGACCGATCAGGGGCTGGCGGCGATGGCGATGTGTCCCAGCTATTCCTCGGTCGCGCCGACCGGGGGGAATGCGGCGCTGCTTGGCACCAGCCCGATCGCATTCGGCTGGCCGCGACCGGATCGCCCGCCTTATGTGTTCGACATTGCGACCTCGGTCGTTGCACGCGGCGAGATCGAGCTGCATCGCCGCAGCGGAAAGCCGATGCCGGAAGGCTGGGCCATCGACAAGGCCGGAGCGCCAACCACCGACCCAGAAGCCGCATTGCAAGGTGCGCTGCTGCCTTTTGGCGGTCACAAGGGATCGGCGATCTCGACCATGATCGAGCTTCTCGCCGGGGCCATGATCGGCGACCTCACCAGCCCCGAGGCAATGGATTATCTGGGCGATATGTCCCTGCTGCCGCATCACGGAGAGCTGGTTCTGGCCTTCAGCCCGGAAAAATTCTCGGCCAGCCGGACCGATGATCCGTTTCAGCGGGCGGAGATGCTGCTTGAGGCGATTATCGGGCAAGGGGCGCGGCTGCCCTCTCAGCGCCGCTTTGCCGCGCGGGAGATTTCGCTGCGTGACGGGATCAGCTTATCCACGAAGGAAATCGATTCGCTTGAGCGGCTGCGGCAGGATGCCCTGCGGATTGGAAAAACAGGCTGATATTTTCGGTCAGTCCGGCAGGATTTCCGTCGATATGTCGGAAATCTCGGCAAGCGGGCCATAGAAGATCAGCGCGGGTGAGCGGCTTGGCCCTTCGGCCTCAAGCATCGCCGCTAGCCGGGCGACGGTGCCGCGACGCAGGCGCTGATTTTCCTGCGTGACGGCCTCGGCGATCAGGGCGGGGGTGTCTGCGGGCAGGCCGTGCCGGATCAGGCGCTGCGCCAGTGACGGAAAGCTGCGCTGCCCCATGAAGATAACGGTCACCGCCTTCGGATCGGCAAGCGCCGCCCAGTTCAGATCTTCCGGCAGCTTGCCGGTCACATCCGCGCCGGTCAGATATTGCACACGCCGGGCCGTCAGCCGCCGCGTCAGAGGCAGCCCCGCCACCGCCGCCGCCGCATTGACCGAGGACACGCCCGGCACGATCTCGAATGCCAGCCCCGCCTTGCGCACCACGGCGAGTTCTTCCTCCAGCCTGCCGAACATGCCCGCATCGCCGGATTTCAGCCGGACCACGCGCCGCCCGGCATTTGCATGTTCAAGGATCAGCGCATTCACGGCTTCCTGCTTGGCGCTTGGCCGCCCTGCCCGCTTGCCCACCGGGATCAGCGTCGCCTGCGCGGCAAGCGCCAGAATCGGGCCAGAGGACAGATCGTCATATAGCACGACATCCGCCCGCGAGAGCCTGTCGGCGGCGCGGCGGGTCAGCAGCTCGGGATCACCTGGCCCTGACGAAACGAAGGAAACAAACCCAGCCATTTTCCTTCCGTTACCCGAATGCGCGGCATTGGCAAGGGGTCGTTGCATATGCGACAGTTGCGCGATCAGGCGGCAGAGACCCGGATGACGATGAACGATTTCAACCTTGACGATTTTCTGCCCTATCTGCTGAACAATGCGGCGGAAGCCACCGGGCGCGATTTCGCGACCCATTATCGCACCCGCTATGGCATGAGCCGTGCACAATGGCGCATCATCGCGCATCTGGGCGGTTTCGGTGCGCTGACCGCATCCGATATCTGCGCAAGGGGCTATCTGGAGAAGTCCAAAGTATCTCGCGCGGTCGCCATTCTGGAGGAGGAAGGGCTGCTGAAGCGGCAGCCCTCATCGACGGACCGGCGGGCGGAAATGCTGATCCTGACGGACATGGGGCGGCAGGTGCATCAGGAACTGGCTGAGACCGCGCAGCAGTTTCAGGCGGATCTTGTCAAGCGTCTTGGCCCGGAACGTGCGAAGCTTTTTAAGGAATTGCTGACCGAACTGACCTCTGATCCGCCGGAGTGATCTCTTGCGCGGCATGGGCCGCTATGTTAGTTGCTTTTGCAACTTATGGAGGGAATATGTCACAGAAAACAGAAAGCTGGGTTGAAAGCGCCAATACGCCGGATTGCGAATTTCCGATCCAGAACCTGCCATATGGCGTATTCTCGGTTAACGGCGACGCACCCAGATGCGGCGTCGCGATCGGTGATCTTGTGGTGGATCTGGCCGCATGTGAACGCGCGGGGCTTCTCGATGCCGGAGGGACGTTCTCGGCGGGTCAGTTGAATGATTTCATCGCGCTTGGCAGCGAAAAATGGGCCGAGTTGCGCGAGGCGCTGACCGGATTGCTGGCGGTTGGCGGCAATACCGACCTGCCCACCCATCCGATGCAGGATGTCACCATGCATCTGCCGATCCGGGTGACGGAATATACCGATTTCTACGCTTCGCGAAATCACGCCTTCAATGTGGGTGTGCTGTTCCGTGGCCCGGAAAACGCGCTGCCTGCACAGTGGACGCATATGCCCATCGGCTATAACGGCAGGGCCTCATCGGTGATCGTGTCGGGTACGGATGTGATCCGACCGAAAGGGCAGCTCAGGACAGATGGCGGGCCGGTCTGGGGGCCCTGCAAGCGGCTTGATCTGGAACTGGAGATCGGCGCAATCGTGGGTGCCGAGACCCGTCTGGGCGAGAGTGTGGATGTGGAAACCGCGGATCGGATGATCTTCGGCTATGTGCTGCTGAATGACTGGTCCGCCCGCGATATTCAGGCATGGGAGTACCAGCCGCTTGGCCCCTTCCAGTCCAAGGCTTTCGCCACCACGATCAGCCCGTGGATCGTCACCAGCGCCGCGCTTGAACCGTTCCGCAGCGAGGGTGCAGCGCGGGACAATGAGTTGCTGCCCTATCTTCAGGAAAAAAAGCCCGGCCTTTACGATATCAACCTGTCATGGTCGCTGAACGATCATGTCCTCAGCCGGACGAATTACAATGTGATGTATTATTCCAGTGCGCAGCAACTAGCGCATCACACCTCTTCCGGCTGTCCGATGCGGGTCGGTGATCTTCTGGGCAGCGGTACGATTTCCGGGCCAACGCGCGAATCGACCGGCGCCTTGCTTGAGATGACCGAGGGAGGCAAGAACCCGGTCGATCTCGGCCCGGAAACGCGCAGCTTCATTCAGGACGGCGATACGATCACGCTGGCCGGTTATGCGCAGGCCGACGGTTATCGTATCGGCTTCGGTCCCTGCACCGGTACGGTCAAACCCGCACGGGACTGATTCAGGCTGCGGGGTTGCCGGGAAAACCGCGGTCTTGCACCACAGAGGGCCAGAATGATGCAGATCGACCATGTGCAGCTTGCCATTCCGGAAGGCTCGGAAAATCTGTGTGCGCCGTTCTGGATCGCAGCCGGGTTCACCGAGATCGCAAAGCCCGAAAAGCTGCGGGCGCGGGGCGGTGCGTGGTATCGCTCTGGCTCGGCTGAGCTTCATCTGGGGGTAGAGGCCGATTTCCGTCCTGCCGCCAAGGCGCATCCGGCCTTCGGGACGGACGAGATCGACGCAATCGCGGATCGTCTGGCAAAGGCCCGAGCGCCGGTCCGTTGGGATGAGGAAATTGCTGGCAGACGGCGTTTCTTCACCGAGGACCCTTGCGGAAACAGGGTCGAGTTTCTGGAAGCGGGTTAACCCGGCATCGGTCTTTCCATTGCTGCCGCCCGTCCGCACATGAAAAGGCCCGCCATGATGGCGGGCCTTGATTTTTGTCCTGCGAGCAGCGGATTACAGCGTCCGCTCAATCTCTTCGCGCTCGAAGATTTCGATCACGTCGCCCTGACGGATATCGTCATAATTCTCGAACGCCATGCCGCATTCCTGACCCGACTGGACTTCCTTTACTTCGTCCTTGAAGCGCTTCAGCGTCTTCAGCGTGCCTTCGTGGATCACCACGTTGTCGCGCAGCAGACGAACGCCAGCCGAGCGGCGGGCAACGCCCTCGGTGACCAGACAGCCGGCGACCTTGCCGACACCCGTCACCTTGAACACCTCACGAATTTCGGCATAGCCGATGAAGTTCTCACGGACCTCTGCGGAAAGCAGACCGGAAGCGGCGGCTTTGATATCGTCCACCAGATCATAGATGATCGAGTAGTAACGGATCTCGACGCCCTTCTGGTTGGCAGAGTTACGGGCCGGGGCATTGGCACGGACGTTGAAGCCGATCACCGGGGCGCGGGACGCCTCGGCAAGGCCGACATCGGATTCCGTGATCGCGCCGACGCCGTAATGCAGAACGCGGATGCGAACCTCATCATTGCCGAGCTTCTCAAGCGCCTGGACAATCGCCTCGGCCGAGCCCTGCACGTCGGCTTTTACCACCACCGGCAGTTCGGCCACGTTTTCATCGGCCTTGGCCTGCGCCAGCATCTGATCGAGCGTCACGGCAGCACCGGCAGCGGCACGCTTATCTTTCGCGGCCTCCTGACGATATTCAGCGATTTCACGCGCCTGAGCCTCGGTCTCGACCACGTTCAGCACGTCGCCCGCTTCGGGTGTGCCGTTCAGGCCAAGCACCTCGACCGGAACCGATGGCCCGGCTTCGTCCACGCGGTCGCCCTGATCGTTGATGAGTGCGCGAACCTTACCCCATTGCTCGCCCACGACGAAGATATCGCCGCGACGCAGAGTACCGTTCTGCACCAGAACCGTCGCGACCGGACCGCGACCGACATCCAGCTTGGCCTCGATCACCGCGCCCTGAGCGGCACGGTCCGGGTTGGCTTTCAGTTCGAGGATCTCAGCCTGAAGCGCGATCGCTTCCAGCAGCGCATCCAGCCCCTGACCGGTCTGCGCGGACACTTCGACATCCTGCACATCGCCGGAAAGCTGTTCCACGATGACCTCGTGCTGCAGCAGATCGGTACGGACCTTCTGCGCATTGGCCTCGGGCTTGTCGATCTTGTTGATCGCAACGATCATCGGCACTTTCGCCGCCTTGGCGTGGTTGATCGCCTCAACCGTCTGCGGCATCACCGCATCGTCGGCGGCAACGACCAGAACCACGATATCGGTGACATTGGCACCGCGTGCCCGCATCGAGGTGAAGGCCGCGTGGCCGGGTGTATCGAGGAAGCTCAGCACGGCACCCGAATCGGTTTTCACCTGATAGGCGCCGATATGCTGGGTGATACCGCCAGCCTCGCCCGACACCACATTCGCCTTGCGGATCGCGTCCAGAAGCGAGGTCTTGCCGTGATCGACATGGCCCATGATGGTGATGATCGGCGGGCGGGATTGCAGATCTTCGGCCTTGTCGTCAACCGTGTCGATGACCTGTTCGACATCCGCGTCAGAGACCCGGACCGCCTTGTGACCGAATTCCTCGATCACCAGCTCTGCCGTGTCGGCATCGATGGGCTGGTTCATATTGACCATCATGCCCATCTGCATCAGCGACTTGACCACATCGGCAGCACGCTCGGCCATACGGTTGGCAAGCTCCTGCACGACGATGGTTTCCGGCAACTGAACCTCACGGGCCTGTTTCTCGGCCCGCTGAGCGCCGCCCATCGCTTTTTGCTTGGCGCGTTCCTGCTTGCGCTTCATTGCCGCGAGGCTGCGCTGACGTCCGCCTTCGCCCTCAAGGGCGCTTGTTACCGACAGCTTGCCGGAGCGGCGATTGTTACGGTCGCCCTTGCCGCGCGAATCACGGTCGTCGGGACGGGTTTCACGACCGCGCTCGTTGCGACCGGCGCCCCGATTCGACACGCCCTTGGTTTCCGCACGGGATGCCGCCGCCTGAGCAGCCGCTGCATCGGCAGGGCTGGCCTCTTTGGCAGGTTCCGGCTTGCGGACTTCTTCTTTTTTCTGAGCACGCAGCCGGGCTTCTTCGGCCTTGCGGGCCTCTTCTTCTTCCTTGGCGCGAAGCAGTTCCTCACGCTCACGCTCTTCGCGTTCCTTGGCCTCGGCCTCGGCGCGACGGCGTTCGCGTTCTTCCTCGCGGGCCTTTTCTTCGGCGGCGCGGGCCTCGGCCTCTTCGGCCTCACGGGCCTTCGCGGCTGCCAAGGCCTTGAGACGGCGTTCCATTTCCGCATCCGAGATCCCGGCGGGGCGCTTGGAGGAGGATGCGACAGCCTTCGCCGCGTTCTGCGGTGTGACCGTCGGACGCGACTTGTCGCCCGCCGCCGCACCCGGCTTCGGAACCACAACGCGCTTACGCTTGGTTTCCACCACGACGTTTTTCGTCCGCCCGTGGCTGAAGCTTTGTTTCACCTGCCCAGAGCGGTTCCCGCCAAGGCCGAGTGTCTTTTTGCCGTCTGTGTCGCTCATCTGCGTCTTATTCCTTCCCGGCCCGGATGGCCGATTGCCCCCGCAGGCCATTCAGCCTGCCGGCGTCCCGGATAGTTTTTTCCGCGAGTCCGCCCTTTGAAAGCGCGCTGTGTATGACATGATCGCGCCCGAAAGCCAAACCCAATTCTGATGCGGTGAGGCAACCAAACCAACGCGCCCCTTCCGGTGTCCATAGCTTCCCCTTGCCGCGGTCCGAACCGTCCGACGCCTGAAGAAGAACCTTCACCCGACCGGCCGCAAGCCAGTCCTTGACCTTTTCATACCCGGCAACCGCGTCTCCGGATTTCCGTGCCAGAGAAATCAGCTCGACCACGCGCTTCGCCAGCCCCGCTTCGATCAGATCCGCCAGCCCGTCCGGCGCTTCGGCCTTTGCCTTCGCCCCATGCGAAAACGCGCCCTTTGCGACGGCCTTGTCGATCACCGCACGATCCGCGGTCAACCAGAATCCGCGTCCGGGCAGTTTCTCCGCAAGATCGGGCGCGACGATGCCGTCAGGCCCCAGCACAAAGCGGATCAGACCCGCTTTCGGCTGAACCTCGCGCGTCACGAGGCAGCGCCGTTCGGCGACCTCGTCTGTCTTGTCGCGTCCGCCCCGCGTCATCGCGCCCGGTCCGGGGCGATCAGGCCCCGGCCTCCTCGGATTCGGTATCCGCGTCTTCGGCGGGTTCTTCACCGGCAAGCTCGGTCGGGTCGACCCAGCCCAGCATGACGCGGGCGGTCATCACCATATCCTGAGCATCCTCAAGCGAAACGCCGAACGGTTCCAGCAGGCCTTCATCCTTGACGCGCTGTCCGTCAACCGTAGTCCAGCCTCCGGCCAGTTCCCAATCCGCGCAGGTGGCGAAATCTTCAAGCGTTTTCACGCCATCCTTGGCCAGAGCCTCTACCATCTGGGGTGTCAGGCCTTCGAATTCAACCAGACTATCCTCGACACCCAGCTTGCGGGCGTTTTCCAGAGCCTCACGATTCGCGGCTTCGATGACATCGCGGGCGCGGGCCTGAAGCTCATCCGCAGTGCCTTCATCGACACCGTCGATGGACAGCAGCTCATCCTGCTCGACATAGGCGACTTCTTCCAGATTGGTGAAGCCCTCGGCGACCAGAAGCTGAGCGAAGAATTCGTCCAGATCCAGATTATCCATGAACAGCTTGGTGCGGGCGTTGAATTCCGCCTGACGACGCTTGGATTCTTCTTCCTCGGTCAGGATGTCGATATCGAGACCGGTCAACTGGCTTGCCAGACGCACATTCTGACCGCGGCGGCCGATGGCGAGGCTAAGCTGTTCTTCCGGCACAACGACCTCGATGCGCACGGCCTCTTCATCGACAACGACCTTTGCGACCTCTGCCGGTTGCAGAGCGTTCACAAGGAATGTCGCCTGATCTTCTGACCACGGAATGATATCGATCTTTTCGCCCTGCAACTCACCCACAACGGCCTGAACACGGGAACCGCGCATACCGACGCAGGCCCCGACCGGGTCGATGGAGTTGTCATAGGAAATCACGGCGATCTTGGCGCGGCTGCCCGGATCGCGGGCGACGGCCTTGATCTCGATCACGCCGTCATAGATCTCCGGCACTTCCATCTTGAACAGTTCCGCCATGAATTGCGGATCGGTTCGCGACAGGAAGATCTGCGGGCCACGGGTTTCGCGGCGCACATCCTTCACATAGGCGCGGATACGGTCATTCGGGCGATAGCTTTCCCGGCCGATCTTTTCGTTGCGGCGCAGAATTGCCTCACCACGGCCGACATCGACCACGATATTGCCGTATTCCTCGCGCTTGACGATGCCATTGATGATGGTCCCGGCGCGGTCCTTGAATTCTTCATACTGGCGGTCACGCTCGGCCTCGCGGACGCGTTGCAGGATGACCTGCTTGGCGCTTTGCGCGGCGATCCGGCCCAGTTCGACCGGGGGAACCTGTTCCTGAAACACATCGCCGATCTGCGGACCACCGGCGAAATCCTCGACCGGGGCGCCTTCGCGCAGCCAGACGCTCTGACCGCTTTTCTGCGGCTCGAAATAGGGTTTCGCCTGCTCAGGGTTGAATTCGGCCTGATAATTCTCGACCTCTTCATCCTCGACCACGGTCCGGACGCGGGTAAAGGTCGCGTTGCCGGTCTTGCGATCAATGGATACGCGGATATCCATTTCCGCGCCGTAACGCGACTTCGCCGCGCGGGCGAGACTGTCTTCCATCGCTTCGATGACAAGCTCGGGCTCGATCATCTTTTCGCGGGCCACGGCCTCGGCGGTTTGCAGCAGTTCAAGCTGGTTGGCAGAGGTGATTGCCATCACTTACTCCTTCGTTGCGGCATCGTCAGCCGAGCCGTCTTCCGTTTGCACTTCGTCGAACATGGATTCGTCGAGATTTTCGATCTCGACCCCGGCTTCCTTCTTCTGGCGCAGCATTTCCGCGATGAGTTCATCGGTCAGCAGCAGCTTGGCATCGGCCAGCCAGTCGAAATTCAGCCCGATGGTCTGGGTCTCGGCCCCGACCTCGATATTGATCAGCACGTCATCGCCTTCCACACCGGCCAGCACGCCGGTAAAACGCTTCCGCCCGTCAATCTGCTGAGCGGTTTCCAGCTTGGCTTCGTAACCCTCATAGGTTTCGAAATCCTTCAGCCGGGTCAGGGGACGGTCGATGCCGGGGCTGGACACCTCCAGCATGTATTTATCCTCGATCGGGTCTTCCACATCCAGCGTGGCACTGACCATCGTGGAAATATCGGCGCAGTCATCGACATTGATGCCGCCCTCGGGACGGTCTGCCATGATTTGCAGCGTCGCGGTCTTGCCGCCCTGCAGCCGGACGCGCACCAGTTCGAATCCCATATCCTCGATTACGGGGATCAGGATTTCCGCAAGTCGGCGGTCAATCGCGGTCTTGGCAATCAGGTCGTTCGACATGAGCTTCCCTGAGAAATGAAAAACGGGCCCTCAGCGGCCCGTTACATGCTTCCGGTGGCGCAGGGGGTGGAAGCCTGCACCGCTGTTGAGGCTGCATATAGACCCGGCTTCCGGGGAATTCAAGCCAAATCGCGATTATCGCGCCAGATGCGCCAGTTCAGCCCTGCGGCAATGCTGATCCAGACAAGGTACGGGATCATCAGCAGCCCGGCCAGAAGGTCCGCCTGCAGGAAAACCGGAATGATCGCGGCCAGCACCACCCAAAGGACCGCGATGACGATCATGCCCATCCCCATGCGCCGCGCTCCGAAGAAAACCGGCGTCCACAGGGTGTTAAGCGCGATCTGCAACGACCACAGGGCAAGACCCGGCGCGGGGTTAGCACTCAGCGCGATGCGCGTTGCCGCAAAAGCCGAGATGACATAGAGCGCCGTCCAGACGATCGGGAACGCCTTTTTGGGTGGCGTCCAGGACGGTTTTTTCAGTGATCTGTACCACTCACCCGGCAGAAAGACGCTTCCCGTCGCAGCGGCAGCGGCGCAGGCCGAAAGGAGGATCAGGAAATAGAATCCGGCCATCAGCGTCGTTCCTTTATCTCATTCATCACCGACACCAGCTCGGCAGCGATTCGCGGTTCTGACAAGGCGTGGCCAGAGCCGGGAATAAGCCGAAGGTCGCAGCCACGCCAGCCCTCGGCCAGAGACCACGCGCCGCGCGGCGGGCAAACCATATCATAGCGTCCCTGAACGATATGGCAGGGAATATACTCGATCAGGTGGCGGTTCCGCAGAAGCTGCCCTTCTTCAAGGAAGCATTTATTATAGAAATAATGATTCTCGATCCGGGCGAAGGCGCGGGCATATTCCGCCGAGGCCGCCGCCGGATGGGCGATATCCATTCCCGCCAGCCCGTTTTCCCACAGGATCCAGTGCCGTGAAAGGCGACGCTGTTCCCGGTCATTTTCCGAAAACAGTCGGCGGTGATAGGCCGCGACCATATCGCCGCGCTCGGATGGCGGGATCGGTTCGCAAAAATCGCGCCAGCGCTCCGGCCAGAACCGAGCCGCGCCGCCGCCATAGAACCAGTCCAGCTCGGCCTGAGTGGCAAGAAACACGCCGCGCAGGATCAGGGCTTCGACCGGGGCGGGATGGGCCTGCGCATAGGCAAGCGCCAGCGTCGCACCCCAGCTTCCGCCGAACACCGACCAGCATTCGATGCCGAGCGTTTCGCGGATTTTTTCGATATCCCCGATCAGATGCTGTGTCGTATTGTCCACGACAGAAGCATGCGGCGTGGACAGGCCGCACCCTCTTTGATCGAACAGCACCACCCGGTAATGCGCGGGATCGAAGAAACGGCGCATGAACGGGCTGCACCCTCCGCCGGGGCCGCCGTGAAGCACCACGACCGGCCGCCCATCGGGATTGCCGGATTGCTCGACATACAGCGTATGCCCGCCGCCGACAGTGATCTTGCGCCTGTCGAAGGGCTCGATATGCGGATAAATCCGCGCTGCGCCTGTTTGCCCTGCTGTGCGATCCATAGTTTCCCTATATACGGCGTGTGACCGGCGCGAAAGGACCGACCATGACAGACAGCCGAGACCCCTCCGAGATCGCCAAATTCGAGGCGATGGCCGCCGAATGGTGGGACCCGAAGGGCAAGTTCAAACCGCTTCACATGATGAACCCGGTGCGGCTTGGTTATGTCACCTCTCAGATCGCCGCCGAGTATCGCCGCGACCTGAAAGCCCCGCGTCCATTCGAGGGACTGAGGCTTCTAGATATCGGCTGCGGGGGCGGGCTGCTGTCCGAACCGATGGCGCGGTTGGGGGCCGATGTGGTCGGGGCCGATGCCGCCGCGAAGAATATCGAGGTGGCAAGGCTGCATGCCGGACAGGTCGGGCTGAACATAGACTACCGCGCCGAAACCGCCGAATCCCTGCTGGCGCAGGGTGAGCAATTCGATGCCGTTCTGGCGATGGAAATTGTCGAACATGTCGCCAATCCCGCCGATTTCGTGCAGACCTGTCACGATCTTCTGAAACCGGGCGGCGTGCTGGTGGTCTCGACCCTGAACCGGACAATGCGCAGCTTCGCCGCCGGAATTATCGGCGCAGAGTGGATCATGCGCTGGCTGCCCAAAGGCACCCATGAATGGTCGCGCTTCATCACCCCGGATGAGCTGGCCGGAATGATGCAGCGCAGTGGGTTGCAGGTCGCGAACCGGATGGGGATGGTGTTCAACCCGATCAGTTGGAACTGGAGCCTGTCCGACCGCGATCTGTCGGTGAATTACGCCGCGACCGGGCTGCGGCCTGAGTAAAGGGGCGCTGCCCCTCGCCGCTTGCGCGGCTCACCCCGGGATATTTCCGCCAGGATGAAGGTCAGCGGTCGGATGAATGGTTGACGCCGTCGCTCCACGGGACGGGATCGAGATCGCGCGGGTTGACGCCCTCAAGGCAGGCGGCGTTGATCCCGTATTCATTCGGGTTCGAGCGCCGCTGATGGTGGGTATAGATGCCACATTGCTTGCAGAAATAATGTTTCGCCGTGCGGGTGTTGAACTGGTAGAGCGTCAGCATATCGGCACCCTTGACGATTTCCAGCCCCTCAAGCGGTGCGCTGACCGCGACAGCGCCTCTGCGGCGGCACATTGAGCAGTCGCAGCGGCGCTTTGTGTTGAGACCATCGCTGAGCGTGACCGAAAGCTCGACCGCCCCGCAATGGCAGGTCAGGCGATGGGGTGTGTTGATCGTGGGAAGTGTCATCTGCGCACCTGCGGTATTCTGGACCGGGAATATGAAACGGCGGGATGCGGGGGGCGGCCATGCGTGCGGCTCCAATAGGCGAGGCCTCCCAGCCTGAAGAAGATGGGCAGGGCGAAGATCGCCCCGGCGACGAAGCCGCCTGCATGGGCCCAATAGGCGACATTATCGCCTCCGAAAAGCGAGAAACTGCCGAAGATCTGGAACAGGAACCAGAGACCCAGCATGACCCAGGCCGGGATGGTGAAGATCTTGATGAAGATAATGATCAGCGCCAGCACATCGACGCGCGCCTTCGGAAACAGCAGAAGATAGCCGCCCATCACACCCGCAATCGCTCCGGAAGCGCCGACCATCGGAATGCCGTCCAGGGGATTCGAGGCGATCTGGGCGGCAGCGGCGGCCAGCCCGCTGAGCAGATAGAAGATCAGGAAGCCGACATGGCCCATCTGGTCTTCCAAATTATCGCCGAACACCCAGAGGAACAGCATATTCCCCGCGATATGCAGAATGCCCGCATGCAGGAACATATGGCTGAACAGTCCCCAAAGATTATACCCGTTCACCACCGCGACCGGATACAGCGCCAGTTGCTCCCATAAGCCGGTCATGCCGACCAGCCAGGGGGTCGTCAGGACGAACATCACGATATTGATGATGATCAGGCAGATCGTGACATAGGGCGTACGTTCGGACGGGTTATGGTCGCGGATCGGAAACATCTGGTCCCTTCAGGCCTTTGCCCGGGACGATGCCCGAGCCGGTGCCGCAACGCAAGCGCAGCATATCATCGCCGATGCGCTGCCGCTTTTCCTTGTGAAAGCCCGCGGCTAGAGTTTCTCCTGAACCGATTCGAGAGGGTGCTCATGTCTTCGCTGACCGACCGCAGAAACGCCGCGATTTCGCGCGGGGTGGGCATGACCACACAGATTTACGCAGACCGGGCCGAGAACGCCGAGATCTGGGACAAGGACGGCAATCGTTATATCGACTTTGCCGCCGGAATCGCCGTTGTGAATACCGGCCATCGTCATCCGAAAGTGATGGCGGCGGTGAGGGATCAGCTCGACCGGTTTACGCATACATGCCATCAGGTCGTGCCGTATGAGAACTATGTCGCTCTGGCAGAGCGGCTGAATGAGAAAGTGCCGGGGCCGGGGCCGAAAAAGACGATCTTCGCCACTACCGGGGCCGAAGCGGTGGAGAATGCGGTAAAGATTGCCCGCCACTATACCGGACGCCCCGCCATTGTGGCTTTTGCGGGCGGATTTCACGGGCGTACCTTCATGGGGATGGCGCTGACCGGGAAGGTTCAGCCCTACAAGGCCGGATTCGGGCCGATGATGAGCGATATCTGGCATCTGCCCTTCCCGAATGATTTGCACGGCATCACTCAGGATGACGCGATTGACGCGCTGGAGAGGCTGTTCAAGGCCGATCTGGAGCCTGAGCGTGTCGCGGCGATTATCGTCGAGCCGGTACAGGGCGAAGGCGGGTTCTATGACGCGCCGCAGGGTTTTCTGGCGCGGCTGCGCAAGATCTGCGATTCACATTCGATCCTGCTGATCGCCGATGAGGTGCAGACCGGCTTCGCCCGCACCGGCAAGCTGTTCGCGATGGAGCATCACGGCGTCTTTGCCGATCTGACCACGATGGCCAAGGGTCTTGGCGGGGGGCTGCCGATTTCGGCGGTGACCGGACGCGCCGAGGTGATGGACAGCCCTGCCCCGGGCGGGCTTGGCGGAACCTATGCTGGGAACCCTCTGGCGGTGGCCGCGGCCCATGCCGTGCTGGATGTGATCGAAGAGGAAGAATTGTGCGACCGGGCCGAGCGGTTGGGTCAGAGGCTGAAGCAAAGGCTCTCGGCCCTGCGCGACGAGGTTCCCGAGATCGTCGACATTCGCGGCCCCGGCTTCATGAATGCGGTTGAATTTAACGTCGCAGGCAGCGATCGTCCGAACCCCGAATTCGCCGGGCGCGTCCGCGAAGAGGCTTTGAAGCGGAATCTGATCCTGCTCACCTGCGGCGTTTACGGCGATGTGATCCGCTTCCTCGCGCCGCTGACAATCCCGGACGATATTTTCGCGGAAGCTCTGGATATTCTGGAAGAAAGCGTCAGAGCCGCGCGGGGCTGACCGGGCCGAAGTGCGGCGATCCGGGACCCGGATTTGCGGGTAACGGGCGGTTGTCGCCGATGCATAGCAGCTTCGCGCTGCGGGAAATCGGTTTGACCTTGCGGCCCAACTGATTGATCCTTGCGCCGCGCGGCCCTTTGGGGCTGCCGGATTTTTCTGTGGACGACTGGCCTTTGCAGCCCGGGGAACTGGCTGGTCCGGACATCGTCCCCTTGCGATCGAAAGGCTGCATGATGGACCGGATCTTGCGTGATCCCCGTGCCTGGGGAGTGATGCTTGCGGCGACGCTGACAATCATGTCGAACGCGACGATTACCCCTGCTCTGCCGGGCATTCAGGCGATGTTCCCGAACAATCCGAACGCAGAGCTGCTGACCCGGCTGCTGATCACCGCACCGTCGCTGATCGTTGCCATCGTGGCGCCTTTCGCCGGAATCGTGGTGGACCGGCTGGGACGGCGCAGGCCTCTGTTCTTCGGGCTTATCGTATATATCGTCGCCGGAACCGCCGGGCTGTACCTTCAGTCGCTGGAGGCGATTTTCGCCAGCCGGCTGGTGCTGGGTCTGGGTGTCGCGGCGATCATGACCGCGCAGGCTGCCCTGATCGGGGATTATTTCGACGGCCCCGAGCGCGGGCGGCTGATGGGATATCAGTTGGCAGCGGTCAATCTGGGCGGTCTGATCTTCGTCATGACCGCCGGGTTTCTGGCCAGCAGCAGCCCGCGCCTGCCATTCCTGATTTACGGCCTCGCCATTCCGATTTTCCCTGTATTGTGGAAACTTCTGCCGGAACCCGAACTGACATCGCCGGACGGACACGGCACGGCAACTCAGGGCGGCGGAGAGAAGGGCTGGCCGATCACGGTGCTGATAATGGCAACGGCAGCGTCTTTGAGCTTCGTGATCTTCTATGCGGTGCCCACGCAGCTTCCCTATTATCTGGTCGATATCGGGCTGGACGATCCGCGCTATGCCGGAGAGGTAATGGCGTCGATGATGCTGGCCGCCTCGCTGATGGCGGTGATTTCGGGCTGGATCAGGCCGTGGCTTGGCCGGATCGGCACGCCGGTCGCCGGTTTCCTGCTGTTGGCCTGCGGATTCTGGCTCCTTTCGATGGCGCATCAATTGCCTTATGCAATGGCGGCAACGGCGCTGATCGGTGCGGGGCTTGGTTTCTGCATGCCGACCTTCATTACCACCGCACTGAACGCGGCACCGTTCAAGCACCGGGGGCTTGTCTCTGGCCTTGTGACCTCATCCTTCTTCTTCGGCCAGTTCATGTCGCCCATCGTCAGCCAGCCCATCATCAATCACTGGAGCTATGAGCGGGCCTTTGCCACCGGCGCGGCGGTCTTCGTGCTGATGGCGGTGGTGCTGGCAATCACCCTGAAGCGGCGGCAGTCGAAACTGGACAATCCCGCCCCTGCGCACTAGCGTCGCGCCGATTCCAACCATGAGGACCGGGCGGATGAGCGCGATTATCGAAGTCGATCACCTCAGCAAGCAATACGCCAACGGTCCCAAGGCTCTGGACGATGTCTCGCTGGAAATCAACGAGGGTGAGATCGTCGCATTGCTGGGGCCGAACGGGGCCGGGAAAACGACTCTGATCTCGATCATTTGCGGGCTGGTCGTGCTGACAGGCGGCACCGTCCGCGTCGGCGGTCACGATATTCGCAGCGACTGGCGGGCTGCCCGGAAGATGATCGGGCTGGTGCCGCAGGAAATCACGCTTGAGCCGTTCGAAACCGTGCTGAACTGCGTCCGCTTCACGCGTGGCCTCTATGGAGCGCCGCCGGATGACGCTTACCTGGAAAAGATCCTGCGCAGCCTCGCTTTGTGGGAAAAGCGGAATGCGATGACCCGCGAACTTTCGGGCGGGATGAAGCGGCGCGTGCTGATCGCGAAGGCCCTGTCCCATAACCCGAAAGTCCTGTTTCTGGACGAGCCGACCGCCGGTGTCGATGTCGCTCTGCGGCGCGAAATGTGGCAGGTGGTCGATCAGCTTCGCCGGGACGGTGTGACGATCATCCTGACCACGCATTATCTGGAAGAGGCCGAGGAAATGGCCGACCGGATCGGCGTCATCAATAACGGGAAGCTGCTGCTGATAAAGCCCAAGGATGAGCTGATGGGTGAGTTCGGCAAGAAACATCTGACGATTGAGCTTTATACGCCTCTCGATGCACTGCCCCCGCAGCTTGCCGAGCGCGGCCTTACCCTCTCAGAGGATCGGCGCAGCCTTGGCTATGATTACGATACAAGGTCGGACCGCACCGGCATCGCGCATCTGCTGGCCGAACTGGCCGGTTTGGGCATTCAGGTGCGTGACATCTCGACCAAACAATCCAGCCTTGAGGAAGTATTCATGCCGCTGGTCTCGGACGAACCGCAGAAGGCAAAGGGCGCGGCATGATCAATACCGGGGCTGTCTGGGCAATCTATCATCATGAAATGACCCGGTTCTTCCGAACCGTCTGGCAATCCATCGCCTCGCCGGTTCTGTCCACCGTGCTGTATTTCGTGGTGTTCGGCGCGGCAATCGGCGGGCGCATTCAGTCGGTCGAAGGCATCCCCTACGGCGCATTCATCGTGCCCGGGTTGGTGATGCTTACGCTGTTGCAGCAATCCGTGTCGAATGCCTCATTCGGGATCTATTTCCCGAAATTCTCGGGGACGATCTATGAATATCTGGTCGCACCTGCCAGCTGGATAGAGGTCACCGCCGGTTTCGTCGGAGCCGCAGCGTCCAAGTCGATCCTGATCGCAGCGATCATTCTCGTGACGAGCTTCTTCTTCGTCGGCGTGCATATCGTGCATCCGTTCTGGATGCTGGCATTCCTGTTCCTCACCGCCTTCGCGTTTTCCCTTCTGGGCTTCATCATCGGGCTGTGGGCGAAGAATTTCGAACAGTTGCAAATCGTGCCGCTGATGGTCGTCACCCCGCTGGTTTTCCTCGGCGGCGCCTTTTACTCGGCATCCATGCTGCCCCCGTTCTGGGAGTTCGTGGCCAAGCTGAACCCGGTCCTTTACCTGATCTCGGGTTTTCGTTGGGCGTTCTTCGACATGGCCGATGTTCCCGTGGGCGTGTCCCTGATCGCCGTGACGCTGACAATCATCGTCTGTCTCGCGACGATTCGCTGGATCTTCGCGACCGGCTGGCGGCTGCGCGAGTGATCTGAATCTGACACGACATTATAGCCGACGAAATTCAGCGGCGAATCCAGATGCTTGTGGAACTTGTTTCCCGCTGGAGTGTTACAGTCCCGTTCGTCACTTTGATATATAAGCCGCGCCAGTCGACGAGACCCGCATTTTGGTCACGAATGATAATAACCCACCATTACCGGAGGGCATGACAGCGACAACGCGGTCGGTAATAGGTAACGCCTCATCATGGGACCCGAGGCTATGTCAACCGTAAGGCAACCAGTACTTGTAAACGAACATCAAGGTCCGCGCCCGGCGCGGACCCTTTTTTAACGCCCGCAAATTCGGGCCTGAGGATCAAGCTTTACGTAATCCTCTGCTGAAATTTTATGCATGTCCAGAGAGTATTTCCACTCACTGTTCCACTTCTCCAGAATGCCGCCACGGTAATAATATCCCATCACCTGATCCACATAAGGCGGAATGATATTGGTGTTCGGGATTCTCGGAGCATGGAACCCGACCGCTGCATCGCCAGCGATACAGGCATTGCGCATGGTCAGCAGCATGGTGCAGGCGGAACGGCAATATCCGCGGATCCGGACCTCTTTGCCCGACCGTTCCAGCCGGGAACGCATGCCGACCATCTCCAGCACATTCCCGCCGCGATGGTTCACCACCTCGATATGCGTCCCGTAATCAAGGATCTCGGCCCCGGACACCGAGGGCAGCGCCACGACAAGCGCCAGAACCGCATATGGGAATCTTATCTTCATGAGGGCTATATTTGCGCGAGCTTCAGTCTCGGGAAAGCCAAAGCTGCGTGAGCAGAACAACATACCAACTGATAAATTTGTTACATCACCGTGCAAACATCCGGCCCATTGCGATTGGGGCGTGTAATTTCCGGCAAGGGCGGAAAAATATCCGGTACGCGCGTGCATCTATAGGAGTAATTAATATGACAGGTCGTATTCTCTGGATCGTTATCGGGGTTCTTTCGATCCTCGCGGGCATACTTGCCCTTGCCAATCCCTTTGCCGCGACCCTCACAGCCGAGCTTATCGCCGGATGGTCTTTCCTTTTCATCGGTATCCTCCAGATCTTCGCCGCATTTCAGGCGCGGGGCTGGGGCGGTCGGATCTGGGTCATTCTGCTTGGGATTGCCTGCATCTTTCTGGGAATCATGCTGCTGCGTAACCCGCTTGTCGGCATTGTCTCGCTGACCCTGATGGTCGCCGTGCTATTCCTTGTCGAGGGCATCTTCAAGGTCGTCATGTCGTTTGATTTCCGTGGCACGAATGCATTCTGGCTGCTGCTGCTCAGCGGTGCGCTTTCGGTGCTTCTGGCCATCATGATCTTCGGCAACTTCCCGTCCTCGGCGGCGACGATTCTGGGCATCCTGCTGGCGGTCGAGCTGATCTCGAACGGGGTGACCATGATCGCGCTGTCCACGACCCGCGCGGCAACCTGATCCGTGACGCAGGACCGGAGGCGGACGCATCGCCGCGCCCGCTTCCGGCAGGGTTTGCGCATGCGGCAGCTTGCTTTTGCGCAAGGCTGAAACTAGGACTCCGGCGATGAGCCAGAACCCGCCAATCATACGCCCGGACCTCGCCCGCGCCTCGGTCCCCTCGGATATCCGCCGCGCGGGCCAGCCGACCATCGGCATGGTCAGCCTCGGCTGCCCCAAGGCGCTTGTGGACAGTGAGCGCATCCTGACCCGGCTGCGTGCCGAGGGTTATGCGATCAGCCCGGATTACAGCGGGGCCGACGCGGTGATCGTGAATACATGCGGGTTTCTGGACAGCGCCAAGGCCGAGTCGCTGGATGCGATCGGCGAGGCGCTGACCGCGAATGGACGCGTCATCGTGACGGGCTGCCTGGGGGCGGAACCCGATTACATCACCGGCGCACATCCCAAAGTTCTGGCGGTGACCGGACCGCATCAATATGAACAGGTGCTGGATGCGGTTCACGGAGCCGTACCGCCCGCGCCCGATCCTTTCCTGGACCTGCTTCCCGCATCTTCTGTGACGCTGACTCCGCGCCATTACAGCTATCTGAAGATTTCGGAAGGCTGCAACCATCACTGCAAGTTCTGCATCATCCCCGATATGCGGGGCCGTCTGGCCAGCCGCCCGGCCCATGCCATCATGCGCGAGGCCGAAAAGCTGGTCGCGGCAGGGGTCAAGGAATTGCTGGTGATTTCGCAGGATACCTCGGCCTATGGCGTGGATCTGAAACATGCCGAAACCCGCGGCCATCGCGCCCATATCACCGATCTTGCGCGGGATCTGGGATCACTGGGCGCATGGGTGCGGCTGCATTATGTCTATCCCTACCCGCATGTGCGCAATCTGATCCCGCTGATGGCGGACGGGCTGATCCTTCCCTATCTGGATATTCCGTTCCAGCATGCTCATCCCGACACGCTGAAACGCATGGCGCGACCGGCTGCGGCGGCAAAGACGCTGGACGAAATCGCGGCATGGCGGACAGATTGCCCCGAGATCGCTTTGCGCTCCACCTTCATCGTCGGCTATCCCGGAGAGACCGAGGAGGAATTCCAGACCCTTCTCGACTGGCTGGATGAGGCGCAACTGGATCGGGTCGGCTGTTTCCAATATGAAAACGTCGCCGGTGCGCGTGCCAATGACCTGCCGGATCACGTCCCCGAAGAGGTAAAGCAAGAACGTTGGGATCGCTTCATGCAGAAAGCGCAGGCGATTTCCGAGGCCAAACTGGCCGCAAAGGTCGGTCAGGTGCTCGATGTGATCGTGGATGAGGTGGATCAGGACGGCGCCACCTGCCGGACCAAGGCCGACGCGCCCGAAACCGACGGCAATCTGTTTATCGACGAGGGTTTCGACGGGCTGTCCCCCGGCGATATCGTTTCGGTCACGGTGGACGAGGCCAGCGAATACGATCTCTGGGGGACCCGTTGAGCCGGTCCTGGGACGCTGAGGGGAAGCCGCGCAAGCCGCGTATCCTCTGCATCGGTGCCCAGAAGGCCGGGACATCCTGGCTGCATCAGCAATTGAATGAGCATCCAAAAATCTGGACCGCTCCGATCAAGGAGCTGCATTATTTCAACGCCCGCCACCGGCCCGAAGATCTGAAATGGCTGCCCTGGCATTTCCGTAGATCCGTCACGGCAACCGAAAAGCGCTTCGAGAGACGGCAGGAAGAGATGCCTGCCGAGATTGTGCGCTATCTTCTGGATCTCACATCCGAACCGATGTTCACCCCAAGATGGTATCGGCAGGCCTTCGCCCCGGCACCAAGGGGCATGTGGCCGCTGGATACGACCCCGGAATATTCGACGCTGCCCGAAAAAGGGCTGGATGAGGTGGCCAATTTCCTGCCCCGCGCGAAGTTCATCTATCTGGTCCGCGATCCTGTCGAACGCGCCATTTCGCAGCTCCGCATGAACCTGTCACGCAAAAGATCCATGCCCCGCAACCCGCGCGGCTTCATGAAATATCTGGATCTTCCCGAACTGCATGATCGCGGCGATTATGCAACCTATATCCCCCGCTGGCAGAAACGGTTCGGACCTGACCGGCTGCTGATCCTGCCCTATGGACGCATCGCCACCGAGCCGGAAAAACTGATGCGCGATATCGAGGATTTTCTCGGGCTTGTGCCTCATGATTATCAGAATCTGTCGGACCGGGTTCACGAAGGCGCCAAAGGCGTTTCCTTCCCTCAGGAGGGGTATGATTTCCTGAAAAAACGCTTTGCAGCACAATATGAGTTTCTTGAGGATCGCTTCGGGGCCGATTTCGTTGCCGCAACCACCTCACCCGCCGGGACGACTGCGCCGCCTGTTTCCGTCCCCGCCCCTGCTGTCCAGAATATCCCGAAAAACGAGGACACAACCCACTGGGCCGAGTCTCCGTCTCCGCAAAAACCGACCGTCATCGGCATCGGGGCTCAGAAAGCCGGGACAAGCTGGCTTCATGCGGCGATGGGGCAGCATCCCGGCCTTTGGACGCCTCCGCTGAAGGAAGCGCATTTCTTCAACCATCTTTTCTGTCCCGATAACCGCAAATGGACTCCGAACCATGTCAGCGGGACCGTGGCGGCGATCCGGTCGCGATATTCGCGCAGCGGTAAGGTGATGCCTGCGCATCTGGCCGCGTATCTCGACTGGCTGGCAACCGAGCCACCCTTTACCGAAAACTGGTATATGTCGCTTTTCGCGCCCACACCGCCAGACGCCAGACCGATGGAAATAACCCCCGCCTATTCCGGGCTGCCCGGTAAGGGCATAGATTACATGCTGGAATTCCTGCCCGATGCCCGGTTCATCTATCTGATCCGGGACCCGGTTGACCGGGCAGTGTCGCAATTGCGCATGAATATGCGCCGCCGTGCGCAAACTCCGAAACAGGCCTCGGCATGGCTCAGCGCCGCCGCGAATGATGCGGTGCTGGAGCAGCGCGGCGACTATGCCCGCTACATTCCCCGCTGGCGCAGGCGGCTTGGTCCCGACCGGCTGCTGATCCTGCCCTATGGGCTGATCGGATCGGCTCCGGATGCGCTGATGCGGCAGATCGAGGATTTTCTGGATCTGCCCCGCCATGATTACCAGAATCTGGAAAAACGCGTCTTCGCCACGCCCGAGTCGGATAATATGCCGGAAGAGGTCCGGGATATTCTGGCCCGGCGTCTTCGACCGCAATATGAATTCTTGAACACGCATTTCGACGCAGATTTCAACGCCGCCTTGTGCTGATCTGGTGTACACACGGTGTACGATCGGAGTCAGCGCCATGCTGCGTCGCGGAAATTTTATCTCAGCCGGGAAACCCCTGCCCTCAGGCTGCGTTACCCCGGCAGTTCGAAACTGAATTTACGTCAAAGGAACCCGCGATGAAATTTGTGACCACCGTCCTTATCGGCTCATTTCTGGCCGCCCCTGCTTTTGCACAATACGGTCGCCCCATGATCGATCAGGCGGTTCTGGATTCGACCGCTCAGGCGCTCTCGCTGACCGACGTCCAGAAACGCTCCGAGGACCGGCACGTTCCCGACCTTCAGGGCCGCCTGCCCGGCGGTGCCATGATCGAAGTCGATTTCAACCGTGACGGCTCGGTGGAGGAAATCGAAGCCCGCAATTCCGGCCTCGCACCCGTGTCTGAAGTCTCTGCCGTTCTGCCCGAAGCCCTGCTGAATGCTGACCGTTTCCCGGCTGACGGGCGTTTCGAGAAGATCGAACTGGACAAGGACGGTTTCGAGTTCGAAGGCCAGGACGCCAGCGGCAACTGGGTCGAAGCCGAGTATGGCCCGGACGGCCAGCTTCGCGACTGGGAAACCGAATAATCCCTTCCCCAAACCGCATCAGATCAAACGCCCCGGATCATTCCGGGGCGTTTTCATATCTGCACCGGACACACGGCAGCGCTTCAACTTTGCCACGCAATCGCCTAAATACCGCCAAACCCCTTTCGACAGGAGCGCCCGATGGCAGCCTATGAATTTGTCTATCACATGGACGGCGTGTCCAAGACCTATCCCGGCGGCAAGAAGGTCTTTGAAAATATCCGCCTGAACTTCTTGCCCGGCGTCAAGATCGGCGTCGTGGGCGTGAACGGCGCGGGTAAGTCCACACTGCTGAAGATCATGGCCGGGATGGACAAGGATTTTTCGGGCGAGGCCTGGGCCGCGAAGGGCGCGAAGGTCGGCTATCTGCCGCAGGAGCCGCAGCTTGATGAAACGCTGAATGTCCGTGAAAACGTCATGCTGGGTGTCGCGGAAAAGAAAGCCAAGCTGGACCGCTTCAACGAACTGGTAATGAACTACTCGGACGAAACCGCCGAGGAAATGGCGAAGCTTCAGGACGAAATCGACGCCGAGAACCTGTGGGATCTGGACAGCCAGATAGACGTCGCGATGGAGGCGCTGCGCTGCCCGCCCGACGACGCAGATGTATCCACGCTTTCAGGCGGCGAACGCCGCCGCGTGGCGCTGTGCAAGCTGCTGCTGGAAGCGCCCGATATGCTGCTGCTGGACGAACCGACCAACCACCTGGACGCGGAAACCATCGCCTGGCTGCAAAAGCACCTGATCGAATATCCCGGCACGATTCTGGTCGTGACCCATGACCGCTATTTCCTCGACGATATCACCGGCTGGATCCTCGAACTGGATCGCGGGCGCGGCATTCCGTACGAGGGCAATTATTCTTCCTGGCTGGAACAGAAGGCCAAGCGGCTGGAACAGGAAGCGCGTGAGGACAAGGCCAAACAGAAAACTCTGGAACGCGAGCTTGAATGGATCCGCGCCGGTGCCAAGGCCCGTCAGGCCAAGCAGAAGGCCCGGATCAACGCCTATAACGAGATGGCGTCGAAATCCGAGCGTGAAAAACTGTCCCGCGCCCAGATCATCATCCCGAATGGCGAACGCCTCGGGTCCAAGGTGATCGAGGTCGAGGGGCTGAAAAAGGCAATGGGCGACAAGCTTCTGATCGAGGATCTGTCGTTCTCCCTGCCCCCCGGCGGCATTGTCGGCGTGATCGGCCCGAACGGCGCCGGTAAGTCCACACTGTTCCGCATGCTGACCGGGCAGGAAAAGCCCGATTCCGGCGAAATCACCTATGGCGACACGGTGGAACTATCCTATGTCGACCAGTCCCGCGATGCACTTGGCGGCGACAAGACCGTATGGGAGGAAATCTCTGGCGGGGCCGAGCATATCGAACTGGGCGATGTGTCGATGAACTCCCGCGCCTATGCCTCGGCCTTCAACTTCAAGGGCGGCGACCAGCAGAAGAAGGTCGGCCAGCTTTCGGGCGGTGAACGCAATCGCGTCCACATGGCCAAACTGCTGAAATCCGGCGGTAACGTGCTGCTGCTTGACGAACCGACCAACGATCTGGACGTAGAAACCCTGCAGGCGCTGGAAGCCGCACTTGACGATTTCGCCGGCTGCGCGGTGATCATCAGCCACGACCGCTTCTTCCTCGACCGCCTGTGCACCCATATCCTCGCCTTCGAAGGCGATGCGCATGTCGAATGGTTCGAGGGTAACTTTGAGGATTACGAGGCCGACAAGATCAAACGGCTGGGTACGGATGCGGTGGAACCGAAGCGGGTGAAGTACAAGAAATTCACGCGGTAAGGTTGGTGGATCCGTAACACGTCCGGCTTGGAGGTCGCCAAGAGATCGTTTCTGCTCTCACGGAACAAGAATGAGTACCAACTCTGAGGGTTGGTTACCTGATACTGTTTTGTGCATTTCCGAAGAATTGCGTCTTACGGATCTGTATCGTAGCGCACAACGCTATGGCTTGGCCCTCAATCCGCTCTTGGTGCTCCGGTATCTCCAAGGCTCCAACATATGCAGATACAATCTCTCTTCACCAAGACCCTTCCAATTCTCACCAACAAAACCCCCTAAACCGGCAACAAAGTCGTTGACTTAAGTTCCTCCATCGACAGCAAAGCGGTCACGTTGAAGATCTTCACCTCGGCGATCAGGGCCTGATAGAAGGCGTCGTAGGCGCGGGCGTCGGAGACGCGCAGCTTGACGATATAGTCGATCTCACCCGCCAGACGATGTGCTTCCAGCACCTCGGGCCGGGCCTGCAGCGCCGCAAGAAAGCGCTGCTGCCAGCCGGCCTCATGCTCGCTGGTGCGGATCAGGACGAAGAAGCAGGTCCCCAGCCCAACCGCATCGGGGTCGAGGATCACCGTCTGGCGACGGATGACTCCGGCATCTTTCAGCTTGCGGATCCGGTTCCAGACCGGTGTTTTCGACGACCCGACCTTGCGGGCGATATCGTCCAGCGACTGGCTGGCATCGTCCTGCAACTCGGTCAGGATTTTCCGGTCAAGCGCATCAAGGCGGAGTTTCTTTTCGCTGGGCTCGCTCATGGCGGGTGTTGATCCTCTCTGGCTACTATATTGGAACAGTATTCCTTATTGTCGGCAGATACTAGCGAATACGTAGGAAAATATCCCATATTAAGGCAGCAAGAAACGGAGATTCGCAATGGCGCGCAAATTTGAGCCAGTCGTCATTTCAGCCAACGACCTGTTTGACGGTCGTGTCATCTATCTGACCGGCCAGAATGAATGGGTCTCGCACCTGCGTCAGGCAGAGCTGATTACCGATGAAGAACAGGCCAAGCACCGTATGGCTCATGCAATGGCGCTTTCGGATCGTGCGGTCGGCGTGTTTCTGGCACCCGCCCGCGCCGGCGAGAACGGCCCGGAACCCGGCCACCCGCGTGAAGCATTCCGCGCCAACGGGCCTTCCAATTATTTCCACGGCAAGCAGGCAGAGGACGCGTGATGTATCATCATTCCGAATTCGACCGGGCCTTCGTCGTCGACCGCGCTCAGCGGTTTCGCGATCAGGTAAACCGCCGCATTTCCGGTGCGCTGACTGAAGAAGAGTTCCGCCCGCTGCGCCTGATGAATGGCGTCTATCTTCAGCTTCATGCCTATATGCTGCGGATCGCGATACCCTATGGCTCGATCAGCCCCGACCAGATGCGTCGGCTGGCCCATATCGCGGATCGGTGGGACAAGGGTTACGGGCATTTCACCACCCGCCAGAATATCCAGTTCAACTGGCCCAAGCTGGTGGATATCCCGGATATGCTGGATTCGCTGGCCGAGGTGGGGATGCATGCCATCCAGACCTCGGGCAACACGATCCGCAATGTGACCGCCGACCATTTCTCGGGCGCGGCGGCGGATGAGATTGCCGATCCCCGCCCCTATGCCGAGCTGATCCGGCAATGGTCCACCGACCACCCGGAATTCCAGTTCCTGCCGCGGAAGTTCAAGATTGCCGTCTCGGGCAGTCCGAATGATCGCGCCGTGGTCAAATCGCATGATATCGGGCTGCGCATGATCCGTCAGGACGGCGAGATCGGTTTCGAGGTCTCGGTCGGTGGCGGTCTGGGCCGTACTCCGCTGGTGGGCAAGGTCGTTCGCGACTTCCTGCCGGTGCGCGATCTGCTGCCCTATCTGGAGGCGATCCTTTCGGCCTATAACTCGGTCGGACGGCGCGACAATAAATACAAGGCACGGCTGAAGATTGCGGTGCAGGAACTGGGCATCGAGCATATCCGCGAGTTGGTCGAGGCTCGTTTTGCCGAGATCCGCCCGCTTTTCGACGGCTCAGACCAAGAAGTTCTGGAACGAATCTCGCAGCAATTCGCCGCGCCCGCGCTTCAGGATGACCGCAGCACCGCCGATTACGATGCGGCACGCGATGCCGATCCGGTCTTCCGGTCATGGGCCGATACGAATCTGCACGAGCATCGTCATCCAGATTACGCTATCGTCACCGTTTCGCTGAAGAAACACGGGGCCACTCCGGGTGACGCAACCTCGGAGCAGATGCGCGTTCTTGCCGATCTGGCCGAGAAATACGGAATTGGCGATTTGCGGATCAGCCATGAGCAGAATGTGGTTCTGCCCTATGTGCACCGCGCCGATCTGGCTGCGCTTCACGCGGCCCTGCGCGAGGCGGATCTGGCCACGGCGAATATCGGGCTGATCAGCGACATCATCGCTTGCCCAGGGCTGGATTACTGCGCACTTGCGACAGCCCGCTCGATCCCGATCGCTCAGCAGATTGCCGAGCGTTTCGACGAGCTGAAGCTGGAGCATGAAATCGGCGAGATGAAGATCAAGATTTCCGGCTGCATCAATGCCTGCGGGCACCACCATGTCGGCCATATCGGGATTCTCGGTCTGGACCGCGCGGGTGTCGAAAACTATCAGGTGACGCTTGGTGGCGACGGCACCGAAACAATGGCCGTTGGCGAACGCGCGGGCCCCGGCTTCTCGAAGGATGAGATAATCCCGGCGATTGAACGTCTGGTCCAGGGTTATCTGGCGGTCCGTGAGGATGCGTCCGAGACCTTCCTGCAGGCCTATCGCCGGCTTGGCCCGGACCCGTTCAAGGCGGCCCTTTATCCCGCCGAACAAAAGGCGGCCTGATATGGCGCAGGTGCAGACAATTCCCACACGCCCGGCGCGGGTGGCGGCGCTGAACAAGCGCTATCGCCACCGCGCGGCCATTCAGGTTCTGCGCGATGCCCTGTCCGATCCAGAACTGGGACGGGTGGCGATGGTCTCGTCCTTCGGGGCGGATTCGGTAGCGTTGCTGCATATGATCTCGCTGATCGACCGCGACACGCCGGTGCTGTTCGTTGATACGCAGATGCTGTTTCCCGAAACGCTCGCCTATCAGGCCGAGGTTGCATCAAAGCTTGGTCTGACCGATGTGCGCACGATCCGGGCGACGCCCGCTGCGATTGCGGCGGCTGATCCGGATGGCGATCTGAACCAGACCAACCCGGATGCGTGCTGCGATCTGCGCAAGACAGTGCCGCTGAACAAGGCGCTTTCCGGGTTCGATAGCTGGGTCACCGGGCGCAAACGGTTTCAGGCCGCAAGCCGCGCCGATATCGAGTTCTTCGAGGAAGACCCCGCCGGTCCGCGCATCAAGATCAACCCGCTGGCGCACTGGACAGCTCAGGATGTCGCCGACTATATCGCCAATAACAACCTGCCGCGTCATCCGCTGATTTCGAAAGGTTACCCCTCTATCGGCTGCATGCCCTGCACCAGCCCGGTGAAAGAGGGCGAGGACGCCCGCGCAGGCCGCTGGCGCGGTCAGGAAAAAACAGAATGTGGGATTCATTTCGTGAACGGTAAGCTACAACGCATCGCCCCGGCAGAGGCAGCGCCAGCCGCTTTCGAACCTGTGGACGGCCAGCCGGTCATCGTCCGCGAGACAGGCTTCGGGCCGGATGATTTCGACGGCGAGATCCTCGATCTGGCGCAGGATACCAATCTGGACGAGGCGAATGTCAATTTCCGCGAGGCGGCCATGATCCGCATCGCATTCCCAAGCTTTTCGGACGGGCGCGGTTTTACTCTGGCGCGGCGTCTGCGCGTGGCCGGCTATAAGGGCCGGTTGCGGGCGGCTGGCCATGTCATCTCGGACCAGTTCCCGATGGCGCGGCGCTCTGGCTTCGATGAGGTGGAAATCGACGCGGCACTGGCCCGCCGTCAGCCCTGGGAGCACTGGAAAGACGCGTCCGACGTGGCGCCGTCCTATCTGAACCGTCTGGGACGCCGCGCCTCATAGGCGCGGCTGCTCCGCGACGTCACGCTTGCCGGGCTGCGGCCTGCTGGCAATGATGGGCCAAACCGGTTGAGGAGAGCCCATCATGTCATTGCCGCCAATCCTTTCGAAACTGCGCATTCCCGTCATCGGCTCGCCGATGTTCATCGTCTCGGGACCGGACCTTGTCATCGCTCAGTGCAAGGCGGGGATTGTCGGCAGTTTTCCCGCCCTGAACGCGCGTGAAAAGGATGGCGAGCCGATCCTGCTGGAAGCATGGCTGACCCGCATCACCGAAGAGCTTGACCGGCATAATCAGGAAAACCCCGATAATCCGGCGGCCCCCTTCGCCGTGAACCAGATCGTGCACCGCTCGAATGCCCGACTTGAGCGCGACATAGAGATCTGCGTCAAGCACAAGGTGCCGCTGTGGATCACCTCGCTTGGCGCACGCCCCGAGGTGAATGAGGCCGCCCATTCCGTCGGTGGCGTGGTGTTTCACGATATCATCAATAACCGCTTTGCCCGCAAGGCCATCGAAAAGGGCGCGGATGGGCTGATCGCGGTCGCGGCAGGCGCGGGTGGTCACGCCGGGATGCAGTCGCCTTTCGCGCTGATTCAGGAAATCCGGCAATGGTTCGACGGCCCGCTAGCGCTGTCAGGCTCCATCGCGACAGGCCGTGCCGTGCTGGCTGCGCAGGCGATGGGCGCGGATCTGGCCTATATCGGCAGCCCCTTCATCGCCACGGAAGAGGCGAATGCCGTTCCCGACTACAAGCAGATGATCTGCGAGTCAGGTGCCGAGGATATCGTCTATTCCTCGCTGTTCACCGGGGTTCACGGCAATTATCTGAAAGGCTCGGTCCGCAATGCCGGGCTGGACCCGGAGCAGTTGGAACATGCCGATGCCAGCACGATGAATTTTGGTGAGGGTTCCAGTAAGCCAAAAGCATGGAGCGCGATCTGGGGATCGGGTCAGGGAATCGGAGCCATCACCGAAATACAACCCGCTGCTTCTTATATCGACCGTCTTGCAAGGGAATATGGCGACGCAAGGCAAACGCTTCTCGGCTGAACCGCTGGCAGGTCTGCAATGAAAAAGGGTGCGCTTCGGCGCACCCTTCGTTTTATCAGACCCGATCAGGCCCGTGTCGCTTCGGCCTCTGGCTCATCGTCGAACTTGTCCTTACGACCAAGCAGTCTGCGCATCAGCACATAGAAGAGCGGCGCGAACAGAATGCCGAACACCGTCGCCATGATCGTACCGCCCAACACCGTCGAGCCGATGGCGTTTCGACCACTGGCCCCTGCCCCGGTCGACAGAACCAGCGGGGTAACGCCCAGTGAGAACGCAATCGAGGTCATGATGATCGGGCGGAAACGCTGACGGGCTGCCTCAACCACGGCGCGGAACAGAGGTACGCCGGCCACGGATTGCTCCCGTGCGAATTCGACGATCAGAATCGCGTTCTTACCTGTCAGACCGATCACTGTCAGCAGGCCGACCTGGAAGAACACGCCATTATCGAACCCGCCCAGATTGGCCCCGATCAGGGCGCCCAGAACACCGATCGGCATGACCAGAATGACAGCCAGCGGAATCGACCAGCTTTCATACAGCGCCGCAAGGCACAGGAACACCGCCGCCAGCGACAAGGCATAAAGCAGCATGGTCTGATCGCCCGATTCACGTTCCTCAAGCGAGAGACCCGTCCAGGCAACGTCGAAGCCGGGCGGAAGCTGTCCGGCAAGACGCTCAACCTCGGCCATTGCGTCGCCCGAGCTGACGCCCGGCACCGGGCTGCCCTGAATCTGCATGGCGGGGATACCGTTATAGCGGTTCAGGCCCTGCGGCCCGAAGGTCCATTCACCCTCGGCAAAGTTGGCGAATGGCACCAGCCCGCCTGCAGAGTTCCGGACCCGCCATTTCTCCAGATCCGTGGGAACGGACCGGCTGTCGGCCTGACCCTGAACATAGACGCGCTTGATGCGGCCCCGGTCGATAAAGTCGTTCACATAGGAGCCTGTCCAAGCCACCTGCAACAGATTGGCGACATCCGTCGCGCTGACCCCCATCGCACCGGCCTTGCGCCAGTCGATATTCAGACGGAACTGGCTGGCATCCTCCAGCCCGCTCGGGCGGGTCTGGGTCAGCAGCGGGCTTTGCGCGGCCATACCCAGCATCTGGTTCCTTGCCTCCAGCAATTGCTCATGCGTCTGACCGCCGCGCGCCTGCAAATAGAAGTCAAAGCCGGACGCGTTCCCCAGCTCGATCACCGCCGGAGGAACGACCGGGAAAACCGTCGCATCTCGGATCTGGCTGAGAGCGCCGAAGGCACGGCCTGCGACGGCCTGCACGGAAAGCGCGGGGTCCACGCGTTCTTCCCAATCCTTCAGCCGGACGAACGCCATACCGACATTCTGCCCCTGCCCCGAGAAGCTGAACCCGACCACGCTGAACATCGAATCAACCGCCTCTGATTCCTCGTTCAGGAAGTAATCCTGTACCTGATCGACAACGGCCTGCGTCCGTTCGGTCGTCGCGCCGGTCGGAGCCTGAATCAGCACGAACATGATGCCCTGATCTTCCTCGGGCAGAAAGCCCTGAGGAGTGCGCAGGAACAGCAGCGCCATCACCGTACCCATGCCGATATAGACCAGCAGCACGCGCAGTGGGCGGCGCACCAGCCAGCCAACAAGCCCGGTATAGCCACGCGTCGTGGAATCGAAGCCGCGGTTGAACAGACCGAAGAAACCACGCTTTTTGCCGTGAGACTGCTTCAGCATCGAGGCGCAAAGTGCCGGGGTCAGCGTCAGCGCGACGACCACCGACAGGGCCATTGCCGACACAATCGTGATCGCGAATTGCTGATAGATAACGCCTGTCGAACCACCGAAGAAGGCCATCGGCACGAACACCGCCGACAGAACCAGAGCGATCCCGATCAGAGCACCGGTAATCTGGCCCATTGATTTCCGGGTCGCCTCTCGCGGCTCAAGCCCTTCTTCCTCCATGATCCGTTCGACGTTTTCCACCACCACGATAGCGTCATCGACCAGCAGACCGATGGCCAGCACCATCGCGAGCATGGTCAGCGTGTTAATGGTAAACCCGAACGCAGCCATGATCCCGAATGTCCCCAGAAGAACAATCGGCACGGCCAGCGTCGGAATCAGCGTCGCCCGCCAGTTTTGCAGGAAGATATACATCACGATGAAGACCAGAACGATGGCCTCGATCAGTGTCTTGATCACCTCTTCAATCGAGATCTCGACAAAAGGAGAGGTATCGAACGGAATGACATATTCCACGCCTTCAGGGAAGAACTCGGCGAACTCATTCATGCGTTCCTTGACGCGTTCCGCCGTATCAAGCGCATTCGCACCCGGAGACAGGCTGAGCGCCATACCGGACGAAGGCCGTCCGTTATATTCTGCCTCCGCCACATAGGATTCGGCACCGATTTCAACCTCGGCAACGTCCTGCAACAACACGAGACCGCCGTTTTCCTCGGCCCGCAGAACGATCTGGCGGAACTCTTCGGGGGTGGATAGAAGCGATTGCGCGGTAACCGTGGCGTTCAGTTGCTGGCCATCCATTGTCGGACGCGTCCCGAACGCACCAGCGGAAATCTGGGTGTTCTGCGCCGAAACCGCCGTCACGACATCGGATGGCGTCAGCTCATATGCGGCCAGTTTCGACGGATCCAGCCAGATCCGCATGGCGTATTGCGCCCCGAAGACCTGAACGCTGCCGATGCCCTCAACCCGGCTGAGATCGTCCACAAGGTTGGAAACCATGTAGTCGGCAAGATCGGCCTCGTCATATTCTTCATTGCCGATCAGACCGATCACCATCAGGAAGCCGGACGCCGCCTTTTCGACGGTCACACCCTGACGCTGGACCTCCTCCGGCAGAAGCGGAGTGGCCTGAGACAGCTTGTTCTGGACCTGAACCTGCGCAATATCTTCATCCGTGCCGGTCTCGAAGGTCATGGTGGTCGAGGACGACCCTGCCGAGGTCGAGCTGGACGACATATAACGCAGCCCATCCAGACCCGTCATCTGCTGTTCGATCAACTGAGTAACCGTATTCGAAACGGTCTCCGCCGACGCGCCGGGATAGGTCGCGCGGACCGTGACCGAAGGCGGAGCGATCTGCGGATATTGTGCCACAGGCAGGGACAGGATCGACAAAACGCCGATCCCCATGATGATAATCGAGATGACCCATGCGAAAACAGGGCGGTCAATAAAAAAACGGGCCATAATCTGCTTTCCGTTCGATCCGGTCCGGCCTAGTTGCCGCCGTCGGTTTCGCTGGCTTCACCAGCCTCTGTGCCTTGCTGAGTTTCCTGAGATGCAGCGTCCGCTTCCGTCGCCTGAGCGCCAGCCGGTTCACCTTCTGCTTCGGCAGCAACCTCGCTGACTTCGGTGCCTTCCTGAGGCGCTGCCTCAGCGGCGGGATCTGCCTGCGGTTCCTCGGGCGCGACCGTCATGCCGGGGCTGATATACTGGAACCCGGCAATGACCATTCTTTCGCCAGCCGCAAGCCCATCGCGCACAACCCAGGTGTTGCCGTGATCCTGAATGATATCCAGCATACGTTCTTCGACGACATTCTCGTCATTGACCACATATGCGATCGGGCGTCCCCGGCGATCACGAATCACGCCCTGCTGCGGCGCAAGAATGACATCTTCAAGCTGAGCCTGCGGAAGATCCGCCAGAACATACATGCCCGGCAAAAGCATCCCGTCGGGATTCGCGAAATCCATCCGCAGCGTAACTACGCCGGTGGTTTCATCGACATAAGGTTCTGCCGCAGTCAGTGAGCCAGTATGTTCGTACTCGGTCCCGTCGGCAAGCTGAAGCGTCACGGTCGATTCACGCTCACCCGGACGACCGCGCCCCTCATTCTGACGCTGCCAGCGGACGATTTCCGCTGCGGATTGTGTCACATCGACCTGAACCGGATCAATCGTGCGGATAACGGCCAGAGGCGTTTGCTGGCTTGCCGTCACGAGGGCACCCCGTGAGGTCTGAGCAAGACCGATCACCCCATCCAGCGGAGCAGTGATCGTGGTGCGATCAAGATCAATACGAGCCGAATCAAGCGCTGCCTGCGCCGCCTGAACGGCAGCAAGCGCCGCATCGCGTTCGGCAATCGCGGTATCCTGATTCTGCTCACTCGCAACGCGCCGGTCGCGCAGTTCGGCGACACGTTCGGCCTCGCGCTCGGCGGCTTCGGCGGTTGCCCGTGCCTGAGCAAGCGCGGCCTCGGCCTGTGCGACAGCGGCCTCATAGCTTCGCGCGTCGATACGATACAGCGGATCGCCTTCCGAAACGACGCTGCCTTCGCTGAACAGGCGCTCGATGATGATTCCGTTGACCTGAGGCCGAAGCTCTGCCTCAGCCGATGCCGCAACGCGGCCCGGAAGCGAGGATGAGAGCATCACATCCTCTGCCGTCAGCGTGACGACGGTGACAGCGGGCGGAGGTGGCGCCTCGCCCCCTTGATCCTGGGCCATTGCCGCCCCGGAAACCAGCAAAAAGCCGAAAGATGCGTGCCGCGCAACGGACAGAATTCGCTTCATTATTCAACAACCAGAACCCGAAAGGTGGAATATAATCGCTGCCAGGTCGGTCGCCGGCAGTGAAAAAGTCTGCTCACACGAACAGGCTCATAAAAGACAAATCCGGGATTTTCAATGCGACTTCTGACATTGTCCCCATTCTGTGAACATACCGCCCTAACTCTGACCCGTTCAGATTTCGGTCCAGCTCTGCTCGACCACAGCCTCCATCGCGACATAGCTTGTCGTCGCGTGGATATAGGGCAGCTCGGAAATCTTCTCAGCCATCAACTGCCGGAAATGCGTCATATCGCGCGAGCGCACCTTCAGAAGATAGTCGAACCCGCCCGCAATCATATAGCATTCCTCAATCTCGGAAATCGCACGAACGGCGGCATTGAATTGCTCCAGAGCCTTCTGCCGCGTATCGGTCAGACGCGCCTCGATATAGGTCACATGGGTCAGGCCAAGCTTCAGCGGCGAGAGGATCGCGCGATAGCCGTTGATCAGCCCTATTTCCTCCATCTGTCTGATCCGTTGCGCAACCGGGGTCTTGGACAGGCCGACCTTACGCGCCAGCTCGCTGATCGGAATCCGTGCGTCCGCAACCAGCTCTGACAGGATCCTGCGATTTGTGGCGTCCAGCTCTTTCATCGGGGGCTCGCTTCGAAAAGGGACAGTAAAGTAAATGCGTTTGCTCGCGCGATTTGCAACATAGCCGCGTGATTGATGCTCGTCTCTATCGGCGCCAACGTTTTCCGCATTACGTGATTGCCCAACCGCCTGGCTGTACTTCCCTTTTCCCCTGACCCTGTGGATGGTTGAGGATCTGCTGGCCGACCCCGGCATCATCGTTTCGCACCAGACGGTGCGGGCCTGGGCCGAGAAGTTTGGGCGGAGGTTCGCAAACGCGACCCGTCAGCGGTCGGCGGGAAATCTCGGTGATAAATGGCATCTGGATGAAGTCGTCTTGATGATTGGTGGCCGAAAAAACTGGCTCTGGCGAGCGGTGGATCAGGGAGTGGAGATCACGCCAAACATTGGTCAAAAACCGCTAATATTATGGCTCTTTTGCGACAGATCTGATTGCGGAACATCGTCGCAGGCGCGAGATCTTTATAAAACCTGTTCCGACTCGCTCTCTCAATTAGAGGCGAACTCAACTGTGGGCAGAGCAAGATTAGGAATCTCGATTTCATGAATCTCGATCAGGCAAGTAACAACTTTATCACCGCGCTCAAGGGGCGCCTATTGCTAAGAAGAAGCATCCAGTTCGTATGTAAGCTCTTGTGTGGCGAAAGCCGCGCTCACCCGCTTCTACGAGTATATTCTAGAAGAGGCCTTCAACAGGGCAGAGATATCGAATTGCTGAGCAAGTCAGCCTTGTCCCAGCAGGACAATCTGCAACTGAATAGCCAGAATGCAACTGGACGCATCACAAGTCATGACTTGTCGTAAAAACGTCTTGAAAACAAAATAGGCAGTTACTACACATCATTTTAGCATAAGAAAATTCTTGAGGGCGCCTTTTTACTTCCGGTAGACAAATTGCGGTTCCGCCCTCCCTGTGTTAGCCGCTCTCCGAAAACAACAGAAAGATACTTCCGTGGATTTCGCTCTGACAAATAAGCTTCATATGAGAAAGCCAAAAGAGAGCGATATTGCGCTCCTGGCAAGATCGGAGCTTTTTGACGCGACGTGGTATGCGAAGAAACACCCCGACGTATCGCTGTCAGGCCTTCATCCCGAGCAGCACTACCTGTTCGTCGGTGCAATCCTGCTACGCGATCCATCGCCCGGGTTCTCGACCGAGTTCTATCTGCAGGACAACCCTGACGTCCTTAATGCCGGCATGAACCCGCTGATCCATTATCTACGATTTGGTATGTCCGAGGGCCGCAAGCGGTTGCCGGAAGGCGCGAACGCCGACTCCCGCAGCAAGGTTGAAAGCGTCGGGAAGAAGCCCTGGATATCGAAGCTGCGGCACGGCGCATTCCTCGACAGCGTTCTTGCGGGCGGCAAGACCAATCCGGAAACGATAACCACCGAGCAAACCCGGCTTGCACGCCGCGCAATCGGGGACAAGCCGCCGCGGATCTCTGTCATCATGCCGGCCTGGAATCGTGAAACAGTCGTGTCGCGGGCGCTCTCCAGCGCATTTGAACAGTCGCTTCCTCCGGCAGAGGTTATTCTTGTCGATGACGGTTCGGAAGACAAAACGGTCGAGGTTGTGCGCCGTGATTTCGCCAAACAGATCAGCGATGGTGTGCTGCGTATCATCGAGGCCGATCATGGCGGCGTCAGTGCTGCCCGCAATCACGGACTGGCCGCCGCAACCAGCGAGCTGATCGCCTATCTCGACAGCGATAATCGCTGGCACAGTGACTATCTGCTGTTCATGGCTGCTGTTTTCGCGGAATGCGATACTGTCTCGACAGCCTATTGCGGGCTGTCGATGAACGACACGGAAACGGGTACGTTCGACAAACGCGGACGGCCCTGGGACCGTCAGCGCCTGATCGGAAACAACTATATCGACCTGAACGTGTTCATGCACCGTCGGGCATTGTACGATCAGTATGGCGGATTTGACACCAACCTGTCGCGGCTCGTCGACTGGGATCTCATCACCCGCTATACGCGCCTTTACGAACCGGTCTATCTGCCGCTGATCGGTGTCGAGTATTTCCTCGATAAAGGCGCCCTCGGCAACATTACCCGAACCGTACCGCTGAATGAGAACAAGGGCGCACTTCTGGCCAAGAACCGGACCGAAAGGCTGCGCCACGGACTTGAGACGCTGCGCCTTGCCTATGTCTTGTGGGACTGGCCCGCACTCAGCCAGACCTTTGTTCTTGAAGAAATCCGCTGGCTGGTTCGGCAAGGCCATGATGTGAAGGTTTACTACCGGATTGAGCCTGACCGTTCCGCGGTTCTGGATTTCGAGATCGAGGCCCATCACGTCGAGAATCCGACCCAGCTTGCGGATCTTCTGAAGGCGCATGACCGCAATCAGATCCACGCGCATTTCGCCTATCCCTGCACGACGAATCTGGCCTGGCCTGCCGCGCAGAAGGCCGAGATTCCGTTCACCTTCTTCGCCCATGCTGTCGATATCTTCCATGAGAACAACGTAAAGCGGAACCGGATTGCAGAAGTCGTGGCCGATCCGCTGTGTCAGCGTCTGTTCGTACATGGCGATTATCATCGCCGGTTCCTCGAACCTCTCGGCGTGCCCACATCGAAGATCGCATATAATTTCCAGGCCGTCGATCTGAATGAATTCGGTCTGGATGAACCGATCAGGCCAATCACGCCGAAAGGCCCCTTGCGGGGAATGTTTATCGGCCGCTTCGTTGAAAAGAAGGGGCTGCCTGTCCTGCTTGACGCTGCGGCACAGCTTGGCCCGGATGAGGTCCAGTTCGATCTTTATGGCTATGGTCGCGATGAGGACGCCGTCCGGGAACAAGCCGCGCGGCTGAATTTGCGGAACGTGGCATTCCACGGCCCTCTTGATGGCAGGGAGTCGGTCGTTGCAGCGATGAAGAACGTCGATTTTCTGGTCGTTCCAAGTGTCGTCGCGGCAAATGGCGACACAGAGGGCTTTCCGACCGTCATCCTGGAAGCGATGGCCTTGGGCCTGCCGGTTGTGACCAGTGACGTTTCCTCTGTTCCGGATTTCCTGGATGATGAGATCACCGCAATCGTAACCCGTCAGGGCAGCGCGTCATCACTGTCCGACGGGATTCGCCGGCTGGCGAAAATGTCGCCTCCCAGACTTGCTGCCATGCAGGGCCGCGCACGCGAGTTCCTGCGCGAGAGGATCGGTACACCGCTGACGATGCGGACCTATCTGGATACCTGGCTGGACGCCCGGATCGAGATCATGCTGGTGACATATGACACACCGGAATATCGCGATATCGAACATACCCGCGAAATCATCCGCCGGATCCGCGAGCATACGACGACTCCGTATACGCTTTCTGTCATCGACAACGGCTCGGATCAGCAATTCCTTAACATGCTGCGCGAGCAGGCGGCGGAAATGCCGAATATGCGCCTGATGGAACTTCAGACAAACCGCTTCTGCGGGGGCGCAACAAATATCGCGCTTGCGGCAAGCGATGCCGTATATGCAATCTATATCTGCTCCAAAGAGGGCTTTGTTCAGCGGCATGGCTGGGAGCGACCGCTGATAAAATCAATGCGTGAGAACTCTTACGCGGATATGGGCGGCTATTTCTGCCACATGCCCAAATTCACGCTTGGAGAGGAACTGAACGGCCACCCCGCCTTCGATAAGTTCCGCAATCGGAACTTTGTCGACAAGCATCCGCGCCAGCCGTTCAGGCATGTGCAAGGTGGAATCTATATTCTGCATCGTGATTCGGTCGACGCGGATGCGGGCTTTTCCTATGAGCTTCCACAGGGCAATACGGATGTGGAATTCAGCTATTTCATGGAAAGTTCGCAGCGTAATCTGGTACCGCTCGATGCGATTGCCTCGCTGACCGTCAAGACACGGCCAATGCTGTCGGCGGTTATTGACGAAAAAACCAGCATCGCGCATCCGCTGACCCGTGAAAGCGCCGCCGAGTTGTCGAAGAAAATGGCCGAGCGAAACGCCTCGCATTGCAATATCTGCGACGCCTGGAACCAGATTGATGATAAGGGTCAATGCGCTTCCTGTGGTAGCGATGGAGTCGGCCGGAAACTGTATCAGCGACTTGCACATGATTGGCGCGGGTTCAGAAATGGCCGTGCTCTTGTCATTGGCAGCGACAAGGCTCTGTCAAAAGCATTGGCAAAGCCGATGTTTGACGTATCGGGCGATGAATCGGGCAATCCCTTCTCCCTTATCGCCAGCCCGCGAGAGCTGACGCCCCAGGAAATCCGCCAAATGGTAGACCGGCTTGCACCGGGCGGGTTGCTGATCTGGCCTGCGGCGAATGACCACGGCATGGATGATATTGCGGACCAGCCCGGGCTTGAACGTGCCAGCACCGACCGGTGCAGCCGCCTGTTAAGAAGCGACTGGCGTCCCCTGCAAGAGATTGCTCGCGCAAGCTGACAGCAACATCCGGCGGTTCCGCCTTATGGAGCCGCTGGATGTCAGACAATCTTTGCTTAGGCAATCTCGGCGTAAGATCGACGCGACAGTTCAGAGATTGTGACGCAGGCCGTTTTCTTCAAAGAACCGGACATAACGTGCGCGATACTCAGGCAGTCCGACGGTGAGCTTGTTTGTATCCACTTTGTCGTACAGCGCATTGAAATCAATCGTATCAGGATCGACCTCGTCCGCGGGAACAGAGGGAATTCCCATGATCTCTGCCATCTCACGGGTTCGGCTGTCATGTACGATCAGCAAGGTTGGCGTGCCAGCGATCAGCGCGGCAATCGTCCCGTGAAGCCGTGTGCTGACGACAAAATCCATTCCCTTCAGATAATCCAGCCACTCGGGGACATTGAAGAAGACCTTCATCTTTTCGGTTACAGCCGATGCTATCCGATCAATATCCGCTTCGTAGTATTTCTCCAGAAACTCTATCCAGTCGGAGCGGATGTCGTCGTATCTTCCCCCTGACAACAATATATTGATATCCGGGATCTCCGCCTGAGCGATAAAATCCAGAGGACGGTCCAGCATCATCTGGGACAGCTTACGTGACAGCGTATGTGTGATCTGCTTTGCGCTCAGCAGCTTTTCGTTTGGAGCCCCGCGCGAACCCGCAATGGCAATACACTGAGGGCTGCTCTGAGGCTTGTCGATATTGTTGTCCGAAGCCACCAACAGCGAAGGGCAACCAGTGATTTCAACATTATCAATGCCTACCGATTTCAGAACCTCGGCTGTGAACGGACCACGCGCTGCGATCTTGCTGGAGCGATGAGACACGACATCCAGCATTCGCTTTGTGCCTTCCTGCAACTCCGGAGCTGCCCCGAAACTTCCCGCCTGAGCACCAAGGCCGATCAGAAAACAAGGCAATCCGATCTTGTCAAGCTTGTCGGCAAGAGCGCCGAAATCTGATCGCGGCTGCAGCCAGTTCGCAGCGGCAATGACGACACAATCATGCTCTGCAGCGACCTTCGCCGCATCGAAATCTTCAACTCGCTGAGCCCGGACTGTATCGGATACTTATCCCAACACACGGTGAAGGGCAGATGCAAACATCATATTCCGGTATTGAGTCCGACTTTCAGCATCTTATCATGCGCTGAGAGCCTGCCGCTTTCAGGCGGAAAGATCCCCAGAGTTGGGCTATAAAAGAACGGATTTACATAGTCAGGCAATGATTGGCCTCATGGAGCTCGGATTTTGCTCCAATAGAAACAAACTGATGGAGCGTCTCAGGTTATAGAGACGCCTTACTTGAAGATTTTACTTATGTCACGCGGAAGGCGTTTTTCCGCGGCTCCGTACAGAACATAATGCCTTACGGGCGAGATGCCCGCTTCTTTTACATCGGGATTATGCTTCAGATACCAGTCGGCATCGACAATATTTTCTTCCTCAGCCCGTTTGAGCAGAGCCCGCGTGCCGGGAGAAAGCGCAAGGCTCGTCCTTGAAGGGTGATCAGGGGCAAAGACCCTGATCAACTCGGCTGCATTCTGAATGGTCTCCCTGATCCGCTTCTGCGCCTCGGCTTGGGATTTAAGAATCTCATCAGATTTACGCTTACTCTCGACTGTCAGATCACTGCTCTTGCGCGATGCGCTCTCGGCGAGACTTTCATGCGCAGCCTGCAATTCCAGAAGCCGGTGCGTCAGCGCCCCAATCTCTGACTGAAGGCGGGCAGTTTGACCTTCGGCCGACTGTACCAGGGCATCGCGTTTGGTGATCTCTGCGTCTCTGCCCTCACGAAGCTTCTTCAGTTCGGCATCTCGCTTGCGGATCTCATCATCATGGCGCTTCCGAAGAGCAGCGATTTCGGTCGTAGAGCTATTGCGCAACGATGCAAGCTCAGACCGCAATTCGATACCTTCAGCCTTTCTGGAATGCTCCACGGCATCACGTCGGAAGATTTCCTCGGCGTGAGTCTGGCGAAGCTCATCCAGCTCGGAGACATAGTTTGCAACCTCATCGCTGAGGCGTTTTGTCAAAGCCGCAAGCTCACTTGATGAAAGATCCTTCTGGGTCTTGATTTCTGCAGAATGCCGGCGCGTCAGTTCATCAATTGCGGCAGCGTACTGCTTTGACAGATCATCAATCTTCTCATTCAACGAGACGTTTTGCACCGTCACTTCCTCGGATTTTTTCCGATGTCCGGCCATCTCGTCGCGGAGCGCCGATAGGGCTGCCCCATGACGCTCTTTCCGTGCGGCATGCGCCTCTTGCAGGGCGGTCAGACGACCTTGTAGCGTCTTGATCCGTTCACGTTCCTTGCTGATAATGGATTCCAGCCGTGCGGTTTCGGCGGAGAGGTTATCCAAAGCATATCTGTCGCGACAATCCTCGCCCAAGCGGGCGAATATCTTACGGATATCGCGTGACTTTTCAGGAGTTCCGGCAGCGGTCAGAAAATCCCGGATTTCGTCGGGAAGATCATTGCCGATCCCGACAACAGCCAGCCCATGCCCGTGCAGGAATTCGAAGATCGGATAGTCGCTGCGCAGTTCCTCAACGAAACGGAAAACACCGAAATCCCGCTCACGCACATTCGTGTCATGCATCAACACGATACCGCGATCGGACAGTTTCGGAAGCCAGGATTGGAAATCGCTGCGAACCGCCTCATAGCTGTGGCAGCCATCGATATGCAGCAGATCGATACTGCCGTCGGTAAAATATGGAAGAGCGTCCTGGAACGTACTTCGGACAAGCGTCGAGAAGCCGCTGAAATTGGCGTGATTATAGGCCTTTACGGTGTCATAGACCTCATTTCCGTAAAACCCTGCATGTTCGTCGCCTTGCCATGTATCGACCGAATAGCAGGCCGTATCCGTACTGAATCTGGCAACCGCCTGACAGAAGCCGAAATAGGATGTCCCCAGATGCGTACCAAGTTCGACAAGCGAGCGCGGGCGCAAGGCCTGAATGATCCAGAATGCAAAAGGAAGATGCTCGGTCCAGGCAGACTTCGCATTATAATCGGGCCGCATAAGAAACGCAGTGCTCTGATCCTTCGAGGGATATGAGGCTCCTGCAGGCAGCGCCAAGGCCGATCCGGTCAGTGATGAATTCACATCCTGCTTGTCTGTCGGCATTGTTCCCCCAATATAAATCGCCAATTTTCAGCACTTAGGCCAGATTTCGTATCGTAGCAAGTTTATGCGCGAAGCCTTGCCTGCGGACCATGCACGAAGCAAGGCATGGCAAAGGTTTTTGCCGGTTTTTCTGCCCTGTCACAGCCGCCTCCGCGCCATGATACGTCTTATCATATGCAGCATTTCCGCCGCCCGGTGATCCATTGTATGGGCATTATGTACGATTTCCTGCGCGCGTTTCGCCCTTTCCTGCCAAAATTGCGGCTCTGCCAGGCAATCTGCAAACTTTGTGCGAAAATCGGATGCATCCGAAGCGACGGCTATATTGTCACCAAAAACCTCTGACAGCCCTGCGACGTTATCGGTAAGTATCGGAGATGCAACCGCAGATCCATCGAACAGCCTGTTCGACAGAAATCCGCTTTCCCGCATTGTCTCCCAATGATCGTTAAGAAGCAGCGCATAGCGGCTGTAGAGATCAGGCAGATCGGCGTTCCGGACATAGCTTGCGCGAAGGATCTGTGGAGGCACGACACCCTCCCAGCCACCGCCATAAAGATCAAAGGGCAGTTTCGAGCTCAGCCCCCATTTCACCATCGTCCGGTATTCACGGCGGGAACTGCCAAGGAAAAGCCCGCGCTGCAAACGCTTCCGCACCCGTGCATCGCGGCGAAAAACGGTGGCATCGGTCGCCTGATGCAGACAGGACAGGTTGCCCAGACCCTGATCGGCAAGCTTGCTGCTGAAAATATCCGAGGCAATATAGACGTGATCATACCGCGAATATTCATCCGGCTTTACGCGGTCAGGGTGCGAAATCATCCACATGATATTGATGGCCCGGGGGCTCAGCTTAACAGGCTGACGGCCTCTCAGAACCAGCACCACATCCTCATCCGACGGTTGGATATACCATTTATCCGCTGTATCGACGACCGCTCTGGCCCCATTTCGCTCCAATGCGGCGGCAAGCGAAATTGCATAATGATAATCGCCCCATTGCTGCGCCTCCCTGATCTCCGGCGCGGCGATTTTTATGCGTATCGCCAGATCGAGCGAGCGGTCATATGCAGGCCGGATACCCGCGAAAGCCTCTGCCGGTGAAAAAGTGATGCGGCCGGCGTCCAGCACGTGATCCGACCCGGCAATACCCAGGGTAAGTCCCGTTCTGCGACCAGTGCCGGTAATATCCGGCGGAAGAACCATGACGAAACGGCCACCCTCCGCGGGCCTTGCGATGGCCCTTGCGACCACACGGTCATGGGCGACAGCGATGACCGTCAGATCCCGCTGCCGGTTCATCTCATCCCTTGCGTCTCCAAGGATCACGCCGCCGAGTACGGATGTCACCCTGCCGGACCATCCGCCACGGCGGATATGAACCACCCGGCCAACAGGGCTTACCATGTCAAACCGTGCGGGGGGATCCGAGACACGAAACCGCCCCTCAGTAGCCGCTGGAGCGGTCTCCAGTTCGGTGCCGCCACTCAAACGCAAAACAGGACGCTGCGCTGAGATCAGGATACCGTCAATCAGCAGTGGAACGGGTTCAGACGTTTGCATCATCATCCGAAACCAGTTCAGTCACCAGCCGATCAGAGGCTGCCCGAAGGCAAAGATGCAATAACCTTTCAGCGAACAGCGCCTGGTGATCGGCAACGGCATGACAATGCCGCGCCTGCTCGCGCATCTTGGATTTTGCTTTGGCGCCCGTTTGCAGACTGCTCAACACCGCTTCCGCCACGTGCTCGGGTTCCGTATCGGACAGGAGTTGAGCCGCACCGGCATTGATCCACTCTTCGGCGAAGCCGTCGGTTCTGAGAGAGATATCCCCGACCGTCAGAAGCGGCACCCCCTGCGATTGGCACGCAGCAAGGATCGCCCTTGAAAGCGCGGAAAGCCGTTCAGGTTCGGACACCGAGACAATCAGCGAAATCCCGGATATCTCCGGCGCGATTCCCCGCATGTCGGGCTGAACTTTCCGTGGCCCATTGCCGCTAAAGAACTGCCATCCTTCATCTCCAAGCGGTGGCACGAGAACCTCAATTCCGCCTTCGGAGACCGCCTCAGCGAATGGCAGAAAATCGCTGCCATCCTCTGCGAGCAAAAGAACACGGCGACCGACATTGACAATATTCGGAAGGCGAAGTGGCACCGGACCCGTCGAAAACAGAATGCGCCGATCGTCGAGATTCCGGAACTGGCCGCCTTCGACGCTGGCCTCTATGAAATAGGTAAGGCCACCGAAATAACCCTCTCCCGATCCGGGCGCAGCACCAACGCAGAGAACCGGCCGGGTCGACGCCATGTCCCCCAACTCGGCGGCGGGGTTCAGCAGCGCCTCGGCATCTGCGCGGTGCACTGCCAGTTGATCCGATTGCTCTGGATGGACCGGCGCGTCCTTTGGCAGGACCAGATCTGTCGGCGTGACCTCAGATGCCGCTTCGGAAAGGGCTGTGGCAAGCAGCAGATCGCGGGGGCGGAAATTCCCGTCGCCATTGGGAACTGGCAAGACTGTAAGCGGTGGCACCGGCTCTTTACCGGAGCGCAATTGCACGTGATCCCCGGACAGTCGGTCGCGGGTCTTCGATAGCACGACCGACCTCGCATTCGAGCGCATTTCAAGATGCGTCACCTGCCCCCAAGCAATATTGCGGCGATAGAACACACCAAGCCGGTTGACGAAAATCGGACGGAAAACCGAGGTATATCTCAGGACAAGATCCCAGTCCTGCAAACGCGGCAATTGTGAATCAAAACCATCCAGCCAGTCATACAACCTGCGGTGATGAACAAGACTGTTCAGGTCAACAAAGTTTCTTCCCGACAGGAATATCGGCCGGAAACTGCGCCGGGAGATACTGGTCAGCTTTACCGAGGCTCCGACCGTCTCAGTGTCGATGAACCCGCTGAACGCAATCTGGCTGCCCGGATTGCCCAATAATCTGCGGATCATCAGATCAAGGAAACCCGGATGCCAGATATTGTCACTGTCCAGATAGGCGATGAACTCGCCACGCGCATGCCGAAGCCCCTTGTTGCGCGCACCCGCACCATTCGATTTCAGAAACCTGTTATAGCGGATTCGCGGATCGTCGAAGCTTCGGACCACCTCGGCGGTGTGATCCGTCGATGCATCGTCGCAGATAATCAGCTCCCAGTTGGGATAGCTCTGGTCAAGAACGCTCTGGATCGCCTCACCGATCGTGTAGGCCCGGTTCCAGCTTGGCATGATAACCGACACCAGAGGCTCACGCAGCAGCGCAGTCGAAGCGATTTCTGCCATTAAGGCATTGTCGTCATCGGCAATCTCTTGGGATTGGTCCTGCTCAGCGATCAGCCGTGATACCCAGGCGGTATAAATGCAACCGGAACTCGACCGGTCCAGTGCGGCTGCGGGCGTCCGTCGTGGGGAGCGGGTCAGCGTCATCCTTTCAGTCAGATTATCCGGTACTGATGCCGGATCATCCGCAAGCACTGCCTGAAGCCGGGGCGGAAGATGGCTGAAGCCCGACAGAACATTCTCGCCGAGCGCGAGTTCCAGAGCAAACAGACATGGCAATTTGCCCTGCGCAACAAGATCCGCCAGCACAGGTGCCGCGTTGCGCATCGCATGTTCGTCGAATTGCGGGTTGGGTGAGACACCGCGACGGGCACCGCTTTGCCGATAAAGCCGGATAAGCTGTCTGATATCGTCTGTATCGGCAGCCTGCGGATCAGCCTGCCGATACCAATCCGGGTCAAACCTGAAATCCGGCTGTTCGCAGAACGCATCGAAAGCGGTCTGCGCAAGCTCAAGCGCCTCTGGTGACATCAGCCTGTCTTCCGGGAGAGCGGGCTGTGACTGCCGGATCAACACACCTGCCTGGCAGATAAACCCCGCGACGCGTTCACCCGCCACGGTTTCGAACACCAGTTCCCCGCCGTCCTCCGGCAGATCAAGCTCGATCCCATCGGGCAACGGGCGCTGATGAAGTTTCGCTCCCCCCATCCGGGCAACAAGCGCGGCATCCTGCTGGATCTCATTATGAGAAAAAACGCGGAACTGTGCATTACGCCCTGTCTGGCCTGTCAGTTCGACCGAGACCACCTGCGGCAGACAGGCAAAACTGACCGGAGAGCAATTCAGGTCAATTTCGGTATCGCCGAATCTGACAATCGCCTTGTGCTTCTTGCCATCTCGCAAATAGTGAGGCACGGGATAGGAAAACCCCGAAAGCACCCCACCGCCCAAACCCGGCACTTCGCGATCGAGTGGTACGATCACCTCACGATCCGCATCGAACCGCACGGTAACCCATGTAACCCTCGTCGCCCAACCAGAGATGGCTTGCTGATCTGGGTCGAAGAACGCGACGCCCTCATGTGAGGAGGACCGCTCGGCCGCGCGGTCTTTCGGCTCGATACCCTCAATTTTCAGAATATTTCCGTTAAGCTGCTGTTCGCTTCCCTTAACCCTGACTTCAAGCGTATGCGCATATCCGTTCTGAAGATAGCGAGGCAGCGCAATGTTGAAGCCGCTTTCCCGCGGACCGCGTCCAGCCGCCTCGACATCGGGTCGAGTCCCATTCGCAAGGAATTCAATTTCCGGATCACCGTCTATGAACACCGTCATTCGCAACGGTGGTCCGGAATCTGTCGCCCAGCCAACGAGCCGGGTCTTGTCGAACTTTTCTATCCGACCATCCAGCTCTGGTGGAACAGGCTCGGTCACGACATCTGAAGAGCCGTAATTCAGGTGGCTTGAATATCGCGAGCTCAGATCGGGGCTTTCTGCTGCCATATGTTCTGCCAGTTTCCTTATATTCATCGGTCGAATCCTGGAGCTCGGAAAGCAGCTTCTTTTTTATCAGCCTCTTCACTGACCGGGCTACAGCGCATCTCGCCCTGACATACTTTGGTCTGGCAATGAATGTACAGCGATCAGGCCAGATTCCGGGAAATGCTTCGGTGTTTCCGCCTATCGATCAAGCAGAATTGAGCGCCGAACACGATTCCGGATGAGCTGCCAGTGTCAGAAAAGGCGGGCTCTTACGAGAGGACAGAGGACGGAGAAACATCCTCATTATCTTTGGAAAGTATCGAAATCAGCTTTGGTCAATGCATTTTTTTTATGAAAGAAGATCCGTATCTGAAGGAGGCTATGCTCGATCAGATACGAAGATCTTCGCGTCCGTAGTGAAGGGGAACAGGGCATTCCCGTCCCTGTTCCCCTTCACTGTCAAAACAGACTTCATGAGTTCATGTTCATGTAATCCACCGTCAGCGTTACCAATGCGCGGACGCCCACCACCAGACTTGCTTCATCAATCCGGAAATTCGGCGAATGATTTGGGGCAACAGTCGCCGGGTCGGCATCGGCCGGTGTCGCACCCAGCATCATGAACAGGCCCGGTACTTCCTGCGCATAGAATGAGAAATCCTCGGAAGGCGTCAGTTTGCCGATTTCCAGAGGCGTTGCGCCCTCAACCTTGTTCAGAGAAGGAATCATGGCTGCGGTAAGGTCGGGATCGTTTACCGTCGTCGCGTAGGCGCCGGGGCTGAAGTTCAGAGCGGCAGAACCGCCGCTTGCTTCGGCAATATTTGTGGCCAGCGACGCCATGCGCTCTTTGATGAAACTGCGCATCTCTTCATCATAGGTGCGCACCGTGCCGGTCATCACGGCCTCGCCCGGTACGATATTATGACGGGTTCCGGCATCGAATGTCCCGACGGTCACCACGGCAGGCTGCTTAGTCAGGTCGATCTGTCGGCTGACGATGGTCTGGAACGCCGTCACGATCTGTGCGCCGATGACAATGGGATCGATCCCGGCCCACGGAACCGCACCATGTGTCTGCTTTCCGGTCACCGTCAGGTCATACGTATCCGACGACGCCAGAATCGGCCCGGACCGCCAGCCAATCGTGCCGGTCGGGATATCCGTCGCCATATGCAGCGCGAAGATCGCATCCGGCTTTGGCGCGTCGAACGCGCCCTCGGCCAGCATGGCACGCGCCCCCGCAAGCTCTGCATCCGGGATACCCTCTTCGGCGGGTTGGAAAATCAGCTTCACAGTGCCGTTCAATTGCTCGCGCATCCCCGCCAGCACCTCTGCCGCGCCCATCAGCATGGCGACATGAGCGTCATGTCCGCAGGCATGCATGACGCCGACCTCATTTCCGCCCCACTCGGTCGTTACGGTCGAGGCGAAGGGAAGGTCGGTCTGCTCGGCAACGGGAAGCGCATCCATATCGGCGCGGAGCGCGACGACCGGGCCGGGGCCTCCGCCCTCCAGCACAGCGACCACGCCAGTGACGCCGACATTCTCTGTGACCTCATAGCCGAGACCCCGCAAATGTTCCGCGACCAGAGCAGCGGTCCGGGTTTCCTGATTCCCGAGTTCCGGATTCTGGTGAATATCGCGTCGCCACTCGATCACCTTGTCTTCGATATTTCCCGACAATGTATTGATCTGTTCCGCATCCTGCGCGGCGACGGCACCCGCCAGAGTCAGGGCAATGGAACCGGCCAGTGCGGCGGTGATGCTCTTGTGATGAAAACGCATTGTTATCCTCTTGGATGTTAATTCATGTCGGCTTGCAAAGCGGTTAGCGAAAGCGGGCTACCGGTCAGATTGGTGCGCCAAGACCGATTTGACCAGACCGAATCAATGGATACGAACAACCCCGCCGATAGGCTGTGGCTGCCCTCTCCGGCATGTGGCAGGATCGGTAAGTCAGTTTTCGCCGGGGTGCGCCGATGCATCAACTTACTCTGCGACAGATCGAGGTAATCCGCGCTGTGATGCTCAGCGGCACGATCAGCGGGGCGGCACGGATTCTCAACGTGTCTCCGCCGGGGATCAGCAGGCTTGTGAAACATACCGAGGAATCGCTCGGGCTGCGCCTGTTCGAACGGCGCAGCGGCGTCTATGTTCCCGCGACCGAGGCCTCGGCGATCTTCGATCAGATCGGCCGCGTCTATAACGGTGTCGAGAACCTCAACCGGGCGCTGCAATCATTGCAGCGGGGCGAGGCGGCGGATCTGTCATTTGCCTCGGCCCCCTCAGTGGCGCAGTTCATCGCGGCACGGGCGGTGCGGGGTGTGCGGCATCGCTATCCCGATCTGTTCATCGACCTGAACATTCTGAAGATCGAGGAAATGGTCGATTACCTGATGCTGGAGCGCGGCGAGTTCGTGATGATGAGCGCTGCGGTCGATAATGCCGGGATCAGTAATGAAATCGCGGCGACCGGGCGGATCGCCGCCATCGTACCAGAGGGGCATGAGCTGGCAAATCAGGCCAGTGTCTCGGTTCACGATCTGGTACGGTTTCCAATGATCGGCGTCGATCCCGGCGACCCCTATGGCGCGGCCTGCGCCAAGCCGTTGCAGGATGCGGGTCTGCCGGTGCGCTATTCCATGCGAGGCCGGTTCGCGCAGACTGTGGTCAGCCTGGTGCGTCACGGGCTTGGTGTCGCGGTGATCGACGAGTTTTCGGTGGCAGAGCTGTATATGCCCGGTGTCGTCCGCCTGTCGCTGGTCGAGGAAGCACCGATCACGATTTACATCGTCACCAAGAACGGACGCGTTCTGTCCGGCTTCGCCGAATACGCCATCGCACAATTGCGGCGTGAACTGCAAAGAGCAACCGAATCCCGGCCCTGGGAACAGGCGAAACCATCCCGATAGAGCCCTCTTATTAACACGATGTTAACGACAGTGGAAAATTGGTATTTGCGGTAAAGGATTAGTTAACAGAGAATGAGTTTATGGAGGCCGCCCGTTTTCCCGGCGGCAAGGGAGCAAAACATGACATATAGATTTTCGAAATTCACCGCCGCGCTGTTGGTCACGACTGCGGTTTCCGCTACGTCAGCCTTTGCGCAGGACTATCCCTCGAAAGAGATCAGGGGGATTATTCAGTGGGGCGCGGGCGGTTCGACCGATACGGTAATGCGGACCGTGACCCCTCATGCCGAAGAGGTTCTGGGCGGTACGGTCGTCATGCAGAACATGACCGGCGGCGTCGGTGCCATCGCGACCAAGTTCGCCTTCGCCCAGAAAGCCGACGGTTACACCCTGCTTATGGGCGCGGAAAACCCGCTTCTTTACAAGGTAATGGGTCTGGGCGATATCGACTATTCCGAGTTTACCCCGGTCAATATCCTTGCCCGTGGCGTTCCGGTGCTGGTCGCGAATAACGACGCGCCTTTCAACACCTTCGCCGAGATGGTCGAATATATTCAGGCCAATCCGAATGAGGTGAAATTCGGCTCGACCGGACCGGGCGGCGTGCCCTCGGTGGTGACGGCCCTGCTGCGCTCGCAGACCGAAATTCCCGTGACCGAAGTCCCCTATGACGGCGACGGCCCGGCGCTGACGGCGCTTCAGGGCGGCGCGGTGGATGTGCTGCCAGCCGTTCTCGGCGCGGCGATCGAGCCGATCCGCGGTGGCCGGGTCAAGGCGATTTCGCTGATCGACAACGCACCCAGTGACGCCCTGCCCGATGTACCGGCTTTGGGAGAAACCAACCCGGAATATGCAGATTACCTGCCCTGGGGTCCATTCTTCGGTGTGTTCGTCAAGAACGGAACGCCCGAGGATGTCGTCGCCAAGCTGACCGAGGCCTATGCGGCAGGTGCCGAAAGCGAGGATTTCGTCAAGCTGATGGGCGATCGTGGCTATGTCATCGAAAGCATCTCTGGCGACGAGGCACAGGACTTCCTGGATAAATGGCAGTCCCTGACCACATGGCTGATCCAGGATGCGGGTCTGGCCAAGGTCTCGCCCGAAGAATTCGGCATCCCCCGCCCGTAAGGCGAAACGCCGCGACATGTCGCACCGTCCCGGCCACCTGCCGGGACGGGCTCCATTCTGATCGGTCGGGAGGAACGGTCATGCATGACAAAGCTAAACGAAGCGCCGGCGAGCTGGTATTCAACTTCATTCTTTTCTCGATCAGCCTGATCCTCTTATGGCAGGCTTACCTGATTTCCGGGTTCGAATCGCTCAGCTCTCCGGGAGCGCTGCCAATGGCGGTAGCATTTGCGATGGTGGTCAGTTCGGGCCTGATCCTGCTGGCGCATTTCCGCGAACCCGCTGACGAGCAAAGCAGTTTCCTGCGGGATATCCTGCCGCCGGTCGTCATCGTCATGATGCTGATGATCGCAGGTTATGCGGTTCTGCTGGTGCCTCTGGGCTTCCTGCCCACCTCGCTGCTGTTTCTGATCTTGTCGATTCTCTATCTGCGGCGCGGAGGGCTTGGCTTCGCCGTGATCGTCTCTCTGTGCTCGCTGATCTGCATCTATATCATCTTCCGGCTGGTCTTTACCGTTCTGATGCCCGCCGGGATCGTGCCAGAAGGAGAGATCCTCGGCGCTATCGGAAACATGTTCGGAGGGGCTGAGTGATGGAAGCGTTCGGTTATTTCCTGACCCCGTGGCTGGACCTGAAACTGCTGTTTCTGGTCGCGGCGGGGACATTTGCCGGGGTCTATGTCGGCGCCATTCCGGGGCTCTCCGTGACAATGGCCGTGTCGATCCTAATCGGTTTCACCTTCACATGGGATGTCTATCCGGCGCTGTGCCTGATGGTCGGCATCTTCATGGGCGGCGTCTATGGCGGGTCGCGCACCGCAATTCTGCTGAATATTCCCGGAGCACCCTCGGCGATTGCAACCGCGATGGACGGTTATCCGCTGGCGCAGCAGGGGCGTGCGGGGGAAGCAATCGGCGTCTCGACCGTGATGTCCTTTGTCGGCGGGCTGATCGGCATCGCCGTGCTTGCGGCAGCAGCCCCGACGGTCAGCGAATTCGCCCTGACCTTCCAGCCGCGCGACTTCATGCTGCTGGCCATTCTGGGCATTCTGCTGGTCGGCTCGCTGTCCGGAGAAAGCCTTGTGAAGGGTATTTTCTGCGGCGCGATGGGGCTGCTGATTGGGACTGTAGGGATGGACCCTCTGACCGCCGAGGAACGTTTCACCTTCGGCTTCACCCAGCTTTGGGGCGGGATCAGCTTCATCGCCGTGATGATCGGCATGTTTGGCGTGGCCGAGGCACTTGCCCAGCTTCACCATGTCGATAAAGCGGCGGTCAAGCAAACCATTACCCGCATCGTTCCCAGCTTCGCCTCGGTCCGCAAATATCTTCCGCTGTCGCTTCAGACCTCATCTATCGGGGTGGTGATCGGCGCATTGCCGGGCACGGGCGGAGATATTGCCGCGCTGATGGCCTATGACCACGCCAAGCGCGTCACCAAGAACCCCGAGGTTCCCTTCGGCAAAGGCGCGAAGGAAGGGCTGGTCGCCCCGGAAACCGCGAATAACGCGGCGGTGGGCGGAGCTTTCATCCCGATGCTGACACTGGGCATTCCGGGCGATGCAGTGACGGCAATCATGATCGGAGCGCTGTATATTCACGGCCTCAATCCCGGCCCGATGCTGATGATCGAGCAGCCTCAGATGTTCTGGTTCATCACCGGCGCACTGGTTCTGGCGAATATCTTCATGCTGATCTTCGGCCTGACCGGCATCCGCATCTTCACCAAGATCGTGGAAATGCCGCGCACCGTGCTGATCCCGCTGATCCTGCTGCTGTCCATTGTCGGTGCTTATGCGGTGAACAACTCGATCACCGATGTGTACTGGATGCTGGCGTTCGGTGTTCTGGGATATTTCATGAAATCCCATGGATATCAGCTTGGCCCGGTGATCCTCGGGGTGATCCTGTCGCGGCTGCTGGATGAAAACTGGCGACGCGCGATCATTTCCGAACAGGGCAGCCTGCTGGCCATGTTCAAGGGTATCCTGACCAGCCCGCTTTCCCTTATCCTGTTCGCAATGGTTGTACTGATCTTCGTCAGCCAGACTCCGATCTGGAAACGCTGGCGGCGCAAGGCGGGCCTGCCCAAGGCCGGTGACGACACCAACGCCCCCGGTTCGGGCGCTTAAGGAGCAAGGCGATGAAAACCTCGATCGCAACGGTTTCGATTGCCGGTACGCTGCGCGAAAAGCTGGCGGCAATCGCAAAGGCCGGTTTCGACGGGCTGGAGATCTTCGAACAGGATTTCCTGCAGGATGCCGCCAGCCCGCGCGAGGTCGGCCAGATGATCCGGGATCACGGGCTTGAGGTGATGCTGTATCAGCCCTTCCGCGATTTCGAGGGGCTGCCCGAACCGCTCCGCACCCGCGCCTTCGACCGCGCCCGGCATAAATTCGACCTGATGGCGGATCTGGGGGCAGAACAGATGCTGATCTGCTCATCGGTTCACCCGCAGGCGATGGGCGGGATCGACCGCGCCGCCGACGATCTGGCCGAACTGGCCGGGATCGCGGCGGAACGCGGCATCCGACTGGGATATGAGGCGCTTGCCTGGGGCCGCCATGTCAACGATCATCGCGACGCATGGGAAATCGTGCGCCGCGCTGATCATCCCGCGCTCGGTTTGATCCTCGACAGCTTCCACAGCCTCGGTCGCCGGATCGACCCCGAGACCATTCGTCGCATCCCCGGCGACAAGATCTTTTTCGTCCAGCTTGCCGACGCCCCGCTGATCGAGATGGATCTGCTGTACTGGTCGCGGCATTTCCGCAATATGCCCGGAGAAGGCGATCTCGCCGTGGTCGATTTCATGCGTGCCGTTACGGCCACGGGCTATGACGGCCCGCTTTCGCTGGAAATCTTCAACGACCAGTTCCGGGGCGGCAGTCCCGAGGGCATCGCGCGGGACGGCCATCGTTCTCTGATCTGGCTGATGGATCAGGTGCGCTGCGCAGAGCCTGCGCTGAAGGTCGATCTGCCCGAGATCCCCGGGCGTATCCGGGTCGAGGGGATCGAGTTCATCGAATTCGCATCCGACCCGCAGGAGGCCCCGCTGCTGGAAACCGCGCTTGGCCAGATGGGTTTCCGCCGCGACGCGCAGCACCGCAATAAATCCGTGACCGTGTGGCGTCAGGGCGATATCCGCATCGTGCTGAACACCGAGCCGACCGGCTTTGCGCATAGTTTCTTTCTGAATCACGGCACCGGGGTCTGCGATCTGGGGCTACGGGTTTCGGATGCGCAGGCAACCGTGGCCCGCGCGGCGGCGCTTGATGCGACGCTGTTCGGCCAGCCTCTCGGCCCCGAGGAGCTGGACATTCCGGCAATCCGCAGCGTTGGCGGCTCGGTTCTGCATTTCATCGATGAGAAAAGCGGGCTGGACGATGTCTGGGACATCGAATTCACCCGAACCGGCGAGACCGAAAGGGATTTCGGCCTGACACGGGTCGATCACATCGCCGAGACGATGAATTACGATGAGATGCTCAGTTGGGCGCTGTTTTACGGCTCTATCTTCGATATGGAGCAGCGGCCCATGCTGGATGTCGTCGATCCTGACGGTTTGGTCCGCAGTCAGGCCATCGCCTCGCCCGATGGGGGGACCCGGATCACGCTAAACGGCGCACAATCGCATCGCACGCTTGCCGGAGGGTTCCTGGCGGATTCGATGGGATCCGCGGTGCAGCATATCGCGCTTGCTTCACGCGATATTCTTGCTTCCGCGCAAGCGATGGAAGATGCCGGATTTCAGGTGCTGGCCATCCCCGAGAATTACTATCACGATCTTCAGGCACGTTACGGTCTGCCGGATGACCGGATTGAGCAACTGCAACGCTGGAATATCCTCTATGAAGCCGATGACCGGGGCGGAGAGTTCCTGCAATTTTACGGCCAGCCTCTTCAGGGCGGGCTGTTCTTCGAAATCGTCGAGCGGCGCGGCGGTTATGACGGCTATGGCGCGGCAAATGCTCCGTTCCGCATTGCCGCATTGAAACGATTGCTGCGCGGCAAGACCATCCCCCGCGCCTGACCACAAGCGGAGTTCCCATGATTTCAGGACATACGAAACTGCTCGGCCATATCGGCGTGCCGACGGAAAGCTTCAAGGCTCCGATGATCTATAACCCGTGGTTCGAGGCACGGGAGATTGACGCGGTGGTCGTCCCGATGGGCTGTGAGCCAGAGGATTTCCCCGATTTCATCCGGCTGCTGTCCCGGCTGCGCAATTTCGCCGGTGCGCTGATCACCATGCCGCATAAGGTCAGCATGGCCGGTCTGCTGGATGAAGCCAGTACCGCAGTCCGTATCTGCGGCTCGTGCAATGCGCTGCGCCGCGATGCTGACGGGCGGCTGATCGGGGATATGTTCGACGGCGAGGGCTTCGTGCGCGGCATGCAGCGCAAGGGCCGCCGGGCCGAGGGTGCTTCTGCGCTTGTCGTCGGTTCAGGCGGGGTCGGTTCCGCCATCGCGGCGTCGCTTGCCGGGGCCGGGGCGACCTCTCTTGGGATCTACGATATCAACGAGGCTTCGGCAGACGGTCTGGCGGGACGGCTGCGTGACGCCTATCCGTCCTTGAGCGTCACCACCGGCAGCAACGATCCGGCGGGCTATGATATCGTGGTAAACGCAACGCCGCTTGGCATGAACCCCGGAGATCCGATGCCGCTGCAGGTCGGACGGCTGAACCCGTCCAGTTTTGTCGGCGAGGTGGTCATGAAATCCGAAGAGACCGCCTTCCTCGCCGCCGCAAGCGCCCGCGGCTGCCAGACCCAGATCGGGACGGATATGCTGTTCGAACAGATCCCGGCTTATCTCGAATTCTTCGGCTTCCCGGCCACGACAGCCGATGAGCTTCGCGGGCTTGCGAAGATTTCCTATTAGACCGTTCCCGAGTTAAGATTGACCTCCGGAGCCATCCGAAAGGCTTAACCCCATCTCCGCATGCGCAGCACAAGCAGCTTGCATTATGCGCCCCCGATCCGCTCTACTGCGCGTAATTGAAGGATCTGCGCATAAGGGGGGCACATGTCGGAACAGAAGAACGTCGCCATTATCGGAGCCGGCCTCGTCGGATCAGGCTGGGCGCTTGTGTTTGCACGGGCGGGATATACGGTCCGCATTCATGACCCGAGCGAGGCGATCCGCGATGGTTTCATGCAGTGGGCAGAGGACTCTGTGCCAGAGCTTGCCGCCGAGGGGCTGATAGATGACGGCGCAGGCGTTCTTGCGCGGCTGACGGTCTGCGAGGAACTGCAACAGGCTGTCAGCGATGCCGGATATATTCAGGAATCCGTCTTTGAAACGGTCGAAACCAAGACCGATGTGAGCCTTGCCATCGACGCGGCGATGTCTCCGGATGCGATGGTGGGGTCGTCCTCATCGGGGATTCCGGCCTCGCGCTTTACCGAAAACTGCCGGAACCGCACGCGCTTCCTGATCGCGCATCCGGTGAATCCGCCGCATCTGGTTCCGGTGGTCGAACTGGTTCCCGCCCCCTGGACCGACCCAAAGGTTGTCACGCAGACCCGCGCGATCATGGAAGATGTCGGGCAGGTGCCGGTCAGCCTTACCCGCGAAATCGACGGTTTCGTGCTGAACCGTCTGCAGGGGGCGCTGCTGAATGAAGCATGGGCTCTTTATGAGGAAGGCTATGCGACGCTTGAGGATATCGATGCGACCGTCGCTCATGGGCTGGGGCTGCGTTGGGCCTTCATGGGGCCGTTCGAGACAATCGACCTGAATGCACCGAAAGGCATCGTCGATTATGCGGAACGTCTGGGCGGCATGTATTACAACATGGCAACGCAGCGCAGCCCGAAGCCGTGGGACCCGGACAGCATCACCCGCGCCGGAGAGGTCTGCCGCCAGACATTGCCCGAAAGCGATCTGGCCAGCCGCCGCGCATGGCGAGACGCCACGCTGACAAGGCTTGCGCGGTTCAAGAAGGATAACGGTTTAAGCCGATGACGCTTGGTCAACTCGTTGCGTCTTCGGAATCTATCCTAAATTTGTTTGAAAACCGCGCCGGGTGGTGGTTCTATCCCCGCAGAATAAGAAACCTACAGGGAGAGCGGGATGATCATCCGTTTTATAGACGGACTGAATGAGATCGTCGGCAGAATCGTTTCAGTGCTCGCATTCGTTTTCGCGCTTGTCATCATCTATGACGTCGTCATGCGATATGTCTTTAACGAGCCCACGAGATGGGCATTCGATGTATCAAAACAGCTTTACGGATTTTACTTCATCATGCTGGGTGGCTATGCGCTGCGGCATAAGGCGCATGTCAGAGTGGACATCCTGACCGAGCGCTTCAGCGTCGGGACTCAGCGGATCGTCGATATCTTTGGCTATCTGATCTTCTTCTTCCCCTTCGCCTGGGTCTTTACCCGCCGGTCATGGGATTTCGCCGCGACATCGCTGGCGCAGCGCGAGGTGACCTATGGTGCGGTTCAGCTTCCGGTCTATCCGCTGAAGATGGCCATGTGCCTTGCCGCCGCGCTTTTGCTTCTGCAAGGCGTGTCCGAGGTGCTCAAACTGATCCTGAACGATCCGAATACCCCGCAGGAGGCCGCGGAATGAGCCCTGAATATATCGCATTGATGATGTTCGGCCTGCTTCTGCTGGGCCTGTTCATGGGGCATCCGCTGGCCTTCGTGCTGGGAAGTACCGCCGTGCTTTCGGCAGTGATTTCCGGCAAGAGCATGGTTCTGGGCGTGGTGATCAACCGCATCTATGGCGAGGTCCTGGAAAACTATGTCCTGATCGCCGTTCCCCTGTTCGTGCTGATGGCAAGGTTCCTGTCAGATTCAGGGGTGACTGACAGGATGTTCGAGACGCTGCGCCTGCTTTTGTCGCGGGTGCGCGGCGGGCTGGCGCTTGCGGTTGTGTTCATCTCGATCCTGCTTGCGGCAACGACCGGCGTGATCGGCGCATCCATCACCGTGATGGGCGTCATGGCGCTGCGGCCGATGCTGCAATACGGATACGCGCCGACCCTGACCACCGGCGTCATTGCCGCCTCGGGCTGTCTGGGCATTCTGATCCCGCCTTCGATCATGCTGATCCTGATGGCGAGCTATTCCCCGCTTTCCGTTGGTGAACTGTTTGCCGGCTCGATGATCCCCGGCCTTCTTCTGGGCGTCAGCTATGCGATCTATGTCTATATCATCTCGGTCCTGCGCCCTGATCTGGCACCGGCGGTAGAGCCCGACGAAAAACTGCCAAGCGGACAGCTTATGCGCATGCTGCTGGTCGAGGCGCTGCCGCCGCTGGTGCTGATCTTCGGCATTCTCGGCTCACTTCTGGCCGGGATTGCGACTGCGACCGAAGCATCGGCCATCGGTGCCATATTGGCACTGCTGATCGTGATCGCGCGGGGCAAGTTCGAGTGGCGGACCTTCTATGGTGCGCTTCTGGAAACCGGGCGGACCTCGGCGATGATCCTGTTCATCGTGGTGGGCGCGACCGCATTTACCGGCGTGTTCAACATCACTGGGGGTCTGCGTGCCACGCAGGAGATCATCCGGGGGCTGGACATGGCGCCGTGGCTGCTGATCACCATGATGATGATCATCGTGTTCATTCTTGGCGCTTTCCTGGACTGGACCGGGATCGTGCTTCTGTCCTTCCCGATCTTCCTGCCCATCGTGCAGGAGATGGAGGGGATCAGCCTGTTGTGGTTCGTCGTGCTGATGGCTGTCGTTCTGCAGACATCGTTCCTGACGCCGCCATTCGGCTACGCGCTGTTCTATCTGCGCGCCATTGCGCCTCGCGAGGTGCGCACGGGCCATATCATCCGCGGGGTTCTGCCTTTTATCGCGCTGATTGTGCTGATGTGTGTGCTGGTTGCGCTTATTCCGTCGCTTGTCACGTGGCTGCCGGAAGTTCTGTATTCGACGTGACATAATTCAATAGGGAGAAACCAAATGACCATGAAGCCAACAATGCTGGCCGTTACGACCGCGATGTCGCTTGCCGCGCCCGCTTTCGCGCAGGAAACCTGGACGATGACCTCGACCTGGCCGTCCTCGCTTGAACTGATCGAGACCGACAAGCATTTCGTCGAACTGGCCAACAAGCTGACCGAGGGCGAGCTGACCATCGAATTCTTCGAAGGCGGCGCACTTGTCCCCGCAGGCGAGGTGTTCGGCGCGGTCGAATCCGGCACGATTCAGGCTGGCGGTGACTGGCCGGGCTATTGGGCCGGTCGCGATCCTGCCTTCTCGCCCCTGTCCACCACACCGGCGCTGTTCAACGCAGTGGATTATGTCAACTGGATCCAGGAATGGGGCGGCCGTGAGCTGTATGAGGAAATCTACGGCAATTTCGGCATGATGTATCTGCCCTTCGGCGTGACCAACAACGAATCCGGCTTCCGTACGCTGGAACCGATCGTCACGCTGGAAGACCTTCAGGGCAAGCGCCTGCGTCTGTCCGGGCTGGAACAGGGCCGTCTGCTTGAAAAACTGGGCGGCAATCAGGTGTCGATGGCCGCAGGTGAGATCTATCAGTCGCTTGAGCGCGGCGTGATCGACGGGGCGGAGTTCTCGACCCCCAACGCAGACCTTTCGGGAGGCTTCGATCAGGTCACCGGGTATTGGGCAACTCCGGGCTGGCACCAGTCTGCATCGGCCTTCGGTGTAATGATCAACAAGTCTGCATGGGACGCATTGTCGCCCGAAACGCAGGAAAAACTGCGCATCGCTGCTGATGCAACAATGCTATGGTCGCTGGCCTTCACCGAAAAGCGTGCAACCGAAGCCTATGCCGCTTTCGACGAGGCTGTCGAGATCAACCGCTATGAAGATGCGGCACTTGAGCAGATCCAGACGCTGGCCAACGAAACCATCGTCGAGACCGCCTGCGAGAACCCCAACTCGGCCAAGGTCTATCTGAGCATGGTCCAGTATCTTGAGGATTACGCAAAATGGCGCGACGCCTCGGCCCCCTATAACCTGGGCCGGACGCCGAATGGCCCGACCTCGGAGCAACTTGCCGAATGCGCCGAAGGCTGAGTTTGGCCCGAAACTGAAGACAGATTGCCCGCCGCTTCCGGCGGGCAATTGCATGATAAGGGTTGGCAAACTGCGCTATGACAGCAGCGCGTCCGGTAAGCTGGCGGTATTTTCGCGCATCAGTGCGACCGAATTGCCCAAGCCGATCAGACATTGCTAGACTAGCCTCAGATTATCATCCCTCCCGGAGGCCCGATCATGCTCAAGCCTTTTCATCTCTCTGCGTTTCTTCTGACTGTCGCCACGCCCCTCGCTGCGCAGGAGGTTCTGCCGTCCTGGACTGACAGCCCTCGCAAAGCCGCCATAATTTCCTTTGTCGAAACCGTCACGGATGAGGACAGCGAGGATTTCGTTCGGGCACCGGAACGGATCGCCGTATTCGACAATGACGGCACGTTGTGGAGCGAGCAGCCCTATTATATTCAGCTTGCCTTCGCGCTCGATCAGATCAAGGCCAAGGCAGGAGATCATCCCGAATGGCAGGAGCAGGAGCCTTTCAGCTCAGTCCTGAATGATGATCTGGAAGGCATCGCGGCAGGCGGATCGGAAGCGCTGATGAAGCTGATTGCCGAAACGCATGGCGACTATGTCCCGGAAGATTTTCGTGCCGAGGTCGGCCAGTGGCTGCATCAGACAAATCACCCGGATTATGGACAGCCTTACGCGGATCTGACCTTTGTGCCGATGGTCGAACTGCTGGATTATCTGCGGGAGAATGACTTCAAGACCTTCATCGTCTCGGGTGGCGGGGTCGAGTTTATCCGCGCGATCAGCGAAGAACTCTATGGCATCCCGCCCGAGCAGGTCGTGGGCAGCGAACTGAAGCTGGTGCTGGAGGAACGCGACGGTGTGCCCGCCGTCATTCGGCAGGGAGAAGTGACCTTTATCAACGATCACGGCGGCAAGCCGATCGGGATCGCCAGCCATATCGGACGCAAGCCGATCGCGGTTTTCGGGAACTCGGACGGCGATTTCGAGATGCTGGAATGGGCGCTTGACGGGACCCGGCCCGGTCTGGGCATGATCGTGCATCATGACGATGGCGAACGTGCCGTGGCCTATGACCGCGACTCACTGGCCGGCAGGCTGGATCGCGGCCTGGATGAGGCCGATGCGCAGGGCTGGCATCTGATCAGCATGAAAGATGACTGGCGGCAGATCTTCAGCTTTCAGGAACCCACCGATCCGGCAGAGGAACCGCAGACAGCGCAATAGGCTGCGGCATCACCGGCTTCATCGGGGCGAAAGCTGAAGGTCAAGCGACAGAAGCTGAGCATTGCCGGGATTGGCCGCCATCGCGCGGGACAGAACCTCGCGGGCGGCCTCGATCCGGTTCTGCGCGGCCAACAACCTGACCTGCATCACCCAGGCATCCGCAAGTTGCGGGTCCTGCTGTGTGGCCTCGGCAAAGGCGGACAAAGCTGCGGGAATATTGCGCAGCGCAAGCGCGGTTCCGCCCAAGGCAAGCTGGCCCTCGGGGTAATCGGCATTCGCCATCAGCCATTGCTGCATCTCGCGAATGCCTTGCTCAAACCCCGCCTGATGTTCGGGGGCGACGCGCAGGCCGGGATTCTGCAACAACTCTTTGACGGCGGTGATTCTGACCGATCTGGCCGGGTCCTCCAGAAGCGGCGCGATCCGTTGCAGCTTGTCGTCCGGTGCTGCGCTGCGCTGAAGCGGGATGGCGGCGGCGCGGATCAGCGGGTCTCCGGCGCTTAACTGCCGGGCGGCGCGTTCGGTATCTTCCGGCTGCATATGCGAGGCGGCAAGCCCCAATGCACTGGCGCGGATGATCGCGGGTGTGGTCTCATCTTCGGCGATGTCGAACAGCGATGGCAGCGTTCCGGGATCTTCTCCGCCGTGGCCATGCGCGAAGGTCTGGGAAAAATGCGGCCCGCGATCTGCATCAGGATGAGCGGCCAGAATCGCCTTATCCGCCCATTCCGTATCCTTGTCCGCGTGACAGTCGAGGCAGGCAAGCGGCGCACCCGTCTCGACCGACAGATCAGGGCGCGGAATGCGGAACGCGTGATCCGAGCGTTCGTCGATGCCCATATAGGTCTGCGCTTTCATATGACAGTTCTTGCACTGCGCCCCTTCTGATCCCTGCGGGTGGAAATAATGATCCGGGCTGTCGTAATCGGCCAGTTTCAGCGATGGGAAACGCGTATTGCCCGCCTCGGAATGGCATTGGGTGCAGACTGCGTTGCCCTCGGCCTTCAGCCGCGTGCTGTGTGGGTTGTGGCAGTCGCTGCATTGCACGCCGTTCTGATACATCTTCGATTGCAGGAAGGAACCGTATACATAGACCTCATCCCGAATGGCTCCGTCGGGATAGTACAGCCGGTCCGCGTCGATCAGCGCCAGTTCGTAGCTGTCGTGATAGGCCGTGCCGGGCACAGGGCTTTCATCGGTCAATGCGCTGCGTCGCGAATGGCAACCGGCGCAGACCTGTATCTGCGCATCGGGATCGTCCTTTGAAAAGGACGCCGTGAAGCCAAGCGCAGACAGGCCCGGCATGCCGCTGATGTCATAGCTTTCGGGCGCCTTCGCCCACTCAGCATGAGCGGAACCGGGGCCATGACAGGCCTCGCAGCCGACACCGATCTCGGCCTGCGTGCTTTGATAGAGATGGTCCTGCGGGACGTAGTTCTTGTCATAACCTGTGGCATGACACACCGCACAACGGGCATTCCAGTTTTTGTAAGGTCCGCTCCAGTGCAACCCGTCAGAGGGGACATAATCCTCATCCGGGTAAAGATCGTACCATTGTCCCTCCACGACATCCCAGACAAAATCCAACGCCTGTTTCCGACCCGGCTCGGTTTCGACCAGATACTGTTGCAAGGGTTCAACACCGACGACATCCGTTATGTTATAGGAAGCGCGGGTCCCGTCCGGTTCGGTGATGGCGACGGAATAATCGTCGCCCTGCCGCGAAAATGTCACATCAGAGCCTCCAATCGAGACATTCTGCCCGGAAAACTCGCCCAGAACGGTTTCCGGCCCCGGCTTTTCCCATGCCAGATCATGATGCGAGCCAAGCCAGTCACTTGTTTCTTGCTTATGGCAACCAGCACATGCCTCACTGCCGATATATTCAGGAACTGATCCACCAGGGGTCTGAGCGGCGGCAAATTCCAGGCCGAATCCGTTCAGGCCGAGGACCATAAGCCCCAGAGCAATCAGAGATCGGAAAAATCTGTAAAGAGACATGTTGAAACAACTCCAGTTGTCTGGTCATAAATTAATTGTAAAAATATCGTTATAGTTTCTGTTAGAAAGGAATTCTATCATGCAGGGGAAGGAGCATCACATGCCCGTGACCAGCTTTAGACGTTTTTTCATTGTCGCTTCACTTCTTACCAGTTTTGCTGCACCCGGTTTCGCTCAGGAAACCGCCACCACCACGCCAGAAACCGCCGCACAGAATCAGGACGCGCAGCAGGGTGAAAACCAGCAGGACCCTGAACGCCCGAACATCCTGATTATCTGGGGTGACGATATCGGCATGTGGAATATCAGTGCCTATCACCGCGGCATGATGGGGGGCGAGACGCCGAATATCGACCAGATCGCCGATGAAGGCATGATCTTCATGGATCATTACGGCCATGCCTCCTGCACCGCAGGCCGCGCCTCGTTCATTCTGGGCCAGTATCCGATGCGCACTGGGCTCAGCACGGTTGGTCTGCCGGGTGCCGAACAGGGCATTCAGGCCGATGACCCGACCATTGCCGAGCTGCTGAAGCCGCTTGGTTACGCGACCGGCCAGTTTGGTAAGAACCATCTTGGCGACCGCGATGAGCATCTGCCGACCAAGCACGGTTTCGATGAGTTCTTCGGTATCCTCTATCACCTGAATGCGGGCGAATATCCCGAGCAATACGACTTCCCAAGCGAAGAAGTGCAGGAAGAAATGGGCCTCCAGCAGCGCGGCGTCATTCAGGCCCGTGCGCTCGATGACGGGGATCAGGAAGTTCAGGATCTCGGGCCGTTCGGCACCGAGCGTCAGCGGGTGCTGGACGATGAAGTCATGGTTCAGTCGGTGGACTTCATCCGCCGTGCTGTCGAAGCGGGCGACCCCTTCTTCGTCTGGCATAACTTCTCGCGCATGCATTACCGCACGAATCTCAAGCCGGAATCCGATGGCGTGACCGGCTACGGGCTGTATGCGGACGGGATGCGGGAAGTTGACAACTATGTCGGCCAGCTTCTCGATCTGCTGGATGAGCTTGGCGTTGCGGATAACACCATCGTCATGTTCTCGACCGATAACGGCGCGGCCTCGAACTCCTGGCCCGATGGCGGCAACCAGCCTTTCCACGGCGAAAAAGGCGTGGGTGGCTATGAAGGCGGTTTCCGTGTGCCGATGATGGTGAAATGGGACGGTCGCATCCCGGCTGGCGTCTCGACCGGCGAATTCATGACAATGGAAGACTGGATGCCGACGCTTCTGTCCTTCCTTGGCGACAAGACGCTGAAAGAGGATCTGCTGGAAGGCAAACAGGTCGGCGACACCACCTATCGCGTGCATCTGGATGGGTATGACCAGTCGGATATCCTGCTGAACAACGGTGAAACCAAGCGGAAAGAGTTCTTCTATTTCACCGAAACCACCTTCCAGGCGCTGCGTTACGGCGATTACAAGCTGCAATTCCGCGATCAGGACGCGTGGTTCCGCTCGCCACAGCCTGAATTGTCGACGCCGATCATCACCAACCTCAAACTTGATCCGTTTGAGCGTTTCCATGAATCGCGCGGTTATGACGAATGGGCCGAGAACCGTAGCTGGCTGATGGGTCCGGCCGGGAAGATCGTTGCCGATTACGTGGCGACCTTCGAAGAATTCCCGCCGCGTCAGCGCAGCATGTCGGTTCAGATGAGCGATGTCGCCGAAATGCTTTACAACGCTGGCGGTCAGTAAGCTCACATAACAGGATCGGGGCGGTTCCGCCGCCCCGATCCGATTTGCCAAAGACGGGGACAGCTTTTACAGCAGCCCCCGTCACGCGCCTCCCTTCTTCGGAATATGTCCGCCCTCCGGGCTTGGGCAGAGATGCGCGGCACTCGTTTCAGGAGTCATCTCAGCGTGCGGGATCCGTCCGGCGATAACAGGCTTGATCCGCGAATCCATGTCGATCTTGCGCATCTGCGAAGCTTTGCAGGCAAGGCGCGGGATCTGCGTTTCCTGCCGAGGCAGCGCGTGGGCAGCGTGCTGAACGGGCGCAACGCGTCCCGGCTGCGCGGGCGCGGGCTGGATTTCGAAGAGCTGCGCGGCTATCTGCCCGGCGACGATGTGCGCGATATCGACTGGAAAGTGACCGCACGGACGGGCAGCCCTCATATCCGCGTTTTCACCGAGGAACGCGACCGCCCTGCCCTGATCGTGGTCGATCAGCGCATGTCGATGTTTTTCGGCTCACAACTGAACATGAAATCCGTCACCGCCGCCGAGACCGCGGCGCTGATCGCCTTCCGCATTCTGGATCAGGGCGATCGGGTGGGCGGGATTGTCTTTACCGATCAGAAGATGACCGAGATCCGGCCTCAGCGCAGTAACGGCGCGGTGCAAAGCTTCCTGACGGCGCTTGCCGGGGCGAATGCTTCCTTGCGGGCCGATGCCGATATGGGCGAGCCGATGCATATCCGCGAACCGCTTCAGACCGTGGCGCGGATCGCGAAGCGAGACCATCTGATCGTGATCATCAGCGATTTCGACGGGATCGGGCGTCGCTCGGAGCGGCTGATCAGCGGGCTGTCGCGACATAATGACGTGATCCTCTGCCCGGTGAACGACCCGATGACGCGGACCCCGCCCGCCGATCTGAAACTGGCCGCGTCGGATGGGCGCCTGCAGGCAGAGATCGACACGGGCAATGCGTCCGTTCTTCAGGCTCTGACGCGGCTGTCCCAGACCCATACCGAGGCGCTGGACACCTGGTCCCAGAAATTCGGCATCCCGCTGATGCCGCTTTCCGCCGCAGAGGAAACCGTTCCGCAGATCCGTAAATTGCTTGGCGCTACGAGGCAGCGGCCATGAACCCGGATCTTGAAGGCCTCGATCTGCTGGAAATGCTGGATCTGCTGCAAATGCCCCCAGACCCGGCACCTGTGCCCTATACGCCGCAAACTGCGGGGTGGCTGGTGGTCGGCGCTGTCGCGCTGCTTTTGCTGGTCCTCGCGCTGTGGCGGCTGGTCCGGTGGTGGCGCGGCAATGCCTATCGCCGCGCGGCATTGGCAGCGTTGCAGGATGCTGGAGACGATCCGGCGCGGATCGCTTCGGTCCTGCGCCGCACGGCGATTGCGGCTTATTCGAGGGAGGAGGTCGCGCGGCTTTACGGACCCGCATGGCTTGCTTTCCTCGACCGCAGCTTTCACGGCAGCGGTTTTGCAGAAGGGCCGGGTCAGGTGCTGGCCGTCGCCGCCTATCGCCCCGGCACCCCTGCCGATCCGGCCCTGCCCGGACTTGCCGCGCAATGGGTCCGCAAGCACAGAAGGACAGCGCGATGATCGAGCTTGCGCATCCCTGGATGCTGATCCTGCTGCCGCTGCCGCTTCTGGTCTGGCGTTTCCTGCGCCCCTATCGGCAAAGCGTTCATGCGCTGCGCTTCCCATTCTTCGCCCGGATCGTCGAGGCGGCGGGCGTGACCCCACGGGAAGGCGCATTGCTGGTCACACGGCGGCGCATCCAGATGATCGCCGGAATTCTGGTCTGGCTGCTGCTGCTTCTGTCTCTGGCCGGGCCGGAACGGGTGGGCGAGCCCGTCGAGATCACCAATGCCGCACGCGATCTGATGCTGGTCGTGGATATCTCGGAATCGATGGATGAGCAGGATTTCGAGACCGGGGATGGAGAGCCGCTGCAAAGGCTCGCTGCGGTCAAGAATGTTGTCGGCGACTTCATCTCTGAGCGCGAGGGCGACCGGGTGGCGCTGATCGTGTTCGGTGCCAAGCCGTTTCTTCAGGCTCCGTTCACCGAGGATCTTCAGGCGGTGCGCGATCTGCTGAACCTGACCACGGTCGGCATGGCCGGTCCGCATACCAATCTGGGCGACGCCATCGGGCTTGGCATCCGCAGCTTTGAAAACAGTCAGGTCGAACAGCGGCTGATGATCCTGCTCAGCGACGGAGCCGATACGGGCAGCCGGATGAGCCCAGTCAACGCGGCGGAAATCGCGGCGCAGAACGGCATCCAGATCTTTACCATCGGCGTGGGCGATCCGACCGGAAATCAGGAGGAAAATCAAGTCGACATCGCCGCCTTGCAGGATATCGCGCAGCGCACGGGCGGCCAGTTCTTCTTTGCCGACGATACCGAGGGGCTGGCGCAGGTCTATGCCCGGATCGACGAGCTTGCGCCGCGCCTTGTCGATACGATCAGCTATCGTCCGCGCGACAGCCTGGCGCATCTGCCCGCGCTTGCTGCGGCGCTGCTGATCCTGTTGTCGCAATTCCTGCTGCTATACTGGTCAAGGCCGGAGCGTGCGTATGGGTGAGTTCCTGTCCGGCCTGTCCTATTTCCACTTCATCCGCCCGTGGTGCCTGCTGCTGGTCTTGCCCGCGCTGCTCGCATGGTGGCTGACGCGCAGACGCCTTGCTCCTCGCTGGCAGAAACCGGCGGGGATGGCAGATCATCTGGCCCATGCGCTCAGCCTTGACGGAAAGCGCGGGAAGGGGCTGTTGCCTGTCGATGCGGTGACGCTCTGCTCGGCTCTGATCATCGCAGGTGCGGCGGGACCAAGCTGGACGCGTGTGCCGAACCCGCTTGTCGCCCCGACCGCACCGCTTGTGCTGGCGCTTGAGGTCTCGGACAGCATGGCACGCCGCGACATCGCACCAAGCCGTCTGGATCGTGCGAAATACAAGATTCAGGATATTCTGGACAGCCGCACTGGCGGCAGGACCGCGCTTGTCGCTTATGCCGGCTCGGCGCATCTGATCGCGCCGCTGACCGAGGACCCGGATGTGCTGAACAGCTTCCTTGAGGGGTTGCTGCCCGATGTGATGCCGGTGCCGGGGAATAACGCGACGCTTGCCGTCGGAAAGGCCGACACGATCCTCAGCGCCGAAACCTCGCCCGGCGCGATGCTGTTCGTAGCCGATGAAATCGACCGCGCGGATATTCCCGGTCTGCAATCCTATCTTCAGAACGATGGCGCTCCGATGATCGTCCTGCTGATCACCGAAGATGAGAATGCCGCCGAAGAACTGCGCGGCATTCGCGGGCTGCGGGTCGTGACCATGACCCCGGACGATGCGGATGTTCAGGCGGTGTCACGCCATATCGACGCGGCCTATCGGGCGGCTCTGGCGGCGGATGACCGGCAGAAATGGGAAGATCGCGGCTGGCTGTTCTTCCTGCCCGCCTTGCTGCTGTCGCTGCTTTGGTTCCGGCGTGGCTGGACCATGCGTTGGGGAGCGGGGCTTCTTGCGGCGGCGCTGTTCCTGCCCGCCGGGCCGTCCCATGCGGATGGTCTGGCCGACTGGTTCTGGACCCCGGATCAGCAGGGGCGGCGGGCCTATGAGAACCGTGACTATGCCGAGGCCGCCGGGTTGTTTCAGGATCTGACCTGGCGCGGGCTGGCGCTTTACAGGTCCGGCCAATATGAGGACGCCGCCGAGATCTTCGACCGGCTCGACGGGGCCGACGCCCTGATCGCAAGAGGCATGGCCGAAATCCGGCAGGGGTCCTATCGAGAGGGTGCCGCGACGATGCAGCAGGCCGTCGATCTGGACCCGGATAACGCACTTGCAGTGCGCAATCTCGAAATCGCGCAGGCCATTGTCGATTACGTCAATGAATCGCGGCGCGAATCCAGTGCGGATGACGGCGCGGACGAAGTCGTTTTCGATGAAGAAATGGAGGAAGGGCAAGAGGCTCAGCCGATCCAGACTCAGCAGCTTGAATTACAGGCGGCAGAGCAATGGATGCGCACGGTCGATACCCGCATGCAGGATTTCCTGAAAATCCGCCTCTCTCTGGAAGCGGAGGCCACGGAATGAGACATTATCTGCTGTGGTTTGCCCTGATCTTTGCGCTCACCCTACCATCATTTGCGCAGGAGGCCAGCGATCAGCCCATCATCCGCACCGAGCTTGATCCCGCTTCCGTGCTGACCGGCCAGCCCGCAACACTGCGTGTCACCGTGCTTGTCCCCAGCTTCTTTTCCAAGCCGGTGACTCTGCCCAGCTATGATCTGCCCAATATCATGGTGGAACTGCCGGACGAAGCCACGCGCCCGGTCAGCGAACGCGTTCAGGGCCGCAACTGGTCCGGAGTTCGTCGCGAGTACCGGATCACGCCGCTTGTACCGGGTGAGATTTCACTGCCGCCCCAGACGATCAGCTTCACCTATGCAGATGCCTCCTATCAGCCGGTAGAGGCAACCGCGATGACAGATGCGCTGACCCTGACGGGGACGGTTCCTGCCGCGGCGCAGGGTCTGGACCCGTTCCTTGCCGCAACCTCGCTGACGCTGGAACAGATGATCGAGGGCGCGGAGGGTGAGCTTGCTCCGGGTGCCGCGATCACGCGGACAGTGACGGCAAGCATATCGGGCGCAAAGGCGATGACGATCCCGCCGCTTGTGCCGCCGCTGGATCAACCGGGCCTGTCCGAACATCCCAATGCCCCGGACATGTCGGATGATGCGGCAAGCGGCACCGGCACCCGCATCGAAAGCGTGACCTATATCGCCGAACAGGGCGGACGCTACAGCCTGCCTGCGATTACTTTGAGCTGGTATAATATCGATGCGGATCGCGTCGAACAGGCGGCGCTGGATGGAGCCGAGATTGCAGTCAGCGGCCCCGCCCCGGCTGAGACGAAGCAACCCGTTGACTGGCGAGGCATCGCTGTGATCGCAGTCGCAATTGCTCTGCTTTCGGCTGTATTCTGGGTCCTGTGGCGACGCTTCAGGCCTGTCGCCGAAAATCATCTCCGCAAGCTGCGCGAAACCCGACGCGCATCGCCACGCTATGCTTGGCACCGCGCCGATCAGGCCTTGCAGAACCATCGCCTCGGGACAGCTCTGACATGGACCGGCCGCTGGCGGCGACGTGGTGGCCTTCCCCCATCCGACGATCTGAACTCAGCCTATCTCGAACTCGGCAAGGGGTTGTATGGTCCCCATCCCACCCCGGACGACCGCATGCAGGACCGCTGGTCCGCCGCCCGGCAGGCGCTCAAGACACAGGCCCGGCACCATCCGCGCCAAGGCCAGAGACAGGACCGCGATTTGCCGCCTCTCAATCCATGAAAATAAGATATCTCAGGAACAGGAATACGCCATGACAGCTCATGATGACATCAGCGCTCTGATCACTCGGATGGGAGATTCGATCGTCGGCCAGCAGGCAGTGATCCGCGATCTGATCATCGGGCTTCTGGCCAATGGCAACCTGCTGATCGAAGGGCTTCCGGGCCTTGCCAAAACCCGCGCCGTCAAGGCGATGGCGAAAAACCTTGAGGCCGATTACAGCCGGATCCAGTTCACCCCGGATCTGCTGCCATCCGATGTGACCGGCACGGATGTGTATTACCAGACCGGCGGCAAGGGCGAGTTCCGCTTCGAACCCGGCCCGATCTTCGCAAATATCGTGTTGGCCGACGAAATCAACCGCGCCCCGGCCAAGGTGCAGGCCGCCCTGCTTGAAGCGATGGAGGAACGTCAGGTCACGGTCGGCAGCACCACTCACCCCATGCCGCCCCTGTTCATTGTCTGCGCAACCCAGAACCCGATTGAGCAGGAGGGCACCTATGCCCTGCCCGAAGCGCAGATGGACCGCTTCCTGATGCATGTCCGCGTGGATTATCCCCCGGTCGAGGATGAGGTGAAAATCATCGCAATGGTGCGCGACGAGGAAAACGCCAAAACCGATAACGCCCCGCCCTTGGACCCGCCGCCACCCATCCCGCAATCCGCCATCTTCGCCGCCCGGACCGAGATCGGCCGCATCCATGTCTCCGACCCCATCGCCCGATACATGGCCGATCTGGTTCAGGCGACACGCACACCCGGCGACTACTCCGAAGAACTCGCCGCCCGGATAGAGATCGGCGCCAGCCCCCGCGCCTCACTCGCGCTGGATAAATGCGCCCGCGCTCACGCTTGGCTTGAAGGCCGAGATTATGTCGACCCACAGGACATCCACGCCATCGCACATAACGTGTTCCGCCACCGGCTGAAGCTGCAATTCGAGGCTGTCGGCGAGGGCGTGACCCCGGATCAGGTGATCGATGATATGCTGGAGCGTGTGGCGTTGCCGTAGGAAGTTATGGTGGGGATTGGAAATGTCGTTGATATCTAACGGCGGGAAAATCTGACAGCTTAATATGATACCCAAGTGCCTTGGCTATCTGATACTGCGCTAGGCGCTAAGCCTCAGAACTTGGCGGATAGCGCTATTTGTTGGTAGCCAATTTTGCTGCAAAGTGCACGCGAATAACCCTATCAAACTCACCCTATGGCGCTTGGGTAGGATGAACTAAGAGCAAAGCAAAATATATCGTCAAAGCTTGGAATCATCCTGCTCAACTTTCAGCCAAATACCGCTCACCCGGCATGGGCAGCGAAAGCGTTCCGCGCTGCCGCCTTCACCCAAGCGCATAACCCGTACCGCGCACGGTACGGACCGGGTTATCGCCGCCATTGACCATTAGTGCCTTTCGCAGCCGACCGACATGGACGTCGATCGTGCGGGTATCGACATAGATATCGCGGCCCCAGACTCGGTCCAGAAGCTGTTCGCGTGTCCAGACCCGGCCTGGTTTTTCCATCAGTGTCGACAGAAGACGGAATTCGGTCGGGCCCAGATGCAGGGCCTGTCCGGCGCGGAAGACGCGGTGCTCTCCGGCGTCGAGGATAATGTCGCCGAAGCTTAGCCTCTCGCCCATCGTGGCGGGGCGGGTGCGGCGGAGCTGTGTGCGCAGGCGGGCCATCAGCTCGACCACGGAATAGGGCTTCACGACGTAATCGTCAGCGCCTGTTTCCAGCCCGCGCACCCGGTCCACCTCATCGCCGCGTGCGGACAGCATGATGATGGGGATCTGACGCGTTTGTGGGTCGGCCTTGATGCGCCGGCAGATCTCGATCCCCGAGACATTCGGCAGCATCCAGTCCAGCACAATCAGATCGGGCTGCTCCTCCTGAACCAGAAGCAGCGCCTCATCGCCATTTTCGGCCATCACAGCCTCAAAACCCTCGGCTTCGAGATTGTATTTCAGCACCTCGCGCTGCGCACCTTCGTCTTCAACGACGAGAACACACGGGGTTTGACGTGCCGACATCGCCTATCCTTCCACCTCATCCACAGGAGTCCGCACGACGCCGTCCTTTTTCGGGCGGGCCTCATCAGGCAGCTCACCCGTGACAAGATAGATCACCTGTTCCGCGATTGCAGTGGCGTGGTCGCCCATACGCTCGATATTCTTGGCGATGAAATGCAGATGCATACAGGCCGTGATGTGCCGCGGATCTTCCATCATATAGGTCAGGAATTCGCGGAACAGCGCATTATACATCTGATCCACTTCCAGATCGCGGTCGCGGACATCGGCGGCCAGATCGGCATCGCGCTGGATATAGCTGTCAAGCGCGTCCTTCAGCAGCCTTTCGACCGTCACCGCCATCCGGCGCAGCGCCATACCGGCGCCGTCGATGACGGGCAGTTGCGACAGCACATGGCTTCTTTTGGCCATGTTTTTCGCATAGTCGCCGACCCGCTCAAGCGAGGCCGAAATCTTGATCACTGTCAGAACAAGTCGCAAATCGGTCGCGGTGGGCGCACGAAGCGCAATCAGCCGCGCGGCCTCTTCATTCACCTGCAGGTCGAGCCGGTCGATTTCCTTGTCGCGGCGGCGTACCTGCTCGGCCAGATCTTCGTCAAACGTTTCCAAGGCCTTGGCCGCGTCGATAATCGCGGTCTCGACCATGCCGCCCATGCGCACGACGAGCGCCTGAATCGTTTCGAGATCCCGGTCGAACGCCGAGGCGATATGTCTGGTGTCGCTGTTCATGTCGTCCTCCTGGAATCAGGCGTCAGCCGATCCGGCCTGAAATATAACTTTCCGTCCGCGGGTCCTGCGGATTGGTGAAAATATCATCGGTTTCGCCATATTCGACGAGGTTCCCAAGGTGGAAAAACGCCGTTTTCTGGCTGACCCGCGCTGCCTGCTGCATCGAGTGCGTCACGATTACGACCGAGAATTCCTTGCGAAGCTGGTCGATCAGCTCTTCAACCTGGCTTGTCGCAATCGGGTCGAGCGCCGAGCAGGGTTCGTCCATCAGCAGAACTTCCGGCGCGGTCGCCACGGCACGGGCGATGCACAGACGCTGCTGCTGACCGCCGGACAGGCCGGTTCCGGGTTCCTGCAGGCGATCCTTGACCTCATCCCACAGGGCAGCACCGCGCAAGGATTTCTCGACGATCTCGTCAAGCTCTGCCTTGTTGCGCGACAGGCCGTGGATTTTCGGGCCGTAAGCCACATTGTCATAGATCGATTTCGGGAACGGGTTCGGCTTCTGGAACACCATGCCGACCTTGGCGCGAAGCTGCACCGGATCGACGCGCTTGTCGTAGATATCTTCGCCGTCCAGATTGATCTGGCCCTCAACCCGCGCGATGTCGATCGTGTCGTTCATGCGGTTGATACAGCGCAGGAAGGTCGACTTGCCGCATCCCGACGGGCCGATAAAGGCGGTCACGGTCTTGTCGAGAATGTCGACATCGACATCCTTGATCGCGTGTTTCTCACCGTAATAGACCTGCACCTTGCGGGCGGAAATCTTGATGTCGTTGTCTTGCGTCACTTGGCGCTCCACCATCGTCATGTCGTTCATGTTGTTGTCCCGCATTCTGTTTACCAGCGACGTTCGAACTTGCGGCGCAGATAGATCGCCAGCAGGTTCATGCAAAGAAGGAAGATCAGCAGCACGATAATAGCACCCGAAGCCCGCTCAAAGAAGGCCGGGTCGGCGCGCTGCGTCCAGTTATAGACCTGCACAGGCAGAGCCGAGGCAGGATCGAAGAAGCCGGCAGGCGGTGCCGAAGGATAGGTCGACACGAAGGCGACCATGCCGATCAGCAGAAGCGGCGCCGTTTCACCCAGTGCCTGCGCGAGGCCCAGAATGGTTCCGGTCAAGATACCCGGCATCGCCAGCGGCAGCACATGGTGCATGACCGTCTGCATCCGGGACGCGCCGACGCCAAGTGCCGCATCGCGGATCGAGGGCGGCACGGATTTCAGCGCGGCGCGGGTCGAGATGATGATCGTCGGAAGCGTCATCAGCGTCAGCACCAGACCGCCCACAATCGGCGTCGAGCGCGGCAGGCCCGCGAAGTTGATGAAAGCCGCCAGCCCGAGAATACCGAACACAATGGAGGGAACCGCTGCGAGGTTCGAGATATTCACCTCGATGATATCCGTCAGCCGGTTTTTCGGCGCGAATTCTTCCAGATAGATCGACGCGGCGACACCGATGGGCAGCGCCAGTACCAGCACGATCAGCATCATGTAAAGCGAGCCCAGAATGGCGACGCCGATCCCGGCGGCCTCGGCACGGTTATCCGACGCGTCGGGCTTGGTGATGAAATCGCTGTTGAAGCGGGTGACAAGTGCGCCTCGCTCACGCATTTCTTCGGCCAGATCGAACTGCGCAACTGAGGTCTGCGCATCAATCGCCGCGGATTCGCGGCTGACGCGTCCCTTGAACATGCCATCGACGCGGCTGGAGGTCAGCGCCGTAAGCTCAAGCGTTTCGCCGACCATCGACGGATCGTCCAGCACGATGTTACGCAGTCGACCCTGTGCCTCGCTTGAGAAGAAGCTGGACAGATCCGCATCGGTCAGGCCCTCGATCTCGATGCCTTCCTGTTCGATCCAGCTCCGCAGAGCGGTTTGCAGCAGCACACCATAGGACATCGAGTAAACGCCCGACATCTCTGCAGGGTCCCGATTGCCATCGGGGTCCACGACATCCGCCGTCAGCGTGACCGGGATCGACGCATAGGTCTGTTGAAAGGACGACGCACCGTCCCGGATGATCGAGGTCAGCAGGAAGATCAGTGCCAGAATGGCAACCGCAATGGCGGCGATACCATAGGCCTTGAAGCGTTTCTCGGCCGCGTTGCGTTTGCGTGTCCGGGCCGTTTCGGTCAGAAGCGATCCGCTGGTATGGCTTTCCCTGCGGGGTGCGCTTCCTGAGAGGTCGGTCGCGTCGGTCATTCGTACTGTTCCCGGTATTTGCGCACAATATAAAGCGCGAAGACATTCAGCGCGAGCGTCAGCACGAACAGTGTCAGACCAAGCGCAAAGGCTACAAGCGTTTCGGGGCTGGCAAAATCGTTATCGCCCGTAAGCTGCCCCACGATTTTCACTGTGATCGTTGTCATCGCCTCGAACGGGTTTCCGCTGATCTGCGCCATCGCACCCGCACCAAGCACAACGATCATCGTCTCACCAATTGCCCGCGACGCCGCCAACAGCACCGCACCGACAATGCCGGGCAGCGCGGCAGGCAGAACGACCTGACGGATGGTTTCCGAATGCGTCGAGCCAAGCCCCAGGCTGCCGTCACGCAGGGATTGCGGCACCGAGTTGATGATGTCATCCGACAGAGAGCTGACGAAGGGGATCAGCATCACGCCCATCACCAGACCGGCGGTCATCACCGACGACCCGCTATTGCCCAGACCCAGAGGCTGCGCGATCCAGTCACGCAGCAGCGGACCGACCGTCACAAGGGCGAAAAGACCATAAACGATGGTCGGAATACCGGCGAGGATCTCAATCGCGGGCTTGGCGAATGACCGGACACGCGGCGAGGCGTATTCCGACATATAGATCGCTGCGAACAGTCCGATCGGAACGGCAAACAGCAGCGCGATGAAGGAGATATACAGCGTACCCCACAGAAGCGGCAGCATGCCCAGTTCCGATCCGCCGCCGAAGCTTGGCGTCCACTCGGTCCCGAAGAAGAAATTCTGCCAGGGATAAAGCCGGAAGAAATTGATCGATTCGAAGATCAGGGACAGGACAATGCCGACCGTGGTCAGAATCGCGATGGTCGAACATCCGATCAGAATTCCGCGCATCACCTGCTCGACCACGTTACGGGCACGGAAATCCGGTGCGATTCGCCAGATGGCATAGCCCGCCGCACCAAGCGACAGCGCTAGAACGATGATCGTCAGCCAGATAGAGGCGACGTAACCTGAACGAACATAATGCTGCGCCGCGCTAAGGATCACGGGCCGCGTCAGGACGGGAAGGCCTGCTGCCTTCAGCGCATCCATGCGCTCGGTATCTTCCATCATCAGCGACATGGCTTCGGGACGCGACAGAACGTCCTGAGCGATCGCGGAATTCAGGGTCGAGGCAACGCTGCGCACCTCGTTCATCAGCATGCCGCGGGTCTGGCCCTCGCTGATCGCATCGTCGGGAAGATAGCGGCTGGCCGAGCGCTCGATCAGCATGGGCTGCGCGAACAGCCACAGAAGCAGAACCACAAGCGCCGGAACGGCGGCATAGAGCGCGACGCTCCAGCCATAATAAGAGGGACGGGAATGAAGTTTGCGCGCATCGCCATCAGCTAGGCTCAGAGCGCGGCGGCGGCCGACAATGTAACCCGCCACAGCAATTGCAAGAACGATCAACAAGATCCAGAGGACGGGCATTTTTCCCTCGCGAAGGCAGAGAAAGGCCGGGCAGTGGCACGCACTGCCCGGCCAATCAGATTAGATTACTGGATTGTCGTTTCGTTAGCGACGGTTTCCTGAACCGTAGCCAGCTCCGGATCCGGAACCAGACCATATTCGGACAGCGGGCCGCCCGGGCCAGCCATCGCGTCAGAGACGAAGAACTCTGCATATTCCTTCAGGCCGGGAACGACACCGATATGGTCTTTCTTGACATAGAAGAACAGCGGGCGCGAAACCGGGTATTCACCCGAAGCAACGGTTTCAACCGACGGGGAAACGCCGCTCATGGTGGCGACTTTCAGCGTGTCGGTGTTGTTTTCATAGAAGGACAGACCGAACACGCCTACACCCTGAGGGTTGCTGGCGATGCGGGCCAGGGTCTCGGTGTAGTCACCGTCGATATCGACCGAAGCGCCATCGGTGCGGACCGCCATGCAGGCGCCTTCAGCAGCGTCTTCGTCGCCGCCATTGGCTTCAACGAAAGCTTCCAGAGCACCGGTTTCTTCGCAGCCGGCCAGCATGACCTTCTCTTCGAAGACTTCACGGGTGCCGTGCTTGGTGCCCGGGATGAAGGCCATGATCGCCTGCTCGGGCAGTTCCGGGTTCACGTCCGACCAGTTGGTGTTCGGGTTGGCGGTGACTTCACCGTCAACGACGACTTCAGCAGCCAGAGCGCCGAACACGTCAGCCGGGGTCAGAACGAAGTCGGGACCGTTGATGTCCGAGGCGAAGACGATACCGTCATAGCCGAACTGAACTTCGATGATGTTCGCAACGCCATTTGCAGCGCAGGTTTCGATTTCGGCTTCACGGATCTGGCGCGAAGCGTTTGCGACGTCGATGGTGTTTTCACCGACACCTTCGCAGAACTGCTTCAGGCCTGCCGAAGAACCGCCACCTTCCACGACCGGAGCCGGGAAATCGGTGTTTTCAGCGAATGCCTCGGCAACGATCGTGGCGTAGGGCAGGACGGTCGACGAACCGGCGACCTGTACCTGCTCCTGCGCGGCAGCGACGGTTGCAGATGCTGCGATGATCGCTGTGGCAGAAACGATCACTTGGATCTTGCTCATAATCAACTCCATAGTCTGAGGGCAGTTATTTGCTCCGCTGCCCGTCTAAGCCTCCGAAGTGTCAGTTTTGTGACAGTAAGTTAACGATTTGATATCAGGTTATGCGCGCAAGGATCAGATGGGTGGATTGCTGGAGCCTAATCAATGAGAAAACAAGACAGTAAAGTAATAGTTGCTGAATCTTGCGTTAACGATACTATCTGGACAGATGGGTTGTGCACGTAATGTGCATCTGAGTTGGGGAGTTATTTTCAGCCCCTAAGACTATCCACGCGCTGTTAATTGGTAATACAGCTTGTGTCTTCAGAGGGTCATCGCTCAGCCGCTCTGTCATGAAGCTCCAAACCGGTTCAGCTTTCGATCGCAGTGTCCGCTTATGAAGCTTAGCAAGATATGACAATCTCGTCGGATTTTGTACCCTGCAGAGAGCTCGGTCAATTCTGAACCCGAATCATCATATCAGTCTGCCCAACCCAACCTTCGTCGTCGTTGCATATAATTTGCCTTCGGATACTTCTGACAGCTTGATCAAGCAGAGCAAAAAACTCACGAAATAGGTTCAGGGTGCGTCCAGAAGCAAACCCGCAACCATGTGACCGTTCCCGGGAGTAGAATCAGCAGGACCAACGCGATCACTACAGTAGGCCAGATCTCGCAACGAGTGAGATCGCATCCGCAAACTGATTATCGCCCGCAGGGAGGGCATCCGTCACGTAAGGGATGCGACGACCATCCCCAATACGATGGGAATGATCGCCGCAGCATAGTTTTACAGACGGCCGGCAGCGTATAGCGGCTTCTGGTTCTTGCGATGCCGAATGGCCAGCTTCCTGGCCAAACGGCCCGAAGATAGCATCCGCGCCGGAACTGCATCATAATCCAGATCCCGCAACTCCGGGAAAATCGCCAGAATTTCGACCCGCGCATCCTCGGACAACGATTTCAGCGCTTCAGGACCAGTATAGAGCGATTCTGTCTCTGCACCATTCGAATAGACGACCTCGTGCTGGTCGAACAGGAAGTGATAATAGTCCACACCCTCAGCGTCATCAGCATAGTCAATTCCATCAAGCATCAGAAGTTGCTTGGCAGCGACCAAAACCTCATCGACGCCGAACATCTTCTGTGCAACTCTCGAACGAACAAGAACCCGGTGCTGTGGCGAGACATACAGATCTTCGGATGGATAACCCGGAGCCAATGCATCCGCCTGGATCCGGATCGGCCTCAGACCCGGCTCAAGTACCAGCCGTGCCTCACTCAGATGAGAGGCCCCAATCCAGATGAGCGGCTTGAACCCGTTATCCTTGGTCCGCACCATGTCACCGACATGCAGATCTTCGACGGCGACCAGACCGTCTATTGTCTCGATCATGGTACCGCGGCAATAGCACAGAGGCTGCTCAAGCTCGGTGAATCTAACCGTGAACTCTTTCGACCCGTCCGAGAGCACAACGCTGCCGCTATAGGAGTTGCCATCGGCATCTTCCAGAACATTGGTGTGGGATACGATGGTCAGACCGGTAAGGTCTATCGTATCCCAATCATCAATGTCCCCTGCGGCCGTGGAACCAGTCCCACCGTCAATCGTGATCGTATCGCCATCCGCGATATTCGCCAGATCGAATGTGAACGTATCGCGGTCGTCTTCGCCATAGGCTTGGTCGCCGCCGCTGACGGTAATCGCATCATCTCCGACGCCGCCGCGCATAACATCAGCGTCGGCACCACCATCAATGGTGTCGTCGCCATCCATGCCGTCGATGTCATCTCGTCCAGCGCCACCAATCAGCGTATCATTACCACCAGTTGGCGCGAACTGGTCGGCATCTTCGTTGCCCTCTGCGGTAATTTCGATGGAGCCGCCCCAGCTTGGATCGGTGATATCGGCATAATATCCGACGATCTCGCCCGACGCTCCATCCACCGCGACGACATTCGAATTTTCCGGAAAATGAAAGGTCCGTTCATTATTGCCGCCATTGGGTATCCCCATCGTCGCCGTCTTCAGGGTTCCGTCCGGCTCGACATAGTAGATAGTTACGCCTCTGACGTAGTTATTTTCGAATGTAACTGCGGTCTTGCCAGCTCCAGTACCAGGTCCCGTGAACGCGGTGTCAGAGCCTGCATCGCTGGTTAGGAAATTGGGAACAGTCTGACTGGAGCCGATACGTCTTGGCAGCAGACCAGGACCATCACCGGTCAGGGTGTCATTACCATCGCCTCCTTCAAGGCTGTCCGCGCCACCATCACCAAGCAATCGGTCATTGCCAACGCCACCGAAAAGATCATCATTTCCGATACCGCCGGACACAGTATCATTTCCCTGCTGACCATAGACGATGTCTCTGCCAGCGCCGGTGTTTATAAGGTCGTTGAAGTTGACGCCGGGCAAAGCACCGCCGCTTTCGCTTTCGCCGTATACGACATCATCACCCGAACCGGTCAGAATGATGTCGCTGCCCTCGCCGCCAACAACCTTATCGCCGCCAGAGCCGGCATCGATGAAGTCCGCACCTGTACCGCCTTCAACGACGTCGTCTCCTGCCTGTGCATATATCGTATCGGCTCCTGCACCACCGTCGATAAGGTCGGCGGCAGCGCCGGGCGCAGTTTCACCGAACGTACCGGACATATAGTTGGAGATATCATACGTCTGCGCCGCTCCGGTTTCAGAGCGCGGAATGACCCCCATGATAACGCTGTCCTGAACGATCGCGATGCTCGCATTGGCAGGCAGGCTTGCGCCATTATAGTTCCCGCTCGAAACAGAGGTAACAAATGCGAGGTCGCCGTTCGGCTGAATGTAATAAACGTCGATATTTCCGCCTACATCATGAACAAACCTGTAAGTGACATGTGTGGCGGCACTATCGTCTTTGTAGCTGGCGGACAGCCCGTTACCAAAGATGTTGGTATAGCGACCGTCGGTTGCAGAACTGTCGATTATTGTATAATTATCACCGTGGATGATATCGTTACCATCACCACCGGAAAGAGAGTACGTACCGCCACCACCGACGAGCGTGTCGCGGCCAAGTTCACCCATAAGTGTGTCGTTATCGGTACCCCCGGCGAGTTTATCATTACCAGCGCCAGCATAAATCGTGTCGGTTCCGGCCCCGCCATCAAGATAATCACTATCGCTGTAGGCCGTATCATTCTCACGATAATCTCCGCCATAGAGCCTATCATTGCCGCCATCGCCGAAAATCGTGTCGTCGCCTGCTCCGCCGGAAAGCGAATCATTCCCCTGCACGACCGCTTTAATATCTGTCGTGACAGCGGCGGAAGCATTTCCGGTGACATCCATATGCCGGTAAATTTCACCAGTGTCATTGTTGACAGCAATGAACTTACCGCCTGCAGAATTGACATTGAACGACCGCGCCTGCCCCAAAGGAACATTGCCCACAGCAGTAATCGAGCCATCCGGCTCTACGTAATAGATCTGAAGATTGACAGTATTGTTGTTTACAAACTCGTAACGATATGGCGTACCCGCTGGATCGCTGGCATTCGCAGAACGCATATCATCTGCAAGTGTTATGGGGACATTGAAGCCTGCTGCCTGCTGCTGGTACCGCGTCGGAATGTGAACCCCGATGAAGTCGCCGCCAATATAATCGCCGCCGGGACCACCCCAGATCGTATCGTCCCCACTCGCGCCGGATCTGACGTCACTCCCGATGGTTCCGCCAGTACTGTCGTTGCCATCGGTACCTCTGTAAATTGCCATTTCTTACTCCGTTATCCGGTGAAGCCGAGCGAACGACTTGATGAAGCGATATGCATTATGGGTCTGCCCGTTTTACAGTCCGAACAGAATGACGTGTGATACATCCAATAGTGGACTTGCTGTGTCCAAGCATCGACGAGCCTGGACGTCGGATACGCGTACGATGTGACGGGGTTATCGCATACGCACGCAACCGCTTGGCTGCGATGCTCAGCTAATCGAAAATGGAAGGACATTAACGAACTCCTAGGCTCAGGACTCGTTCTTGATCATAACCAGAAGATGACGGTCGCGGCGAGCAGGATTGCAGAGAAGAAGGTCTCGGGGCAACGGTCGTATCGGGTGGCGACGCGCCTCCAATCCTTGAGTCGGCCGAACATGATTTCGATGCGGTTGCGGCGTTTGTATCGCCGCTTGTCGTATTTGACGGGTTTCTTGCGCGACTTCCGACCCGGGATGCAAACCTTTATCCCCTTGTTTTTCAAGGCATCTCTGAACCAGTCGGCATCATAGCCCCGATCGGCCAGCAGCCAATCCGCCTCCGGCAGGCTGTTCAGAAGTGCCGCTGCCCCGGTGTAATCACTGACTTGTCCGGCGGACATGAAGAACCCTATCGGCCGGCCCTTCGCGTCGGTGACGGCGTGCAGTTTCGTGTTCATGCCGCCTTTCGTTCGCCCGATCTGGCGCCCGCGCCCCCTTTTTTGACCCGCAGGCTCGAGGCCGTGCGGTGCGCTTTCAGATAGGTCGCGTCGATCATGATCGTATTGTGTTCGGCGCTCTCGGCGGCGAGGCCCACCATGATCCGGGCGAAGGTCCCGTTCTCGCTCCAGCGCTTCCAGCGGTTGTAGAGCGTCTTGGCGGGGCCGTAGTCCGTCGGCGCGTCGCACCATCGCAAGCCATTACGATTGATGAATATTATGCCGCTCAGCACACGCCGGTCGTCAACGCGTGGCTTGCCGTGGGATTTCGGGAAATAGGGTTTCAGACGCTCCATCTGCGCGTCAGTCAGCCAGAAAAGGTTGCTCATAAATCAGGTCTCCTTGCAGAGCCTGAATCACGCAAACAGCCCGAAATCAATGGGTCTGGAGCCTAACGGCGTTCTCAAACCCAAAGAAACAGCTCCTGCCTTGATCGGCGGACGCTTTTTCAATATGTGTGTCACCTTCTCAGGGAATCTGCCACCATGAGCTCTCCGATCACGCAAGACGTGCTGACAATACCTCGCAAACTGCCCGATGCCGGGCGGATCAATATTGTCGGCCTGACCCGCGATCAGCTTCGCGAGGCGCTGATCGCCGCCGGAACGCCCGAGCGGCAGGCGAAAATGCGGGTCGGTCAGATCTGGCAGTGGGTCTATCACTGGGGCGTGCGCGATTTCGCCCAGATGACAAATCTCGCGAAGGAATACCGCGCCGGGCTGGCAGAGAAGTTCGATATCTCTGTGCCCGAGATCGTCTCGCGCCAGATTTCCGAGGATGGTACGCGCAAATACCTGCTGCGCCTTGCCGGCGGGCATGAGGTCGAGGCGGTCTATATTCCCGAGGACGGTCGCGGGACGCTGTGCGTTTCGTCTCAGGTCGGGTGTACGCTGACATGTTCCTTCTGTCACACCGGCACGCAGAAGCTTGTCCGCAACCTGACCCCGGGCGAAATCGTCGGACAGTTGATGCTGGCACGCGACGATCTGGGCGAGTGGCCCGAGCCGGGCAAGCCGAAGGACGAAACGCGGCTGGTTTCCAATATGGTGCTGATGGGCATGGGAGAGCCGCTTTATAATTTCGAAGCGGTGCGCGACGCCATGCGTGTGGTCATGGATAATGAGGGCCTGTCGCTGAGCCGTCGTCGCATCACCCTGTCCACATCCGGCGTCGTCCCCGAAATCGCGCGGACCGCCGAGGAAATCGGGTGTCAGCTCGCCGTCAGCTTCCACGCGACAACGGATGAAGTCCGCGACAAGCTGGTGCCGATCAACCGGCGCTGGAATATCGAGGCACTTCTGGATGCCCTGCGCGATTATCCGAGGCTCTCGAACTCGGAGCGCATCACCTTTGAATATGTGATGCTCGATGGCGTCAATGACAGCGACGAAGATGCGCACCGTCTGGTCCGGCTGATCCGCGGCATCCCCGCCAAGATTAACCTGATTCCGTTCAACGAATGGCCGGGTGCGCCGTATCGCCGCTCAAGCTGGAAGCGGATCGAGAGCTTCGCCGATATTATCTATAAGGCGGGCTATGCCAGCCCGATCCGGACGCCGCGCGGCGAAGATATCATGGCGGCTTGCGGGCAACTGAAATCCGCGACTGAGCGTGGCCGAAAATCGAAGGCCCAGATCGCCGCCGAAGCCGCTGCATTTTGAGATGTCCTGCCCGCGCCATGCGGGTAACATTGTGCAGAAAGGCAGAGCCGTCCGTCTTTTTAGAAACGAGCAAGCTGTGCCGTCGAGGCAGAGACGGCCTATATCGAGCCCCACTCACCCAGGAAAGGAGTGGGTTTTTTGTCCGATGCCTCCAGTTTCATCCTCGGCACTAGAGGAGCCGCCGCATAAACATAGTCCGCCGGAAATATTCTACATCGATCAGGCTTCGCAGTTCACCAGCATCGATTTTGCTGACATGCTACGCATCTTGCAGGTTAAGATCTCGATGGATGGTCGTGGCCGTGGGATTGACCCGGCAGAGGCATATGATTGTCTGACTTCGAACGTGAAAATCACCTCCTGACATGAAGCCCACGCTATAGTTCGGCCCGGCGGCAAACTGGTCGAATATCCAAGACCACCTGTCGCCCGCGCGGTCCGGCTCACGCAGACATTGCCGCCGAAGAAAAAGCCTCAGCGCCGCAAATAGACGTAATACGCGCCCTCGCCGCCATGTCGGAGATGCGCGGTAGTGACCTGCTGCACGACCCGCGACAAATGCGGTCGGTGCAGCCAGTAGGGTACATGATGACGCAATGCGCCGGGCCGGGTTGGCAGTGGGCCGGGGTCCCTACCCCTGCCCTTGCCGGTAATCACAAGCACAAGCCGCAGCCCGTTTGCATGGCATGACAGGATGAACGCGGTCAGCTCGGGGTCGGCTTCGGCCAGTGTCATACCGTGCAGATCAAGCCTGGCTTCGGGCCTAAGTTTACCCTTTGACATCTGCTTATGCAGCTTGCGGTCCATGCGAAGCTGCCCTGCCCCCGGCGTGTCGGGCCTTGCCGATGTCGCATTCAGCTTCGGCGTATTTCCGGCCCGACTGCCCAGACGAATTTCCGGCGGCAGTGGAAAACCCTCCGCAGGTTGCGGAGGCTCTGACGGTTTCGCCTTTTCGGAGGGTTTCTGCGAAGTGCCGTTCAGCGCCGTATCGCCGCGCCGCTCCGGGTGGAGAGGCGTGGTATTACGCATCGCCCGCCGCCACAGATCCGTATCTTCAGGCGACAAGCCGCGTTTGCGGGCCATCAGGCACCGGTTGCGACAAGCCGCCAATTCGGGTCAGCCGCACCCATTTCACGCTCAAATGTCCAGGTATCACGCTGCTTGCGGGGCTTTTTCGCGTCACCCTCGACAACCTGTCCGTCTGCGTCACGCGTCGCCACGATCATCTCACCGACGAAGCGAACCGAAAGCTCGGCGATATTGCTGTCCGTATCGAACTCGGCCGCGGCAAGCGAGGTTTCGCGCGTGCCCAGAAAATCCACCTCGACCGTCCGGCCAGAGCGGTCACGCATCGCAATCGCACCGTCAAACGCCTCGGCCACATCGGGCGCAAGGAAAGCGCGGACATCGTCGAGATTGCCGTTTTCGAAGGCAACAAGGATCATCTCATAGGCCTGCTTTGCGCCGGACAGGAACTCTCCAAGCGAAAAGGACGGCTCGACCTGCTTCATCGCGACAAGGGCAGCATATGCCGGGCTTTCAGGGTCGACATGATCGGTCAGATCGCTGTCATCGCCACTGGCATCATCCTCGACCACGCGAAAATCCCGCTCGGCTTGGTCCTGTTCGACCCGGGACGGCTCGAATCCGTCGCGCGTTCCCAGAACGCCGCGCAGGCGCAATATCAGGAACACCGCGATCGCGGCCAGAACTATCAGCTGAATCACCGGGTTTGACATTGTCCATCCTTAGCAGCACGTCGCGGTGGCTGGTATTTCCACCGTGGGTTCTTATGTAGTGACGCAACCGGGCCAAGTCCAGTTTCCCCCGGAGCCGAGGAGAAAGATGCCGATACTGATCCTGTTTATCCTGATCCCGATCATCGAGATTGCCCTGTTTATCCAGGTCGGTGGCCTGATCGGGCTTTGGCCGACCATCGGGCTGGTGCTTTTATCGGCTGTGGTCGGCATGATGCTGATCCGCAGTCAGGGCAGGCGGGCTTTGGCGGATCTGCAGGATTCCTTTCGCAGTATGCGCGATCCGACACGGCCTCTGGCGCATGGCGCGATGATTCTGTTTTCCGGTGCGCTGATGCTGACTCCGGGGTTCTTCACCGATACAGTCGGCCTGCTGCTGCTAATCCCGGCGGTTCGCGACTGGATCATGCGGCTGGCCGGACGGCGGATGACCGTCACGCGCAGCGGTTTCGGCTTCGACGACGGAAAACAGCCGCGCCACGGCTGGCCCGGACGCGAAGAGGCGACGATTGACGGTGACTATGTCGTTCAGGACGATCCCTATACGTCACGCGACGATATCGAACTGCCGCCCGGAGACCGCAGCGCGACGAAGCGTAACTCCGGGCCGCGAAAGCCTTCTGGCTGGACGCGTCCGGACTGAGATTGCGGGCGGCCCCGTTGGGACACTCGCCGTTGAGACAGGCGTCAACGGGTGCTAGAAACACCGCCAAGCCATCCTGAAAGGACGAGACAGATGACCGACGAAAACCAGAACGCCGCCGCTGACAACGCGAATAATGGCAGCGATACGCCGCAGCCGCCGCGCATGCAGATCCTCGCCCAGTTCGTGCGCGATCTTTCCTTCGAAAACATCGTGGCGCAAAAAGGTCTGAACGGTTCGGACGTCAAGCCGGAAATCGCGGTTCAGGTCAGCCTCGATGCCCGCAAGCGCAGCGTCGAGAACCAGTATGAGGTCATCGCGAAATTCCGTGTCTCGTCGAAGAACAGCAATGACGATTCGAACCTGTTTCTGTGCGAGCTGGATTATGGCGGAGTATTCCACGTCGCGGGCGTTCCCGAGGAACAGCTTCATCCTTTCCTGATGATCGAATGCCCGCGCATGCTGTTTCCCTTCATCCGCCGCATCATCAGCGACACCACCCGCGACGGCGGCTTCCCGCCGGTGAATCTGGACCCGGTGGATTTCGTTGCATTGTACCGGCAGGAGATCGCACGCCGCGCCCAGGCCGAGCGGCCCGCGAACGCCCCCGTTTCCTGATCCATGCCGAAACGACAGATGCGCGCCTGGCAGCGGATGCTGTCAGGGCGCAGGCTCGATCTGCTCGATCCTACCCCGGTCGATATCGAGATCGAGGATATTGCCCACGGTCTGTCCTTCGTCGCCCGCTGGAACGGCCAGACGCGCGGCGATTGGCCCTATTCCGTCGCCGAGCACTCATTGCTGGTCGAACAGGCATTTACAAAGCTGAACCCTGATACGGAACCACGCTGGCAATTGGCGGCCCTGCTGCATGATGCCCCGGAATATGTTCTGGGCGACATGATTTCGCCCGTAAAAGGGGCGTTGGGGCAGGAATATGAAGAGATGGATCTGCGTATTGCGGAAGCGGTTCATCGACGCTTCGGTTTGCCGGTGAAATTACCAACGAAAATTAAACAGCTCATAAAACAGGCAGATTATATTTCAGCCTGGTTGGAAGCAATAGAAATTGCAGGATTTTCGGAAAGTGAGGCGCGGACAATATTTAAGGTTCCGAAGCCCGGGTACTGTGATGGGCTTCGGATAAACTTGCGGCCGCCGACAGAGTCCAGAAAAGCTTATTTAGCGCGTTTCGAGCGATTAATTAACGTAACGTAAGTTTAAATTACATAAAGGGCTCACTAATAATGTGGACCCTTTAGAATAGATCAGATCGCCAGATCTTCCAGCGATTTGCCATTGTTCAGCGCATCCTGCACCCAAAGCGGGCGCCGTCCGCGGCCAGTCCAGGTCTGGGTCGGATCATTGGGATTCGCATATTTCGCCGATACCTTGGAACTACGACGCCCCTTTTTGCCGCCTGTCAGCTCATTCAGCGAAAAGCCATGCTCTTTTGCCGCTTCTTCAACGGCTGCCAAAGCTTCGCGGCGCTTCCGCTCTTCATATCCATTGATTGAACGGTCAACTTGGGTGCGTAGGTCTCGAAGTTCTTTAAGCGATAAGTTTTCCAGATCGATCATCGATCACTCCAATTAAGTCAGAAACTATCCAATAAAATTAAATAGGCATAAATGTCAATTTAAAATAGGCTTATTCCTATTTCGGACTTCTTTTGGCCAAAATCCGCTGAAGTGTACGCCGATGCATATGAAGCCGCCTTGCCGTTTCGCTTACATTTCGGTCGCATTGTTCATAAACGCGTTGAATATGTTCCCATTTAACCCTGTCAGCAGACATCGGATTTTCCGGCGGAGACGGCAGAACTTCGTTTTTTTCCAGCAGAGCCGCAGCGATATCGTTGGCATCAGCCGGCTTTGCCAGATAATCCGTCGCTCCCATCTTCACGGCAGCGACTGCGGTTGCGATGGCGCCATAGCCCGTCAGCACGACAACCCGCGCATCAGGGCGAAGATCATGAAGCGCATCAACAATATCCAGCCCGTTCCCATCCTCCAGACGCAGATCGACCACAGCATAGGCGGGCGGTGACGATCTGAGAGAGATCAGGGCATCAGCCACAGAAAAAGAGATCTTCGGCTGAAATCCCCGCTTTTCCATCGCGCGGCCAAGCCTGTTTGCAAAAATCTCGTCATCATCGACAACAAGCAGCGAAGCATCTCTGCCAATTTCAAAATCATACTCTTCAGACATCGGTATCTCCGCCGCGAAACAGACATATATCCCTAAACAAAAAGCGGGGCGGGATCAAATCTTCGTGCAGCCTCCGAGATCAGGACGCATTCACGAAGCAACCGACCCGCTCGGCCATTTCTTCGGCGCTTATGTCGCGATTGAAGAACTCAACGAATCCTGCTTCGGGCAAAGACAGATAAGTCTGCGTCGTATGCGAAACGGTATAATCGTCACTGCCATCGTCATTCACGATATAAGCGACACGCCAGGTTTTCGCCATTGCCGCGATATCTTCCTCGGAACCTGTGAGGCCGATCATCTTTTCATGCATATTGGCGGTGTAATCATTCATCACTTCCGGCGTATCGCGTTTCGGATCGACCGTAACGAAAACCGCCTGAGCGTCGATCCCGTCTTCTTCCAGCAGATCAAGCGCCTCGGCATTCCGGCTGTTATCCAGCGGGCAAACATCCGGGCAGAAGCTGAAGCCGAAATAGATCAGCGTCGGCTTTGTGATAATATCGGCATCCGTCACGCGATTGCCGTTTTCGTCGGTCATTTCAAAAGGCCCGCCAATCGAACCGGCACCGCCTGCAATGACGCCCTCCCGGCATTGCGAAAACGCGTCCTGACCATCACCAAGTGCAGTTTGCGTGGCTGCATTATCCGCGCGGCCCAGCCACAGCCAGCCAAGAACCAGCAACAGGACAGAGGCAAGCGCCCCGACGATAAGAAGCTTCTTGTCAGTCATGACTAATCCCCACGAAATTGCAGCGCATTGATCGCTTAATCCGACCCGGATATCAACGGTAGCGACATGTGCGTAACAGGTGGTGACATGGCGACCAGCCCCGTTCCGGGAATCTCGCGGCTTTTTGATTTCGTTCCCAGAGCAGAGCCGATCCGAAGGCGTACACTGATACTGCTGCGATGGGTCGCATTGGGCGGTCAGATCGGAGCCATCGCGGTTGCCTGGATAATCGGCGTCAGGTTTTCAATCACTGCCGCGCTTGCGGTCGTCATATGCAGTGCGCTTCTGAACCTGTGGATGACGTTCATGCCGCAGCGCCTGACCCGGCGTGGCGTAGCGGCGCAGCTTGTCTTCGACCTCATACAGATCTCGCTTCTGATTGCGTTGACCGGCGGTCTGTCAAACCCGTTCGCGCTTCTGGTGCTGGCACCCGTGACGGTTGCAGCGACCGCTCTGCCGACCCGCGAAACTCTGATCGTCGGGCTGACGACCATCATCATGATCTCAATCGCGGCCGTAAGTGCCAGCCCGCTGCAGCATGCGACCCTCGATCTGACCATGCCGCCCGCATTGCTTCTGGCGCACTGGACGGCAATCGTGATCGGGGTAGTGTTCTTTGCAGGCTACGCGCGGCGTGTCTCGCATGAGCTTGCGGCCTCGGCCAATGCGCTTTTTGCGACCCAGCTTGCCCTGGCACGCGAACAGAAGCTGCAACATCTGGGCGGCGTGATCGCGGCGGCGACACATGAACTCGGTACACCGCTTGGGACGATCAAGCTGATCGCAACCGAATTGCGCGATGAACTGGCCGAGGCGCTTCCGGATCGCAAGGATCTGGACGAGGACGTCACGGCGCTTGCACAGTCCGCCGATCGCTGCCGGGAAATCATGCGCTCGATGGGCAGGGCAGGGAAAGAGGACCTTCAGCTTCGAACCGCTCCGCTGCGCACCTTGCTAGAAGAGGCCGCCGCGCCCCATGCAGATCGCTCACGGCAAGTCTCGATCTCGCTTGCGGATGATGTCGGTGGGCTTATCGTCAGGCGCGATCCGGGGATATTGCACGGCCTGCGCAATATCATCCAGAACGCCGTGGATTATGCCCGTCAGGACGTCGATATCGACGCCAGCATTTTCGACGGGCAGTTATCGGTCACCATTCGCGATGACGGGCCGGGATTTCCCGCGGATGTACTCAGCCAGCTTGACGATTTTCTGCCCGTCGCACGGCGCGATGACAAACCGGCAGGGCAGGAGGGGATGGGTCTGGGACTGTTTATTGCCCGGACATTGCTGGAAGGAAGCGGAGCGAGGGTTGCTTTCGGGAATGGCCGGACAGGCGCCGAAATCACGGTCACTTGGCCCGATCACCGCATCCTTGCAGATGACCGCAAGGCTCTGAAAGATAACCCATATCTTCTTGAATGAATTAACAGGTTATTAACTATTTTCAGCAAGCCTGATGTGGAATGTCGGAGTTCCACAGGCAAATGCATGACCTTGTAACCATATCGGTCGCGCTTTTTTGTACCGCAGTACCTTGCTTTGCGGGTGTGTTTATAATTCGGGGGCTGGAAAATCGTCACGTCAAAGCCTCGCTGACCGAAGGTCTGCTTGAGCCCTGTATTTTCCTCTACAACAACGAAAAACTGCTCGACGCAACAAGACCTGCCAAAGCCATTCTGGACGGGTGCGCGAGTTCGACGCTGACCTCGCTCAAGACCCGGCTGGCCCGGTGTTTTCCGGATCTTTCTGAGCTGGATAATATGCTTGCAGCAGAGGGCAGGGCGATCTTGTCTGGGAAAGATACCGCCGGGGTTCGCCTGACTGCGGAAAAAACGATCAGTGGCGCAATTCGGCTGACATTGGTGCAGCCCGAAAACACAGAGGCCGGGATTGTGATCGACGCGCTGTCCTATAAGGCGATGGAGGATGAGCTGGGTCTTCTTCGCGAAGTCGTCGACAATGCCCCCATGCTGGTTTCGCGTCGCGATTCCAGTAATGAAATAACCTGGGTCAATTCGCCATATCTCGCGCTTTCAGAGACTCTGGACCCACAGCACACGAAATGGCCATTGCCGGATATCCTCGGCGGAACAGCCGGGACGGACAGAACGCGCCGCCACGCAATACCGTCGGGGCTCGATTCGCAGGCCGCTGTTAACTGGTATGAATGTCATCAGCACATCGCCACTCACGGCACCATAACCTATGCGCTCAATGCCGATGCGAAGGTGCAGGCAGAGGAAACCCATCGCGAATTCCTCCGCTCGCTGACCAACACATTTGCGGAATTATCCATCGGACTGGCGGTGTTCGACCGTCAGCGCATTCTGCAATTATTCAATCCGGCACTGTCGGACCTGACAGGCCTGCCCACACCCTTCCTGACAGCCCGCCCCTCGCTCAGCTCTGTTCTGGACGAATTGCGCGATCGCAGAATGGTGCCCGAGCGTCGTGATTACAACGAGTGGCGCAAAGGCTTGCTTGCATTGGAAGCAGGCGAGGATTCGGGCTATTTTGCCGAGAAATGGTCCCTTCCGGGTGACCGCACCTATCGGGTCAGCGGTCGGCCCTACGGGGGCGGCGCGGCCGTGTTGCTGTTCGAAGACATTACCCCGGAAGTCAGCCGGGTCCGCGATCTCAGGGAAGAGCTTCAGAAAATCAACGATGTGATGAACACCCTTGATGAGGCACTTATTCTGTTCGACGCCCTAGGCCAAGCCCTGCTCGCCAATCAGTCTTATTTGACCCTGTGGCGCGAAGAGCCGCGGGATCTCTCCGCCGCGCTGACATTATGGCGCGGAGACTGGTCAGAAGCACCGGGGCTGGCAGAGCTGGAACAGAAACTGACATCCAGTGACACAGTATCAGCCTGCCGGGGCGTACTGTTCGGCCCCGGCGATACCGGCATTCTGAACTGGTCATTATCGCCTTTACCCGGGGGGCGGCGACTGGTGCGCTTTACACCGGCCTCCGCCAGCCAGACAGCTCATCATCCGAAAATCGAAGACAACCCGTTACCGACAGCCGAATCCGCCTCATAGCACCGGAAACGGTTGCGGAAACGAAGCCCTGAGATCTACCCGATATTCGACTTTGGCCCGGCAAAATACCACGCAATCAGCCCAACCACCGGTAGGATGGCGACAACCAGAACCCAGATAATCTTGCTGGTCCTCTCTGCGCCCGAATTGATGATCTGCGCAATCGCCCAGACATCCAGCGCAAAAATGATAAGGCCGAACAGGCCCGTGAACATATTGAATTGCATCGCTACTCCGGCATCAGATCAATTTCTCTAAGCTGCCAGTATAACGAACGCTTTGCATCGCTGGTTCCGTGCAACGCGTCCTATTCCGCCTGCCATCGCTCAAAATTTCGTGCAGGCAAAAATATCAATTTTACAGCACATAGCGCGACAGATCGGCAGATCGCGAAAGATCGCCAAGATGCTTCTCGACGAAACCGGCATCGACCACCAGCTTTTCGCCGCTGCGGTCAGGGGCCGAGAAAGACAGCTCTTCGAAGACCCGCTCGACAACCGTATAGAGCCGCCGCGCACCGATATTCTCAACACTGTCATTCACCTCGGCGGCGATCCGCGCCAACGCGGATATCCCGTCCTCGGCAAATTCGACGCTGACGCCTTCCGTGCCCATCAGCGCAGTATATTGCAGGGTCAGGGCGTTATCCGTCTCGGTCAGGATGCGCACGAAATCCTCTTCCGTCAGCGCACGAAGCTCAACCCGGATCGGCAGGCGGCCCTGAAGCTCGGGCAGCAGATCCGAGGGTTTCGAGACATGGAACGCCCCAGAGGCAATAAACAGGATATGATCGGTCTTGACCGGCCCATATTTCGTGCTGACCGTCGTACCCTCGATCAAGGGCAGCAAATCACGCTGCACCCCTTCACGGCTGACATCGCTGCCACGCGCATCGGTCCGCGCCGAGACCTTGTCGATCTCATCGATGAAAACGATGCCGTTTTCCTGAACCGCTTCCAAGGCGGCGGCCTTCACCGCCTCGTCATCCAGCAGCTTGTCGGCCTCTTCAGCGATCAGCAACTCATAGCTTTCCGCGACGGTCACTTTCCGCTTCACCCGCCGACCGCCGAAAGCCTTCATCAGCCCCGACAGGTCCATCATTCCCATGCCGCCCTGACCGGGAATATCCAGACCGCCCAGAGGATTCGAGTTATCCTGAATCTCGACCTCGATCACCGTATCGTCCAGCTCGCCCCGCTTCAGCTTGTCGCGGAACATATTCCGGGTCTGGTCCCGCGCACCCTCACCGGCAAGCACCTCGATCACCCGATCCTCAGCCGCCTTGTGAGCGCGGGATTTCACGTCCTCGCGCATCCGCTCACGCGTATCGATCATGGCCGCATCGGTCAGATCGCGGATGATCTGTTCGACATCGCGCCCGACATAGCCGACCTCGGTAAATTTCGTTGCTTCAACCTTGATGAACGGCGCCTGCGCCAGCCGGGCCAGTCTGCGGCTGATCTCGGTCTTGCCGACGCCGGTCGGGCCGATCATCAGGATGTTCTTGGGATAGACCTCATCGCGCAGATCATCCGGCAATTGCTTGCGCCGCCAGCGATTGCGCAGCGCCACAGCAACGGCCCGCTTGGCATCCTTCTGCCCGATAATAAACCGGTCCAGTTCCGAGACGATTTCACGCGGAGTCAGTTCGGTCATATTCTCTCTTTCATCCTGGCTGAAAATATCCTGGGGGTCAGGGGGCAACGCCCCCTGAATCACGCATCCAGCTTTTCGACGGTAAGGTTTCCATTGGTGTACACGCAGATATCCGCAGCGATTGCCATCGCCTTGCGGGCGATCTCTTCGGCATCCATCCCGGTCTCAAGCAAAGCCCGCGCCGCCGCCAAGGCGAAATTCCCGCCCGAGCCGATTGCGGCGATGTCATGTTCCGGCTCAAGCACATCGCCGGCGCCGGTGACGACATAAAGCTGCGCACCATCGGTGACGATCAGCATCGCTTCGAGATTGCGCAGATATTTATCGGTGCGCCAGTCCTTCGCCAGTTCGACACAGGCCCGCTGAAGCCGTCCGGGCGCGGCTTCCAGTTTCTTCTCCAGCCGCTCCAGCAGGGTGAAAGCATCGGCTGTCGAACCGGCAAATCCGACAACCACGTCACGCCCGCCCGGCGATAATCTGCGTACTTTCCGGGCCGATCCTTTCATCACCGTCTGACCGACACTGACCTGCCCATCACCTGCGACAACCACCTTGCCACCGCGCTTCACCGCAAGAATCGTGGTGCCATGCCAGCCGGGGAACTTATCATCCGCCATGAAACTCTCCTTCGTTGCAGTGCAGATAGGTGTGCGCCGCCCGGCCCGCAAGCCATTGCGGTCATATGCGGCGCAGCCTAGCTTGCGCATATGGTTGAAACAACTTTGCGAATCCATCTTGAAGAGTCCATGCTTTCGCAAGCAAAAGCGGGCCGTTTCAACTTTGCGAACCGGATCAGGGAAGCGGTGGAAGACTGTGGCTGGACCGTCGAATTTGCCGCCGAAACCGACCGCATCCCGGATCGCCGCAGCTATGCGCTTCACCATATGAGCGGTCCGTCACATTCCCGCGTTTTGCTGTTTCGCCGGACTTATTACTATCCGTTCTGGCATATCGAAAAGGACCCGCAACGCTGGCGATGGCCGGTCGCTCAAACGATATTCGAACCGGATCAGACGGATCAGGCAGAGGCGAAGCAGTTCATCCATAAATTGCGGCAGCGCATCATGCCCGACCTGTCACCCGGCACGCCCGAGCATGTGCTGATTCCCCTTCAGGAACGGCTGACCGAAATGCGCTCCTTCCAGACAATGAGCCCGCTCGACATGGTTGAAACCGTCGCCGCCACGGGCAGGCGTTGCATTGTCACATTACATCCGAAGGGTGACTACAGCGGCAAGGAAAAGCGGGCGCTCGACGCGCTGATCCGCCGTTACGACAATCTCTGCATCGGAAGCAACAGCCGCGCATTGCTGCCGGGCACGTCATTTGTCGCGACGCAAAACAGCTCGGTCGCCTTCGATGCCTATCTTCTGGCCCGGCCGGTGGTCCTGTTCGGCCAGATTGATTTCCACCATATCGCCCTGAAAGTCAGCGATCTGGGTGCAGACGAGGCCCTGCAACGCGCCCCACATCACAAGGCGTATTATGCGAAATATCTGCTCTGGTTTCTTCGCGATCAGGCGATAGATGCCTCGGCCCCCTCTGCCGGGGACCGCATCATTGAGGCCATGAGAAAGGGCGGCTGGCCAATCTGACCGCCGCCCCCAATCCATTCTCAGACAGTCTCGGATCAGACGTTTTCGTCAATCCAGGCCTTCAGCGCAGCCTTGGGTGCAGCGCCGATCTTGTTCGATACAACCTTGCCGTCCTTGAACATGAACAGCGCCGGAATGCCGCGTACGCCCATCGAAGCCGGGCTTTCCGGGTTTTCGTCCACATTCACCTTAACGATCTTGATCTTATCCGCATATTCGTCGGAAAGCTCTTCCAGAGCGGGACCGATCTGCTTGCACGGGCCGCACCATTCTGCCCAGAAGTCGACGATCACGGGCGTGTCGGAATTTACGACCTCTGCCTCGAACTGGGCATCGGTAACGGGTTGCGTGGCCATGACATACTCTCCTGAATATCTGCCGGGTGGCATAGGGAATTGAGTTACAGCTATGCAGCCGGACCTGCCGGGTCAAGGGAAGCGGCCACCCGATCCAGTATCTCATCCCGCAGCCACATCACCTCGCGCCGCGAAGTCCACAGGATGCCGGTGCGAAGCATTCGCCCCGGATAGATGCGGGATAAGGCGGAACGATAGGCCGCCATCTGCCGCAATATGCCTTGCGGCGTGGCCTCGGGACGGTCGGGAACCGTCATGTTGCTTTTATAGTCTATCAGGCTGACACGATCCGGCCCGACGATAAGCCGGTCGACAATGCCGCGAACCGGGCCGCGCCCGGGCAAGGAAAACGCCAGCTCAACCTCGGTCATCACGGTTTCATCGCCCGGAATATCGAACAGCCCGGCGAGAGGCGGCGCCTCGATCACCGCGCGAGCCTCTTCGATCAGTGTTTGCAGCATTTCTGCATCGGGCAGACCGCCCTCGCTGCCCGACAGCATGTCGCGGGCGCGATCATGCCATTCCGAATGCGCGATATCGGGCAGGTTTTCCAGCAGAAGATGCAGCCTTGTGCCGAACAGCATGGCTGCCTCGGGATCGTTTCCGTCAGGACCCGGCAGCGCCTTCGCCCCACCCAGACCGGATGCGGATAAGGGCAGTTTTCGCGGCGCAGCTTCCGGCGGAGCGGTCCACAACCAGGGCGCATCGGGGGCAGGGGGCTTCGGCTGACGTTCCGCCGCCGGAGCATCCGGCCAGTCACCGAAGCTGTAACGCGTCACCGGACCCAACCCGCCCTCAAGCTGCGTCTCCTCAAGCCCGCTTGCGGCAAGCCCGTCACGCATCATCGCATACCAGCTTTCCTCGCCCGCGCCCGGATCGCCGGCAGAAGCAACGATCAGCCAGCTTTCCGCACGGGTCATGGCCACATAAAGCAGCCGTTTCCGTTCCTCGGCATCGCGCTGCGCGGCTTCGCTGACTGCATCCTGCGCGAAATCGGGCCGCTCCACTGTCGTGCCGGTAAGCAGGGGCGGAGCATCGCCCCGGCGCAGAACTTCGGGCGGACGGTAGGCGTTTCTTTTCTTTGTATCGGGCAGGATAACCACCGGGCTTTCCAGACCCTTAGAGCCATGCACGGTCATCACCCGGATCAGGCCCTCGCCCGATCCGGGCTGGCGTCGAATCTCGACATCATCGGCTGACAGCCAGACAAGAAACCCGGTCAGCGACGGAACCTCGCTGCGTTCATATGCCAGAGCCTGAGTCAGCAATTCGTCAATGCCGTCCTCGGCCTCGGGTCCAAGCCGGGCCAGCAGACGCTCGCGCCCCGAATGACGGTTCAGCAATCGCGAGATCAGATCGAAGGGACGCAGGCTGGTATGGCGCAGCATATCGCTCAGCAATTCCTGCGCTTCCGCATGATCAGAGTCGCGCAGTCTGCGCCACAGATATTCCCGCTTCTCCCGGCCATGCGCCAGACGGAACAGCGCATCCTCATCCAGACCGATCAGCGGCGAGCGCAGCAACGCGGCCAGTGACAGATCATCCTCGGGCGTCGCAAGGAAATTCAGCATGGCGCGGATATCCCTGACGGCAAGCTCTGCCGCCAGCTTCAGCCGGTCGGCCCCCGCGACAGGCAACTCAGCCGCCTTCAGCGCCCGAATGATTTCGCTGAAGAGGGGCGATCTGCGGCCCTGAACGAGGATCAGAATATCGCCTGCATCCAGCCGCCGGATTCCCTCGCGCGTGGTGATGGATGCGCCAGAGACCGGATCGAGCATCGCCGAAATCTGCCGTGCGATCTCTTCGGCCAGCTGTGTCGGGGCGGCATCGGGCGCAAGCTGATCGACGGGTTCTTCCCAGGGAAGATCTTCGGTCTTTTCCGGGGGCTCAACCGGCGGCCACAGATCGACACGGCCCGGACGGTCGGCAAGGAAGGCACGGTGATGGCTGTCCTGTCCCAGACCCCGCCCCGCTTCGCCCGCAAATGTCGCATCCACGGCACGCAGAATAGCCGGAGAGGAACGGAAGGAATATTCCAGATCTAGCTGCTGCATCGGACGCTGAACGGCAGCGAAATCCCGGTCGAATTCCTTTTGCCGATCTTCGAAAACCGCAATATCGGCACCCTGAAACGAATAGATCGACTGTTTCGGATCGCCCACGACAAACAGGGTCCGCACCCTGTCCAGTTCCCCGGCGGTGAATTCGGCGGTCAGCCTTTCGACAACGCACCATTGCTCGGGAGAGGTATCCTGCGCCTCATCGACAAGGATATGGTCAATGCCGCCATCCAGACGGAACAGCACCCATTGCGCCATCGCCGCATCCGATAAAAGCGTGGCGGTCCGGGTGATAAGATCGTCGAAATCCAGCCAGCCCGCATCGGATTTCTGCGCCTGATAGCGGCGGGAAAACTCGGTCCCGAAGCGCAGCAACGCCGCGCTGCGCTGCACGAATTTCAGGGCGATGCGCTGCGCTCTGGCCGCTTCGACCCGCTCCATCAGATCGTTGAGCTGATCCATATAGACCGCGCAAACCCCTTCGCGCAGCTTCTTCGTGGGCAAGCCGTCGATCTTGGCGGTATAGGGCATCGCAGCGCCAGACCCGGTCAGCAACGCGCCCTCCAGAATTTCCAGCCCCACAAGACCCGGCGCAGCCCAGTCCACCTGCCGCAATTTCGCCGCCAGCTTGACATCATTGGTGCTGCCCCGGGCGATCAGCGGGATCAGTTCAGCCATCCAGACGGCTTCATCGCCGGTAAAGACCTGCGCCAGCAGATCCCCCTCGGTGAAGCCCTCGGGTACTCCGGCAGCGTCGCGCAGCGCCTGCTCTCCGCCCATCTGGTCGAGCCCGCCCGCAAGCTGCGCAAGAAGCCCGTCCAGCATATCGCCCGAATGGATCGAGGTGATGTCGCCAATTTCGGCCACACCCTCATCGGCCATATCCTCAAGCACGCGCTGCCGAAGCAATTTTGCGGAACGCTCATCAAGCTCGGTGAAGCCATGCGGCACCCCGGCTTCAAGCGGAAAGCGGCGCAGCAACGAGGCGCAGAAGCTGTGGATCGTCTGGACCTTCAACCCGCCCGGAGTCTCGATGGCCTGCGCGAAAAGCCGCCGCGCGGCGGGCAGGTCAGGCGCATCGGTGACGCCCAGATCGCGCAGCGCCGCGATCAGCCTGTCATCGGGCAGCATCGCCCATTCGCCAAGACGTTTCAGCAGCCGGTTCTGCATCTCGGTCGCGGCGGCCTTGGTATAGGTCAGGCACAGCACCCGCTCGGGCCGTGTCCCCGACAAAAGCAGCCGTGCCACCCGGTCGGTCAGAACCCGCGTCTTGCCCGAGCCTGCATTCGCGGTCAGCCAGGTGGACCGATCAGGCCGCGATGCCGTGATCTGGCGGGATGTGGCGTCATCGGGCGGCGGAAGGGTTTCGCCCTCTGGTGTATCAGTCATGATCGCCCACCTTCATCTTGACCGGCAGGTCGCCCGCACCCCATTCCCCGAAACGGGACAGATGATCGTAATCGCTGTGATCCGTCGTTTTCTGCAATGCCCTGCGTGCGCTGAACCCATAACCCAGTTGCAGATAGCTGCGGGCAAGCAGGATGAATTTCTGCCAGGTCTCCTCTGCCATCTCGGGCGAGAATTTGCGTGGCAGCGTGGCACCCTCGCCGCCAAGCTGGATATAACTGATCCCATCAACCCCGATTGGCCCAAGCGAGGGGAACGCGCCTTTCATCACCATCACAGCTTCCAGCATAAGCTGCTTGTCGAAATGCGCCATTTCATCATCGCTCGGCGGCTTGCCGGATTTATAGTCATAGACATGCGCGACCGCACCGCCGTCGAGAAGATCGATCCGGTCCGGTTTCGCCGTCAGATGCAGAGTCAGACCCGGCACCGGCAGGCGATGGCTGGTTTCCACGACCTGAGGACGCCCCCGCTGAAGCCTGTTCAGCTCATCCCGCGCGATCCGGGCCGAGATCCGCTCCATCCTTGCCTGCCAGAAGGCGCGGGCGGCGGGCCAGGGTACTTCCTCGGCCAGAACCTGCCGGGTGATCGCCAGAAACCGCTCGTGCAGCGCATCAACCCCGATATCCGGGTCCGGAGGAGGCCGAAGCAACCGTTCCGCGACCTTGTGCAACACTTGGCCGCGCAACGCGGCCCCCGGCTCGGGGCGCAGAGGGTCCAGCGGGCGCAGGCCCAGAACCTTGTCGGCATAGATCGCGTAAGGATCGCGGATCAGCGTCCGCACCTGCGTCACCGAGATCGCTGAAAATGCCGGGGCAGGCGGCACAGGGGCAGGGCGCGGAGCGGGGTCCGTCCGGTATCGGGGCAGGGACATCCTCCGCGCAAGGGCAAGCCAGCGATCCCCGCGATGGCGCATGGCATCCAGTGCGGCGGGACCGTCCCTTTCCGGCAAACCGCTCATCAGATTGGTCAGGCGATTCAGCCAGCGTGAGGGGATCGCTTCGGCATCGGCATCCTTGCGGGCGCGGGTCAGCACCACCTCGGGCGCGGCAATCGCCTGCTGAAAATCATGCGCCGACAGACCGATCTGCCGCTCCGGCACGGTCAGTCCCGCTTCCTGCCTCATAGTGCGGGACAGCCACGGATCGGGCGGCAGGCTTTGTGGCCAGCCACCTTCGGTCAGCCCCGCCAGCACCACAAGCGCACCATCCGACAGATTGACCTCCGTCCGTGCTTCACGCGTACCGCAGGCGCGGATCAGCGGATGGCCGAGATCGCGCGAACGCACCGCCTGTCCGGCAAGCTGCGTATCTATCAGCTCGGCATAATCATAAGGACCCATTGGCTGTGCGCGGTCGGCATGGGCGGCAAGGTGATCCATCACCGTCCTTGCCGCAAGACCTGCGGCCTCTCTCCACAGCCGGGATTCCGCAACCTGCCCGCCCGGCCCCGCTGCCAGATGTGAGGCCAGCCGCAGATGCGCTTCGATCCGCTCTAACACCGGCCTGCGCGATCTGTCCTCTTCCGAAGCGCCGATGATCGCCACCGCCTCACCCAACCAATCGGACCAGAGCTTCCGCGCCTCATCGCCGCGCGTTCCCCAATCGGCCAGAAATTCTGCATCGGGAAATGCCGGTCCGTGGCGACGCAGATGCAGTTCCAGATCGCGGGTCTGCCGAAGCGCGTCGCCGAAGGATGACCCGGTCGCCGTGATCGGATGCTTCAGCAGGGTCAGCACCGTATCTATGGTCAGCTTCCTGCCGAACGTTGCCGCAACATGCCTGAGGAATAATCCCTGCGGCGATAATTCCAGCGGAGACCCCGCGCTGTCGTCGATCTCCAGATTCCAGCGATCCAGAGCGGCAGCGATGCGGCGAACCAGACTGCGATCCGCGGCAAAGATCCGGGTCGCCCGGCCCTGCCCGACCGCATCGCGTATCAGAACGGCAATGGCGTCCGCTTCCTCTTGCGGCTGATCGGCCTCGATCAGGGTCAGCCCCGCCGTCGCCTCGGCCAGAGGCGGCAGGGATGGGCCTTCATCAATCCACTGATCAGTGACAGGCGCAGGCCGCAGCGCAAGCGACACCAGCCGATTGCGGTCATTCTGCGGCTGAGGCAGCCAGGGCCGGACAGGCCGGAAACGCAAAGCGGCAAGCCTTGCCTGCGGATGGTCGTCAGCCTGATCGGAAAGGGAGGACCAGATCTCTTCCGGTTGCTCGAAATCATAGCCGGGCAGTACCACGGTTCCCAACGGAATCTCTGCCAGAGCACGCAGGAAAAGCCGCGTCGCGCCATGCGATCCGGTCGAGCCCACCGCCATAATCGGCGCATCTGGCAGCTTGGTTTTCCCGGCCCAGTCCGCAGCCAAAATCTCGGCCATGCGGCGCTGACGCGCCTGCGGATCGACGGGCGGATCGGAAAGATAGAACTGCGCCGCGATTTTCAGAAAGGCCAGTGAACGCTGCCAATGCGCGGCATGTTCACGCGTGTCGATGCGTTCGAGGCTTTCGGGACCGCACCCTTCCGTCTGCATTTCGGCCATCAGATCGGCAAGAGACTCGGCCAGTTCGGGAACGGACTGACCCGCACCAAGGCCGGGATCACGGTCGATCAGCCGCGAGACCAGATTGCCCAATTCCAGCATCCGCGCCAAAGGCGAAGCGGTTTCGCCGGGCAGCGCCGCCCCAAGGTCACTGAGCAGCCGCATCTTCGGCAGTAACAGCGGCCCGTGCTCTGCCGCATGATCGTCAAACGCATTCCGCAGCGTTCTCAGCGTCCGGCCCGAGTTCACATAAACGGTGACCGCCGCCATCGCCTCTGGCGGCTTGTCGCGGCAGCGGTCGATCAGGCCTTCGGCCACGGCACGGCAGAAATCCGCGCCTGGCGGAAGCGCGAAGATCCCCGATTGCCAGTCAGACCACATCTTCAGCCAGCATCTCTTCGGCAAGCGCGATGGTTTCCGGCCTGCCGACATCGCACCACTCGCCAATATGGGAAATCCCATAGGCTCGCCCGTCCGCGATCATCAGATCCCACAGGCTGTTCAGCGAAAACACGTCCTCTCGGATCTCGGCCAGACGCTCTGTCTTGCAGATCTGACAGCCTACATAGACCATATCTCCGCCCCGGCTAATCTTGCCGGTATGGCTGAGGGTAAAGTCCCCCGGCCCAACCCGGCCCCGTGCGCGATCCCGTGGAAGCAGCATCAGCAGGCAGTCCATCCGCTGAGGGTCCCAGGCCATCTGCAATGCGGAAAGCGGGTTGGGTCCGGTCCAAACCACATCCGGGTTAAGCGTCATCACCGCCCCGCCCCCGAGAAGCGGTAAAGCCTTGCGCAACCCGCCGCCGGTTTCCAGAAGCGCATCGGTTTCATCCGAAATGAGGATATCACCTCCTGCCAGATGGTCATGGATCTGCCCGCCCAGATAATGCGCATTGACCACGATCCGCCCGACACCGGCCTCGCGCCCCAGATCGATTGCGCGGTCAAGCAATGTCCGGCCCGAGACCTTCAGAAGCGGTTTCGGCGTCGTGTCGGTCAGAGGCGCCATGCGGGTTCCCTTACCGGCGGCGAAGATCATCAGGGGCAGGGACATTGCGACCTGATCCTTTCGATTATCTCTGTTGACGGGGCGGGCTGACGGGAAACCAGATCCGACAGCTCTGCCAGTTCGGGCAAGGCAAGCACCTTCTGGATGAGCTGCCAGCTTCTCGGCATGAAGTCCAGATAGCGCGTTTTTCCGTCCCGCAGGCAAAGCCGTGTGAAAATTCCCATGATCCGCAGGTTACGCTGCGCACTCAGCAAGGCAAAGGCGGGCCTGAAACGATGGGGATCAAGCCCGGTCTCGTCCAGAAACCGGGCAATGGTGGCCTGTTCAACCTGCTCTGACAGGGTTCGCCTTGGATCATGCAAAGCCGATGCAAGGTCATAGCCGGGATGCGCCGCAACAGCGTCCTGAAAATCCAGCAGACCCAGACGATCATCCGGCGTCAGAATGATGTTTTCCGCGTGAAAATCGCGCAGGCTCGTGACCGGAGCCATATCCGCACAAAGCCGCGCATGAAGCTTTTCGATACAGAGGCCGATCTGATCTGCGGCCTGTTGCGCCTCCTGACCGGCACCTGCGGCAGAGGGATACCACTCGGCGAAAAGCCCCACCTGCCGCGCCATTTCCGGCCCGTCGAGCGCGAGAATGCCCGGCGCAGGCGGGTAAGAAGACAACCGCGCAAGCAAAGACGCGATCCGGGTATAAAGCGGCTCTGCCATCATGGGCTGCGCGTCGATCACACGGGCAAGCTGAGCATCCCCGAAATCCTCGATGAGTGCGAGGCCAAGCGTCCGATCCGCAGCATGGATCTGTGGAACGGTGAAACCGCGCTCCTCAAGCCAGAGCGTCATTGCAAGATAGGATGCCAGCGTTTCGGGGTCGGCATCCATCAGCACCGCCTGACCCTTTTCGCCCGTCAGACGAAAATAGCGCCGCGCCGAGGCATCGCCTGCAAGAAACTCTACCCTTGCATCGGCCCAGTCTGCGGACTGGATGAAAGCGGCTCGCTGCGCTGCACGGACAATATGGCTCCACCGCCCGGCATCGCCGAGAAGTTCGATATGCCGGATTTCGGGATCAGGCAGGGTTGAAAGGCGAATGGTCAGCGCATCATCGACCCTTTCCATGCGGTCCGGCCATTCGATCAGCGTGATGGAACCAGACATGGCATCGGTCAGGCCAAGTTCTTCAATCTCGGCGGGATCGGTCAGCCGGTACAGATCCGCATGCCAGACCGGCACATCGGCATCATAGGTCTGAACCAGAGTGAATGTCGGGCTGGGGACATCTTCCGAAGGGTTGTTCAGATGCGCCCGGATCAGCGTCCGCGCCAGAAGGGATTTGCCCGCCCCAACCGGGCCTTCAAAAAGGATCGTGTCACCGGCACGCAACTCGGTCGCGATGGCGCGGCCGAGTGCTTCGGTCAGGGAGACGTCTCCGCCAAGGGTCAGTAAGGCATCGGCCATGCGCGGTGCAGATCGTCGATTGCGGTCCTGAGATCGTCCGGGATGGCAGTATCCAGCCCGGCCAGTTGATGTTCCAGTTGAGAAAGACTGGTCGCGCCGAGGATCGGCACCACCGGGAAGGGCCGGGTTTTCAGCCATGCAAGCGCCATGTGAACCGGGTCAATCCCGTATTCACGGGCCAGATCGTGATAAGCGGCCACCGCGTCGAAGACCCGCGCGGATTTGCGTCCGCCGAGATTGCCCTTGCCGCCACTGGCGATATCCGCCGCCATACGGCTGCCCTCAGGGATGGCTCCGTTCTGATATTTGCCGGTCAGAAGCCCCGCAGCCAGAGGCGAATAGGCCAGAAGCGTCACCTTCTCATTCACGGCAAGCTCGGCAAAGTCGGTGTCGTAAAGGCGGCAGATCAGCGAATATTCGTTCTGCACCGACACGACGCGGGCGGCATCCTGACGCTCTGCGGTGTCGATCCAGCGCAGCGTGCCCCATACCGTCTCATTCGACAGACCGAAATGACGCACTTTTCCTTCGTGAATGACGGTATCCATCGCACGCAGGATTTCCTGAAAATGGTCGATATTCTGCCGCCGGTCCTGACCCGAGGGGTCATAATTCCAGTTCTGGCGGAAATTATAGCTTCCCCGCATCGGCCAGTGAAGCTGATACAGGTCGATCACATCCGTCTGAAGCCGCCGCAGAGAGTCCTCGACACAGCGCAGAACCGAGTCGTAAGTGATCCCCTCACCATCCCGCACGACGGCACTGTCGCCGGTGATCTTGGTGGCGATTTCGACCTTGTCCCGGCGACCGATGCGGGCCAGCCAGTTGCCGATATATTCCTCGGAGCGCCCGACCGTTTCTGTCCTGACCGGATTGACCGGATACATTTCGGCGCAATCCAAAAACGTGATCCCGGCATCCAGAGCCCGGTCAAGCTGGGCATGGGCGTCCGACTCATCGGTCTGGTTGCCGAAGGTCATCGTCCCAAGACAGAACGCGCTGACATCGAGGCCGCTTTGTCCAAGTTTTTCGCGGTTCATGTGAACTCCTGTGGCTTCGCGGCGGACGCTACAATCTGCGCCGGGCGATGGAAACCCCGCCCGTCAGTGCCGGGCGCCATCCCGCGCGGCAGAGGTCAGAACCACGGCGCGATCCTCGATCGGAAGCGGGCGGATTTCTTCGGTGCGGAAGACAAGGGACAGGGTAAATTCCGTATCCGTGGCCTTGGTGACGGCCTTGCCCTCCAACTGTTCGGCGAAGGCCTCGATAAGCTGGCTGCCAAGCCCGGTCCCGTCCATTTCGCGATCCTGAGTGCCGATCGAATTCGTGACCTCCAGCCGGGCATGGTCGTCATCGACACGTTTAAGCTCCACGCGCACATGCGCCTCACCCGAGCCGTCAGGAGTACCGGCATATTTCAGCGCGTTGGTGAATGCTTCATTCGTCAGAAGGGTCAGCGGCACCGCCTGATCGGGTTGCAGGATCAGCGGCTCGATATCGGTTTCCACCTTTAGCCGGTGATCGGGGCTGCTGGATGCGCGAGTCATCTGATTGATAATCTCTGATATGAGCCGATCAGCGTCGACAGATTCCAGATGCTCCGCCTGATACAGATTCTTATAGATCGACGCGAGCGATGCGACACGATCCTGCACCGAGCGCAGCACGCGCTTGGCATCGTCATCACTGATGACCCTGCCCTGCATCGAGATGATCGACGCGATAAGCTGAAGGTTATTTTTTACCCGGTGATGGACCTCCTTCAGCAGCACCGTCTTTTCGTCGATAGCAGCCTCCAGAGCGGCTTCGTCGCGGTTCAGAATACGCACCATATTATGAAAAGTGCGACTGACATCCGCGATTTCGGTCGGGGCATCCTTGATGATACGCGGCGGCGCGGCACGGTCTCCGACGGCAAAGCGGCGCATTTGGCTGCGGAGTTCGCGCACATGGCGCAGCACCAGCCGGTAAACCGCGTAATAGGCAACCCCAAGCGACACTGCCCATAATGCCACGGCAAACAGAACAGCCGTCAGCTTGGTCACGCGATAGCCCTGTACACCCGCCTCCATCGGACTGAAGCTGCCAAGCGCATAGACCAGACCCGGCACTACGGAAACGACGGCGAAAACCCGCTGTTCACCCGATGCCGTCACATCTGAAAAGGTGGTTTCAGCCCGCGAAATCAGGCTGCGCAGGGTTTCGTTCCGGGGCAATGCACCGCTGATTTCCTGTACCACATTATCATCTGCCGAAAGAATATCCCCCTCGACATTGAAGGTGATCGTCCGCGTCCCCTCAGAGCTGTAGATCGAACTATGCGTCGAATGCAGAAGATCCTGCGACAGGGACAGGGCCACATAACCCAGCAATTCACGGTCGCGATACAAAGGCTGCGCCACGACGACGACAGAGCGGCCAGATACGGCACCCTGACGCAGCGGAACAACCATCGTCGTCGGGTTTGCGATGAAATATTCATAGGCGGCAAAACCGTTCAGCTGACGTGTCTCACCGGCTGAATTACAGTTCGAGACGCCGTCGATCCGGGTAAATCCAGCATAAACATAGGTCGCGCCACGCTCGACAAAGGCCCGCAGCATTTCCGAACAGGCTTCCGGATCGTCGATATCGCGAAGCACTGCCGGGCCAAGCGCATCGGCGGTCCCGAGTGCGCTTTGCAGCAAGGCACGCTCTCCGGCGGCGGCGGCCCCGGTCCGCCCGACAATCGCAGTTTCCGCCGAGCGTTCGGCTTCGCCCGACAGATACATTGTCTGGATCAGCGACATCAGCCCGATGGGCAGGATCGCCACCGACAGAAGCGCAGCAAGACGAAAGCCGAGACCCTTGGTGAACTGCAGCGTTTCTGCAAGTTCCCGCAGCATGACGGCTCAGCGCATGACGGGGGCGTTCGACGCCATCGCTGCAAGCGTCGCGCGGTCGGTCATTTCCAGCTCTTCGCCGTCTTCAAGATGAAGAAGCTCGGCCAGTCTGCGGCGGCCCCGGTTCGCGCGGGATTTCACCGTGCCAACGGCAACGCCGGTCATCTGAGCGGCTTCCTCATAGGAAAACCCCGACGCGCCGACCAGAATCAACGCCTCGCGCTGTTCATCGGGAAGCTTCTCGAAAGCAGCGCGGAAATCGTTCAGCGCCAGCCGCCCGTCATGTTCCGGCCTTGTCGCAAGCCGCGCGGCATGGATACCATCCGCATCCGATACTTCGCGCTTGGTCTTGCGGCGTGCGGAATAGAATGTGTTCCGCAGAATGGTAAACAGCCAGGCGCGCAGATTCGTGCCGGCCTGAAACTTATCTATATTCGTCCATGCCTTGACGATGGTATCCTGTACCAGATCGTCGGCGGACGCACCGTCACGAGTCAGGGAGAGTGCAAAGGCACGCAGAGCGGGCAAATGATCGACCAGTTCGTCACGAGGAGATTCGCCGGATTTCTGTTCCTGCGAAAGATTGGCGTTCTGAGCCATAAAATTACTCCTGCTCGCGCAGTTTTTCTAATAACGCAAGAAACCGGTCGGGGACCTCCTGCTCGCTGTCCTGTTCGTAGACTCGCTTCAGGTTATCATCGATTTGCTTGTCCAGAGCAGTTTTCTTGCGTTCATCCCGCTTGCTCGTCATGTTTTTGTTAATCCCGACAATCTTGTGCGCACGCCGCTCAACCGCTAGAGGATGAAGAGGTTCCATTTAGGGCCGCGATGATCGAGGTTTATATGTCTTCTGCCGAGCTTGCCAAGTCTATCGGACGTGAACTTCCGTTCCTGCGCCGCTATGCGCGCGCCCTTACGGGCAGCCAGACCGCCGGCGATAACTATGCCGCGGCGGCGCTAGAGGCAATTCTTGCAGATCGCAGCGTCATGGATGGGCTCGATCCCCGCGTCGGCCTGTTCCGGGCATTTCACGCCCTCTGGGAATCCAGCGGCCAGCCCATCTCGGAAGCCGATGGCGGAGAGCGTGGCCAGCGTGCACAAGCGCATCTGTCGAAGCTGACCCCGAATTCGCGTGAGGCATTGCTTCTGAACTCGATAGAAAGCCTGCGCTTCGACCAGATTGGCGAGATCATGGGAATCGACGCTGCCGAGGCTGAAGAACTTGTCCGTATCGCAATGGACGAAATGAGCCAGTCAGTGCGCGGCAAGGTCATGATTATCGAGGATGAGACAATCATCGCAATGGATCTTAAAGGGATCGTGCAGGCGATGGGCCACGAGGTAACCGGGATCGCCCGTACGCATTCCGCCGCTGTTCAGCTTGCATCAGAGCAGCGCCCGGATCTGATCCTTGCCGATATCCAGCTTGCGGACGGATCCTCCGGTATCGACGCCGTGAATGAGCTTCTGGGGTCTCTGGGCGAACTGCCGGTGATCTTCATCACTGCCTTCCCCGAGCGCCTGCTGACCGGGGATCGGCCCGAACCCGCATTCCTGATCTCGAAACCCTACAGCGAAGATCAGGTCAGTTCGGCGCTGAGTCAGGCAATGTTCTTCGCGTCAACCGAAGGGTTGGGCGCAAGCTGAGCGATTTTGGTATTTTTCTGGTTGCGACGCCGGGGCTGGAAAAGCCTCTGGCCGATGAGGCGCGGGAGCTTGGTTTTGCTGATCCGGTAATCGTTCCGGGCGGGGTGGAAACAAGGGGGAACTGGCCCGAGATCTGGCGTGCAAATCTGACGTTGCGCTGCGCGACACGGGTGCTGGTCCGGTTCGCGGAATTTCGCGCCATGCATCTTGCGCAGCTTGATAAACGGGCCCGCAAGCTGCCCTGGGCCGATATTCTGCGGCCAGATCTGCCTGTCCGGGTCGAGGCAAGCTGCCGGAAATCGCGTATCTACCATGCAGGCGCGGCAGCGCAGAGGATCGAACGCGCCATTCGCGAGGAACTGGGTGCGCCGATCAGCAAGGATGCAATCACCGTCATCAAGCTTCGCATAGAGGACGATCTGGCGGTTATCAGCCTGGATTCCTCGGGAGAGAGCCTGCATAAGCGTGGGTATAAAGAGGCTGTCGCGAAGGCTCCGATGCGTGAGACGATGGCGGCGGCGTTTCTTCGGGAATGCGGTTTTACCGAGGAAGAGCCGGTTTTCGATCCCATGTGCGGCTCTGGGACATTCATGATTGAGGCTGCGGAACGCTCGGCGGGATTATTGCCGGGCCGGGGCAGAGGGTTTGCATTCGAGCAATTTGCCAGCTTCGATCCGGATATTTGGGCCAGGATGAAATCCGAAACAGCGCCTGTCGTGCCCGCCTGTCGGTTTGGCGGCGCCGACCGCGATCCGGGTGCCGTTCGGATGAGTCAGGCGAATGCAGAGCGTGCCAGCGTTGCGGAGTGGTGCAGTTTTGCGCAAGGCGCGGTTGAGGATGCCATGCCACCTTCGGGGCCTCCGGGACTGGTTATTATCAACCCTCCTTATGGGGCGCGGGTCGGCAATAAGGGGCCGCTTTTCGCGCTTCATGCGCGGATGGGTGAGGTGTTGCGCAGCCGGTTTCAGGGCTGGCGCGTCGGTATCGTGACCTCAGAGCCCGGTCTGGCTAAAGCGACCGCGCTGCCATTCAAGCCACCCGGTCCGATCGTCGCGCATGGCGGGCTGAAGATCCGGCTGTATCAGACCGGCCCGCTCTGAGCCTCTGCCGCTTCCTCGGCCAATGAACTTCTTGCTTCGCGGGCGGCGGCGATCCGGCGGCGGCGGCGGAGTTCGACATTGAAGATCGCTCCAAGCATGACCGAGAAAGCCGCAAGATAGAACCACATCAGAAGCGCCACGACAGCACCGATAGAGCCGTAGATACGGTTATAGCTGTTGAAACTGCCGAGATAGGCCGAGAAAGCGAGCGATGCGAGGCCCCATGCAATTGTCGCGACCACGGAACCCCATGTAAAGATCGGCGTCCGAGGGCGGTGCACATTGGGACCATAGCGATACAGAATGCCGATCCCGATCATCACGATCAGCAGCATCCCGGCCCAGGGCAGCGCCGTGATCAGCCAGCCGCCGAGGGGACCCAAGGTAAACAGATTGAGAATGACGGGAACGACGACAATCGTCAGAAGGCCAATGATGACTACACCGACGATTGCAAGCGTCAGCGCGTAAGCCAGAATAAACCCGACAATGGTGGAATGCGCACGGACCCCGTAAGCGGCATTCAGGCCACGGACCAATGCGTTCACCCCGGCCCGTGCGGCAATCGTGGCGATCATGAATGATACAAATGTCGTCCAGCCAAGCGATGTCCGCCCGCCCGAGACAAGCGAATCCACCTGTGCCTGAAGGATGTCCATTGCCTCAGGCGGAATGAATTCCTCTCCGACATGGACATATTGCTGAATGACATGAGGATCGTACCACAGGCCCCAAAGCGCGATGATCGCAGCAAGGCCCGGAAAGACCGCAAACATCGCGTAGAAGGCCACGCCCGCGGCGATCAGCCCCATATGAATCTTATCCATCCGCTCACCAAGAGCGCTGACAAATTGCCAGATGTCGCGAAGCGGTTCGATCATTTCTTTTATGCCTGTTGCCTCTGTCCAAGCATCACCGCTTCACAGGCAGAGTTCAACCACTCGGGTTTGCCGTATATCGCAGCCAGATGGCATCCTCGCCCATTGCCGCGATGAAATCAGCATGTGACTGCTGTTCAGCGGCGCTGAGGCGCGAGGGCAAAGGGGAGGGTCTTGAGCGCGTCATTGCGCCGCTGTTTTCCTGATGCTGTTGAGGTTCAGACTGTGATGTCGGTACATCGAGGACCAGATCCGGCTGCCTTCCCCCGATCAACTCAAGATAGACCTCCGCCAGAATTTCGCTGTCCAGAAGTGCGCCGTGAAGCGTCCGGGCCGAGTTATCTATGCTGAAGCGTCGGCACAGCGCATCCAGTGAGTTCTGTGCACCGGGGAACTTCTCGCGGGCCATTGCCAGCGTATCTATTGCGCGAGACCAGGGAAGGCGAGGATGGCCAACCTTTTCAAGCTCTGCATTCATGAATTTCATATCGAAGGATGCGTTATGGATCACCAGCTTTGCATCGCTGCCAATGAACTCCATGAATTCCTGTGCAACTTCCGAGAAAAGCGGCTTGTCGCTGAGAAACTCTGCCGTCAGGCCGTGGATGGCGACTGCGGATTCGGGAACATCCCGTTGCGGGTTCACATATTTGTGGAATGTTCTTCCCGTTGGCAGATGGTTCAGAAGCTCGACTGCGCCAATCTCGACCAGACGGTCGCCCTGATCGGGATCGAAGCCGGTCGTTTCCGTGTCCATGACGATCTCACGCATCGCGACTCTCCAGAATTTCGCGACAGATCACTGCGACGGCCTGCTCTGCTGCCTGTAAATTGTCGGTCGGGATGATCCAGTCCGCACGGGCACGCTTTTCCGCATCGGGGATTTGCCGGGATTTTATCAGCTCGAACTGGTGTTCGGTCATACCTGGGCGGGACAGAACCCGTTTGCGTTGTGTCGCAGCATCCGTAGAAACAACTGCCACGCCATCCATCTGAGATTCGGCTCCGGTTTCATAGAGAAGCGGTATGTCCAATACAACGATTTCAGCACTGGCGGCTTTGGCTTCATCTATGAACAATGCGCGGTCAGAGGCCACCAGGGGGTGAACGATTTCTTCAAGTCGCGTCAAAGCGCCGGGGTCGTTCGAAATCTGTTCTTTCAAGGCATCTTTTTCGATTGCGGAATCCCGGAGCGCCGAAGGGAATGCTTTTGCAACCGGTTCGATAGCAGCGCCGCCTTTTGCATAGAGGCGACGCACCGCCGCGTCCGCATCCCAGACAGGATAACCACGCGCGGCAAACATCCGCACGGTTGTCGATTTTCCCATTCCTATTGATCCGGTAAGGCCGAGGCGGAATGTCACAATACGGCCTGTCTCAGTTCTTCGTCCACCTCGGGACGTTGTCCGAACCAGCGTTCAAACCCCGGCACGGCCTGATGCAGCAACATTCCCAGCCCGTCTACGACCATGCAGCCGCGTTGCTGTGCTTCTTTCAGAAAATCCGTCATCAGCGGTGTATAGACCAGATCCGTCACCAGAGTTTCGGGTGCAAGCGCATCCAGCGGCACTGGAAGCGGTGCTTTACCTGTCATTCCCATTGAGGTGGCGTTGATGGCAGTATGGGCCCCTTCAAGCATGTTGCCTGCCTGCGCCCAGTCATAAACGACGACCTTTGCGCCGAATTCAGCACGGATCTGGTCGGCGCGTAGGCGTGTGCGGTTCGTGATCCGCAGCTCTGGAACCCCGCTTTCAAGAAGCGACGCCACGACAGCACGCGCGGCGCCTCCTGCACCGATCACCGCGGCCGGACCCTGATCGGGACGCCAGTCAGGCGCTTCCTGCAAAAGATTGGCAAGGAAACCGTAGCCATCCGTATTATCGGCGTGGATTTTTCCATCCTCGCGGAAGATCAGCGTATTGGCGGCTTTGATCAATGCGGCGCGGTCGGTAAGGCTGTCCGACAGGCGCAGCGCGGCCTCTTTATGGGGGATGGTCACATTGACCCCGACAAACCCCATCTTCGGCAGCGTTTTCAGAACGTTTTCCAGATTATCGGGATGGACAGGCAATGGAATATAGCCGCCCTCTAACCCATAGCGATCAAGCCAATGGCCATGCACCAATGGCGACCGCGAATGCGCGATCGGCCAGCCCAAAACACCAGCCAGTGGCGGGTGCGTGGGAAACGATTCATCTTTTATTTCAGGCGTCGTGGTCATTCTCTCTGGATAGCGGCGACTGCGTTGACATGAAAGTAAAACCTTGGCGGCATAAATCAGTGGGCAGAGCTGTGCAAAACATGGTGGATCTGTGCGGCCCCATTAACCTCTGGGGAGAAAGGGCATGAACGCAAGAAGAACCCGGATGAGTCATCCACTTGCGAACAGCCATGCTGTGGTTATCCTTGGCGTGTGGATAAAGTGTCCGTATCTTTTTTAGTATTTGATAATAATGAATAAACTTGTTTTAGAAGCTTTCCGTATCTGGGGACAGAATAGCGGAAAAACTGCTTATCCGATAATCCACAGGGCTTACAATCATCATCATCTTTCTTCTTTTTCTTTTCTTTATTAGTAAGAGACGCGATGCTTTCTGTACTCAGCTCTGTCTATCCTCTGGTTAAGGCCCTGCACATCATTGCCGTGGTGGCATGGATGGCAGGGTTGTTTTATCTGCCGAGACTCTATGTTTATCACGCAGAGCGAGGCGGGGAATCATCTGAGCCGACAGCAAGTTTCATGATCATGGAAGACAAGCTGCTTCGCCTGATCATGAACCCGGCGATGATCGCAACCTGGGTATTTGGGTTGATGCTGGTGATGACGCCCGGGATTGTTGACTGGTCTATGCTATGGCCCTGGTCAAAGGCGGTTGCTGTTCTTGCAATGAGCTGGTTTCACATGTGGCTTGCACGACAGCGAAAATTGCTTGCACAAGGTGAAGGCGTCAGTGGCCGCACATATCGGATGATGAATGAGCTGCCGACGTTGCTGCTGATCGTCATCGTTTTTTCAGTCGTCTTGAAGTTTTAAAGTCTCTGCCTAGTTTCTGGCGATCTGTCAGGCAAGTTGACTCGAATCGTGCTGTGATTTATGTGGCGGTCAACGGTCCGGCCGTCCGGCACGGATTTTTTCCAGATAATAATGAATGCGACCTGCTGAGCGGGCGTGATGCGGTGATGCTATGAATGAAGAGCGATTGAACCTTTCGGACCTGAAAGCGAAGAGTCCGAAGGATCTTCTGGCGATGGCCGAAGAATGGGAGATCGAGAACGCCTCGACCATGCGGAAGGGCGAGATGATGTTCTCGATCCTGAAAGAGCATGCCGAGGACGGTTTCGATATTGGCGGCGACGGTGTGCTTGAGGTCGTTCAGGACGGGTTCGGTTTCCTGCGCTCGACCGAGGCGAACTATCTGCCGGGTCCTGACGATATCTATGTCAGCCCGGATATGATCCGGCAGCATGCGCTGAGAACAGGGGATACTGTTGAGGGCGTGATCCGTGCGCCGGGGGAAAATGAACGTTATTTCGCTTTGACCAAGGTTGAGCGGATCAATTTTGAAGACCCTGAACGGGCGCGTCATAAGGTGGCATTCGATAACCTGACCCCGCTTTATCCGGATGAGCGCCTGAAGATGGAGCTGGAAGATCCGACGACGAAGGACCGTTCGGCCCGGATCATCGATCTGGTTGCGCCGATCGGGAAGGGACAGCGTTCGCTGATCGTCGCGCCGCCGCGCACGGGTAAAACGGTACTGTTGCAGAATATTGCGCATTCCATCGAGAAAAATCACCCGGAATGTTATCTGATCGTTCTTCTGATTGATGAACGGCCTGAAGAAGTGACGGATATGCAGCGCTCGGTCCGTGGCGAGGTGGTGAGCTCGACATTTGATGAGCCTGCAAGCCGCCATGTCGCCGTGTCCGAAATGGTAATTGAAAAGGCCAAGCGTCTGGTTGAGCATAAGCGAGATGTAGTGATTTTGCTCGATTCTATTACTAGACTTGGTAGGGCCTTTAACACGGTGGTGCCGTCTTCCGGTAAGGTTCTGACGGGTGGTGTCGATGCCAATGCGCTTCAGCGGCCGAAGCGATTCTTTGGCGCTGCGCGGAATATTGAAGAGGGTGGGTCTCTGACGATTATCGCGACGGCTTTGATCGATACCGGGTCGAGAATGGACGAGGTCATCTTTGAGGAATTCAAAGGGACGGGCAATAGCGAGATCGTTCTAGATCGGAAAGTTGCAGATAAGCGTGTCTTCCCGGCGATGGATATCCTTAAATCAGGCACGCGGAAGGAGGAACTTCTGGTCGATTCCAAGGATTTGCAGAAGACATATCTGTTGCGGCGGATTCTGAACCCGATGGGGACGACGGATGCCATCGAGTTCCTGATCTCGAAACTCAAGCAGACGAAGAACAATGCAGAGTTCTTCGATTCAATGAATGCGTGATGTGTCGTGTCTACGATTTTTGCAGAAGCGACTCCGGCGGGGCGGGGTGGGGTCTCGATTATTCGACTGAGCGGGCCCGAATCGCGAAGAGTTGCTGAGGAACTTGCGGGACCGCTGCCGAGGCCCCGTGAAGCTTATTATCGGACAGCAAAGGATGGCAGCGATCTGATTGATCGCTGCCTTGTCATTCGTTTTGACGCGGGTTCGAGTTTTACCGGCGAGGATAGTTGTGAGTTTCAACTGCATGGTGCTCCGGTTGTTGTTCGGCGCCTGGAAGCGGCGCTGCGTGACAGAGGTTTGCGGCGGGCAGATCCGGGAGAGTTTACACTTCGGGCTTTTCTGTCAGGACGGTTGGATCTGGCCCAGGTCGAGGGACTGGCTGATCTGCTGGAAGCTGAGACGGAAGATCAGCGAAAGCTTGCAGCTGCGGCGAGTGAGGGTGCTCTTGGTAAGCTGGCAGAAATCTGGCGGGAGGATCTCATTTTAGTGGGGTCATTGCTGACGGCGGCAATTGATTTTGCCGATGAAGAGATACCGGATGACGTGACCGCAGAGGTCGATCATATTCTGGAACGGACACGGCTTTCGATCTCGGAACAACTTTCTGGATTTCCGGCAAGCGAACGTTTGAGGATTGGTTTTGAGGTGGCGATTATCGGCGTTCCAAATGCAGGGAAATCGTCTCTGATGAATGTGATTGCGGGTCGGGATATTGCGATAGTGACTGAACAGGAGGGAACGACTCGTGATATTGTGGAGTTTCGGGCGGATCTGAAGGGACTGCCGGTGACTTTTCTTGATACGGCAGGCATCCGGGAAAGCAACGATATCGTTGAGAGGTTGGGTATCGAGAAAGCTGCGGAACGAGCTAAGGGGTCTGATCTGAGGATCTTCCTTGGGGTGGTTCCTGATAAAGCTTTGGCTTTAGCAAAAGACGATGATGTCTTTATCGATACGCGGCGCGATCTGACGGGCGATCCTAGTGCCGTGTCAGGTTTAACCGGCGAAGGGGTTGATCAACTTTTGGATCGGATTCATGAAGTTCTTAGAGAAAGGGTTTCCCGCGCAAGTTTGGTGAGCCATTCGCGACAGGCTGATGCTATGCAGGCTGCGCTTGATGCGCTTCATGTGGAGGACGCCGCAGATACTGAGATCATCGCGGAAGCTGTGCGTGAGGCAGTGCATCATTTAAAAAGACTGGTTGGAAAGATTGACACGGAAGATTATCTTGACCGCGTCTTCAGTACTTTCTGTATCGGGAAATAAGGACTGTTTCACGTGAAACAATCAGATGTTATTGTGATAGGTGGAGGTCACGCGGGAACCGAGGCGGCTGCGGCCGCTGCGCGGTTAGGTCGGCGTGTTATCCTTATTACTATGTCGAAAAATGACATTGGAACGATGTCCTGTAATCCGGCGATTGGTGGTTTAGGCAAGGGACATTTGGTCCGCGAAATTGATGCTTTAGATGGGTTGATGGGTCGCCTAGCGGATGCCGCTGGAATCCAGTTTCGACTTCTGAACAGACGAAAGGGTGCCGCAGTTCAGGGACCCAGAACGCAGGCGGATCGGTCGAAATATCGTAATGCAGCGATGTCTGCGATACAAAGTTATCAAAATCTTGAGATCATTTATGGTGAGGTAACGGAGCTTATCGTAAGGGGGCCGAGAGTTTCTGGTGTTCGTCTTGCTACTGGCGAAGAAATTGTTTCAAAGGCGGTAATTCTGACCACTGGCACATTTTTAAACGGCACAATCCACATAGGGGACGTGCAAAAACCGGCTGGAAGATATGGCGATAAAAACTCTTCTCGACTTGCTGCATTTATTCATCATCTAGGTGTGCCTCTTGGGCGTTTGAAAACGGGCACGCCGCCGCGCCTTAGTGGTCGAACAATTGATTGGGATATTTTGCAGCGGCAGGCCGCTGATGATAGCCCGGAAATGCTGTCATTTCTTTCGGATCGTCCCGCTCTTCCACAAATAAGTTGTGGAATTACGCATACCAACCTTACGACGCATGGGATTATTCAGAAAAATATATCACGCTCGGCAATGTATGGAGGGCACATCGAGGGGCGCGGTCCGCGCTACTGCCCTTCGATCGAGGACAAGATTCATAGATTTTCTGATAAAGATTCGCACCAGATCTTTCTTGAGCCCGAGGGGCTTGAGAGCGATGTGATTTACCCCAATGGTATATCGACATCGCTGCCGGTTGATGTGCAGGTGAATTATGTTCAATCGATCATCGGCCTTGAGAGTGCTAAGATTTTGCAGCCTGGCTATGCCGTAGAATACGACTATGTAGACCCAAGGAACCTACTGCCAACGCTTCAACTTGCTGAAGTGGAAGGACTCTATCTTGCCGGGCAGATAAACGGAACGACGGGCTATGAAGAGGCTGGTGCGCAGGGTCTGGTGGCGGGTGTTAACGCGTCGCTAGAAGAACCGGTCATTTTCTCACGCACGGATTCTTATATCGGCGTTATGATAGACGACCTGACAACCCGGGGTGCGACTGAACCGTATCGGATGTTTACATCACGTGCGGAATATAGATTAAGCTTGCGTGCTGATAATGCTGACCAACGCTTAACTGCGATGGGTCGAAATGTGGGATTGGTTCAAGATATGCGCTGGCGGTCTTATTTAGAGAAGATGAATGAGCTTAACGCAGCAGAAAATTGGCTAAGATCAGAGAAATACTCTGGAAATGCGCTTCAGGTTCTAGATCGTCCAATTGGCCGTGATGGCAGGAAGCGAAGCGCATATGAATTGCTTTCTGAAAAAAACATAGAAATTTCGGACATTAAAGCTCTCGATAACACTATGCCCGCCTGGTCAGAAGCGGTGCAGAAGCAAGTGAAAATCAATGCAACTTATGCACAATACGAAGAACGTCAACGCCGCGAAGCAGAAGCCCTTAAAAAAGATGAAGGTGTTCTTCTTGATCGGAACACGAAATATTCCGACATACCCGGACTATCTGGCGAACTTCGAGAAAAGCTCTCCTTGCGGCGCCCGAACACAATAGCTGCGGCCGCTCGCATAGAAGGCATGACGCCGGCAGCCCTTTCGTTGCTGGTTGCCCTCAGCCGTAAAAAGAGCTCCAACGGATGAATGTTTCACGTGAAACAGATGTTCTGCTGAACGAATATTCGACTCTCATAAAAAAATGGAACCCAGCAATAAATTTGGTTGCGGAAAACAGTCTGAGCGAAATTAAAATACGTCATATTGCTGATTCTGCGCAATTGCTCGACCTTGCGAATCCTACTGAAGGAAGCTGGACCGATCTTGGAAGCGGTGGCGGCTTTCCAGGTATGGTTCTGTCTATTCTGACCCAGCCTCGAAAGCTTACAGTAACGCTTGTCGAAAGTGATAGGCGAAAAGCTGCCTTCCTGAGAACGGTGCGTCGCCAACTTGGATTACGCAACCTACGCATAGAGACGTGCAGAATTGAGGCACTTCCGCCGCTTAAAAGCAACTATCTCAGTGCCCGTGCTTTGGCTTCGATTGATAAGCTTCTCGATTTTACCCCAGACCAACTTGCCGTGGAGGGTGAACTTTGGTTACTGAAGGGCAAACAATGGCGCGACGAGGTCCGTGTAGCAAAAAATAAATGGTCCTTCGATTACGATACTTTCGAAAGTGCGACCGACTCGGAATCTGTTGTCATCAGGCTGAGGAACGTTAAGCGAAATGACTAAACCAACAATTATCGCTATTGCGAACCAAAAGGGCGGGGTTGGAAAAACTACGACCGCGGTGAATTTAGGCGCAGGCCTTGCGGCACGCGGTCTTAAAACGCTGATCATTGACCTGGATCCACAAGGGAATGCATCGACCGGGGTAGGGTGTTCGGTCAGAGGCCGCGAACTCACCTCCTATGATCTGCTCGCGGGCCGGATCACTCTTCCTGAGGTTGTCATTGATACCAATATAGACGGTTTGAAACTTGTCCCGTCGACGCCGGACCTCAGCTCGGCAGATATTGATTTCTCGGCCCTTCCAAATCGAATCCGGCTGATGAAAGCTGCCCTCAGCGCGGAACAGGATTACAAATACATCTTAATCGACTGCCCGCCTGCATTGGGTCTTTTGACGGTTAATGCTCTGGTGGCTGCAGACACGGTACTCGTACCCTTGCAGGCAGAATTTTACGCGCTTGAGGGTCTTTCCCAACTCTTGATGACGGTCAGAGAAGTCCGGCAAGGCGCAAACCCTGATCTCCGTGTCGATGGAGTGGTTTTGACGATGTATGACGGTCGCAACAATCTTTCCCAGCAAGTCGAAGCCGATGCGAGGGCAACGCTTGGTGAATTGGTTTACACAACCATTATCCCACGCAATGTCCGCATCTCCGAGGCTCCGTCGCACGGGCTTCCCGTAACCATTTATGACCCGGCCTCGGCTGGAAGTCGTGCCTATAACGCGCTGACCGGAGAGTTTCTCGACCGCCAAAAGGAAATAGCGTAATGAGCCAGAATAAACGTAGCAGCCTTGGACGCGGTCTGTCTGCCTTGATGGCCGATCTTCAGCCTGAGGGGGATACCAAAACCTCTGAGCCTCGCGCAGATACGATATCTGTTCCCACGGAACAAATTACTCCGAATCCCGACCAGCCAAGACGCGTTTTTGATCAAGCCTCGCTGGCCGAACTCGCGGATTCAATCCGAACTCGCGGGATCATCCAACCCCTTATCGTCCGCCGTCACCCGGATGATGCCCAGATTTATCAGATTGTTGCCGGGGAACGGCGATGGCGGGCCGCGCAGATGGCCCAACTGCATGAACTCCCCGTACTGGTCCGAGAATTCAGCGATGCCGAGATGCTCGAAGTCGCAATTATCGAGAATATTCAACGCGCTGACCTGAATGCTATCGACGAAGCGGCATCCTATAAGCAACTCATGACCCGCTTTGGTCATACTCAGGAAAAAGTCGCGGAAGCACTGGGCAAAAGCAGAAGCCATATTGCAAATCTCATGCGCCTTCTGAATCTTCCGGATCAAGTGCAGGAATGGGTTCGTGAGGAGAAGCTTTCTGCAGGCCATGCTCGTGCGCTCGTAACCGTGGATAATCCGACAGCGCTCGCCCGGAAGGTCATTGAAAAAGATTTGTCGGTTCGCGAAACCGAAGCTCTTGTCCGGAAAAAGCCCGAGCCTTCGACGCGATCCACGACCGCTCAGCCTGAAAAAGACGCCGATACCCGCGCACTCGAAGGTGACCTTTCGGCAACCCTTAAGATGCGCGTCCAGATCCGGCATTCAGGTACGGATGGTGGGCAGATGGTCATAACCTATCGCGATCTGGAGCAGCTCGACAGGCTCTGCCAGACGCTCAGCGGTAATGCCTAGCTCTCGGGACGGGATATAATATATACCGAAACTGCGGCTAATATCGCGGCCTGAAATACAACCGCCTTATGCGCCACTCCAAGCGCTAGGGCGATGCCAATGCTTGCTGTCATGGCAACGACCGCAAAAATCTTGGCGGAGCGACGGATTGCACCGCGCTCTTCCCAACGTCTGATATCCGGGCCAAAAACGGGATGCGACAGCAGCTTTTGGTGGAGCCGTTCCGAGGATCGGCCAAACGCCCATAATGCGATCAGCAAGAACGGAACGGTCGGAACGATCGGAAGAAACGCCCCGATTGCAGAAAAACTAACGGCGACCCAACCGACACAAAGATAAATCCACCGCATTATCCAGCCATCTCACGCAAGACATAGTTGAGGAGAGGGCAACCCTCAGAAGTCGCACGTATAATATCTCCGTCGAGTATAACCAAACCGTCCGACACCAGCCGCGACACGCGAGGTTCATCCAGCTTTCCGCCTTTGGCTTGGAAGCGTGTCAGATCCATACCCTCGGCAAGGCGCATCGACATCAAAAGATACTCCGTCGCGACCTCCTCTTGCGAAAGTAGCTCAGCAGAAATGTCACCACTGCCAAGCCGTTCAACTCGATCCAGCCAGGCTTCCGGCATCGGTTCAGCCACGGTCGCATATCGGTCTTGCAATTGATCTGTGATGCGACCATGCGCACCTGGCCCAATTGCCGCCCAATCCCCTTGTCGCCAATAGATCAGATTATGCCGCGATTCAGAACCCGCAGCAGCATGATTTGAAATCTCGTAAGCCGGCATGCCATGCGCCGCCAGAACATCCTGAGTCTCGAAATACATATCGGCGGACACATCGTCATCCGGCAGACCCCGCAGCTTTCCGGCCTTGTGCCTCGCTGCGAAAACAGTCCCGTCCTCAATTGTCAGCTGATACAGAGACAGATGATCGACCGCCATGCTCAGCGCCTCGGTTAACTCGGTACGCCAAGACGCAAGATCCTGATCCTGCCTTGCATAGATCAGATCGAAGCTCACCCTGGCAAAATTCGCCTTGGCAATGTCGAAAGCACGCCGCGCCTCGGCAAGATTATGCATCCGCCCGAGCCGCCGCAGATCGTCATCGTTCAATGCCTGCACACCAAGCGACAAGCGGTTAACGCCAGCCTGCGCGTAGCCCGCAAAGCGACCCGCATCGACACTGCCGGGATTCGCCTCCATGCTGATCTCGATATCGTTGGCGAAAATCCATTCCTGCCCTGCCGCCTCGATCACCGCTGACACGATATCAGGCTGCATTAGCGACGGAGTACCGCCGCCGAAGAAAATGCTGCGCAGCACCCTGCCTTTGGTTTCCATGCCGACGCGGGCAATCTCGCGGCGATAACCCTCTGCCCATCGCGTATGGTCTATAGAAGTCGCAACATGGCTGTTAAAATCGCAATACGGACATTTTGAGGCACAAAAGGGCCAGTGCACGTAAAGACCGAAGCCAGCACTTTGCCAGTCGCTGATCATTGCCGAAGAAATATTCTAACGGATTGTTTTATATCACTTAATGGCAGGAAAACATCACCGCTGCCGCAAGCCCCGCGAAGCGTAGGTGCCAAACCAGCGACAAGCACATTGCGGCCCACCGCAGCCCCGACAAGGCAACAGGAGAAACCGCTAGGCAAAGCAAGCCTCCAGCATCTTCCCGACGGCCACCGCCCGGTGAGAGATCCTGTTCTTCGCCTCGGCGCTCATTTCGCCCAGAGTCATGTCGGAACCATCCGGGATAAAGATCGGATCGTAACCATGCCCCTCGGCCCCCCGAGGCGGCCATGTGACCTGACCTGGAAGTGTACCCACGAATACCTCGTCATGCCCATCCGGCCAGGCAAGAACCAATGTGCAGTTGAACTGCGCCAGACGCGGCGACGGAGCTTTACGCTCTTCAAGCTCGCGCCATGTCCTCTCCATCGCCATGCCGAAATCGCGACCCTGACCCGTCTCGGCCCAGTCGGCGGTATACACACCCGGAGCGCCGTCAAGCGCGTCGACACTGATGCCGCTATCATCCGCAAGTGCAGGCAGCCCCGTCGCCTTCACGGCAGCATGCGCCTTGATCCGGGCATTGCCGACGAAGTTATCCTCGGTTTCGACGGGTTCGGGCAGGGACATTTCGGCTGCCCCGACAACCTCGACACCGTAGGGGCGAAGAAGTGCACGCATCTCGTCCAGCTTCCCTGCATTATGGGTGGCGATAAGCAGCCTTTTCCCGTCGAAGCGCCGCATCAGATCGCTGCCTTCTGTGCCGCAACAAGCTCGGCCACGCCCTGCTCGGCCAGATCGACCAGCCCATTCATCTGATCGCGACTGAAGGTTGCACCCTCTGCCGACATCTGAATCTCAATTAGGCGCCCGCTTCCGGTCATCACGAAATTCCCGTCAGTCCCGGCCTCGCTGTCCTCGGCATAGTCCAGATCAAGCACCGACTGGCCTGCGTAAATACCGCAAGAGACCGCCGCAACGTGGTCGGTCAGGGGATCCATGCTGATCATCCCCGCCTTGAGCAGCTTGTTCACCGCAAGACGAAGCGCGACCCATCCGCCGGTGATCGAGGCGCAACGCGTCCCGCCATCGGCCTGAATGACGTCGCAATCGACAACGATCTGACGCTCACCCAACGCCTGACGATCGACGCCCGCGCGAAGCGATCTTCCGATAAAGCGCTGAATTTCAACAGTTCTTCCGCCCTGCTTTCCCGCCGTAGCTTCCCGGCGTGTTCGCGTATTCGTCGCCCTTGGCAGCATTCCGTATTCAGCAGTGACCCAGCCAAGCCCCGAGCCGCGCAAAAAAGGTGGAATCTTCTCCTCAATACTGGCAGTGCAGATGACATGCGTGCCGCCTATCTTGATCAGACAAGAGCCCTCGGCATGTGCCATGACGCCGGTCTCGATTGAAATCGGCCGCATTTCGCTTAAGTTTCGGCCCGAAGGACGCATCGGATTTCCTTTCCTGCTTCGGCATCCAGATACAGGCCCGCCAAGGACGGACGCAACCCCACATGACCACGCGCCCGCTGCTAGATGAACTGAACGACCGCTCGCGAGAGGTGTTTCGCCGGGTGGTCGAAGCCTATCTTCAGACCGGAGAGCCTGTCGGCTCGCGGACCCTTACCCGCGACATGACCGAAAAAGTCAGCGCCGCGACGATCCGCAATGTCATGCAGGATCTGGAGTATCTGGGCCTTCTGGACGCACCCCACATCTCGGCGGGGCGGAGGCCGACCCAGCAGGGCCTCAGGCTGTTCGTGGATGGTCTGATGGAGGTGGATCCGGTCGCCCCGACGGATCGGGCGCGAATTGAGGAAACGATGGGTGACAGCGGCGATGTTACGGCGCTGCTGGATCGTGTCGGCGGCGCACTTTCCTCGCTTACGCATGGGGCGAGTCTGGTTCTGACCCCTAAGCACGAAGCGCCGCTCCGCCATATCGAATTTGTCAGTCTGGCGGCGGATCGTGCCCTGGTGGTTCTGGTCTTCTCGGATGGGCATGTCGAGAACCGCCTGTTCACACCGCCTCCGGGCCAGACGCCGTCCTCGATGCGTGAGGCTGGGAATTTCCTGAATGCGCTTGCCGAGGGGCGCACGCTCAGCGAGTTGCGCGAGCAGATCGTCCGCGAAATCTCTCATCGTCGGCAAGAGCTGGATTCTCTGGCCGCCGTCATGATCGAGCAGGGCCTTGCCACATGGGAAAGCGATGACAGCGATGCGCGGCTTATCGTCAGGGGCCGCGCGAATCTGATCGGTGAGGAAACCGCAGATATCGACCGGATCCGCGAGCTGTTCGATGACCTCGAACGCAAGCGCGACATTGCCCAGTTTCTCGATCTGACCGAGGGCGGCGACGGTGTGCGCATTTTCATCGGATCCGAGAACAAGCTTTTTTCACTTTCGGGTTCCTCTCTGGTGGTTTCTCCCTATATGAACTCCGACCGGAAGATTATTGGCGCGGTAGGGGTGATCGGCCCGACACGGCTGAACTATGGGCGTATCGTGCCGATTGTCGATTACACTGCGCAACTGGTCGGGCGTGTTCTGTCCGGCCTGAAAGGATAAGAAGGATGAGCGATCAAAAGCCTGAAGCACAGCCGCCCGAAGAGCTGCCCCTCGATGAGGATTTCATGGATCCGCTGGCCGATCCCGATGCCGAGCTGCAACGCCTGACGGAAGAGCGGGATGAGATGCGCGACCGCTTCATGCGCGCTCTTGCCGATGCGGAAAACGCACGCAAGCGGGCCGATAAAGAGCGTCGGGATGCCGAGCAATATGGCGGTACGCGTCTGGCCCGGGATTTGCTGCCCGTCTATGATCACCTGCACCGCGCCATCGACGCTGTACCAGAGGATCAGCGCAGCACGAATGCCGCATTGCTTGAAGGTGTCGAGCTGACGCTGAGAGAGCTTGGAAATGTCTTCGGCAAGCACGGGATCACGGTGCTGCGCCCCGAAATCGGCACGAAATTCGATCCTGAGCTTCACGAGGCCATGTTCGAAGCCGCCATTCCGGATACATCCGCAGGCGACATCATTCAGCTCATGGAGCCTGGCTTCATGCTGCATGACCGCCTGCTGCGCCCGGCCAAGGTCGGCGTCAGCTCGACGCCTGCCAAGTGAACCGCGCTGAATATAACTGAACCGAGAGGACCATATGCCCCAGATCCGGCTTGACGACGAAGATGACGACCAGCCCGAAGACAACAAGCCGAAAGAGCCTGGCCTCGGCCTTCCGGACGCCGATAATATCGGCAAGCTGTATTTCAAATCCCGCAACGTGATCGTGGCAGGGGCGATCAACGACAAGCTGGCGCAGCGCACAGTGGCCCATCTTCTTGCGCTCGCGGAAGAAAGCGACGATCCGATCACCATGCTGATCTCTTCACCGGGCGGCCATGTCGAATCCGGTGACATGATCCATGACATGATCAAGTTCATCCGCCCGACCGTGCGCTGCATCGGTTCTGGTTGGGTGGCGTCGGCGGGTGCTCTGATTTTCGTGGGCGCAGCCCGTGAAAACCGCTTCTGCCTGCCGAATACGCGGTTCCTGCTGCACCAGCCCTCGGGTGGCATTGGCGGCACCTCGTCCGACATGATGATCCAGGCCGAGCAGGTCCGGCTGATGCGCGAGCGCCTCAACCAGATCTTCGCCGATGCAACCGGACAGACTCTTGAGCGTATCGAGAAGGACACGCAGAGGGATTTCTGGCTGAACACACAGGAGGCGCTGGATTATGGCCTTCTGGGCAAGGTGATCCGCTCGGTCGATGAGCTGGACTAGCAGCCGGAGAGGTTGGGTAAACGAAAAGGGGCGGCCTTGCGGGGCCGCCCCTTTCAATTTCCGGGATCAGCGAAGGCGGAACCGCCGATGGATATTTCTACCAGGATGAAACGAGCCGGGACGGCTTAAATTGCCGCCTTCAGCGCCTCTGCCTTGTCGGTCGCTTCCCATGTATAGCCGGTATGGGTTTTCCCGGCATAGCTGATCTGCTCGGGCTCCTTGCCGAAATGACCATAGGTCGAGGTCGACCGATAGATCGGATGCAGCAGGTCCAACCCTCCGATGATCGCATAGGGACGCAGGTCGAAAACCTCACGAACTGCGGCGATGATCTTGTCAACCGGGACAGTTTCGGTGCTGAAGCAGTTCAGCGAAATCGAGGTCGGCTCGGCGACACCGATGGCATAGCTGACCTGAATTTCGCAACGCTTGGCAAGCCCCGCCGCAACGATATTCTTCGCGACCCAACGACCTGCATACGCGGCAGAGCGGTCAACCTTGGACGGGTCCTTGCCGGAGAACGCACCGCCGCCATGCCGCGACATCCCGCCATATGTATCGACGATGATTTTCCGCCCTGTCAGCCCGCAATCCCCGACCGGTCCGCCAATGACGAACTTGCCGGTCGGGTTGATGAAATATTTCGTATCCGCCGACAGCCATTCCGTGGGAAGGACCGGCTTGATGATTTCCTCGATGACCGCTTCGCGCAGATCCTCAAGCGAAATATCGGGATTATGCTGCGTGGACAGAACCACCGCATCAACCGCTTCGGGGCGGCCATCGCTGCCATAGCGGAAGGTTACCTGCGATTTCGCATCGGGACGCAGCCAGTCAAGCGTTCCGTCCCGGCGCACCTGCGACTGCCGCTGAACCAGCCGGTGCGCATAGGTGATCGGGGCGGGCATCAGCACATCCGTTTCGTCGGAGGCATAGCCGAACATCAGACCCTGATCCCCTGCGCCCTGCTCTTCCAGCGAGGAGCGATCGACGCCCTGATTGATCTCGGGCGACTGCTTCCCGATGATATTGATGACCGAGCAGGTGGACCCGTCAAAACCGACCTCGGACGAGGTATAGCCGATATCGTTGATGACATCGCGCACGATGGATTCGAGATCGACCCATGCAGAGGTGGTAATCTCACCCGAGATAATCGCAACGCCGGTCTTGACCATCGTTTCGCATGCAACGCGAGCGCGTGGATCCTCGGCAATGATGGCATCAAGCACCGCATCGGAAATCTGGTCGGCAATCTTGTCGGGATGACCCTCGGACACCGACTCCGAGGTAAAAACGTTATATTCGCTCATTTTCTCAGTACCGGTAATGATCTGATTTGAAAGGCCCGTCGGTTGTGACGCCGATGTAATCCGCCTGCTCAGCCGTCAGCCTGGTCAGCTTTGCTCCGACCTTGTCCAGATGCAGCATGGCAACTTTCTCATCCAGATGTTTCGGAAGGATATAGACGCCCGGCGCGTATTCATCGCCTTTGGTAAAGAGTTCGATCTGCGCCAGAACCTGATTGGTAAAACTGGCGGACATCACGAAAGAGGGATGGCCGGTCGCGTTGCCCAAATTCAGCAGGCGGCCCTGGCTGAGCAGGATGATCCGGTTGCCGGAGGGCATCTCGATCATGTCCACCTGGTCCTTGATATTGGTCCATTTGTGGTTCTTCAGCGCTGCGACCTGAATTTCATTGTCGAAATGGCCGATATTGCCGACAATCGCCATGTCCTTCATGTCGCGCATATGTTCCAGACGGATGACGTCCTTATTGCCCGTGGTCGTCACGAAGATGTCGGCGGTGCTGACCACCTCTTCCAGCGTTACCACCTCAAACCCGTCCATTGCGGCCTGCAGGGCGCATATCGGGTCAACCTCGGTTACCTTGACCCGCGCTCCGGCACCGGCGAGCGAGGCGGCGGAACCTTTGCCGACATCGCCATAACCGCAGACAACGGCGACCTTGCCGGCCATCATCACGTCGGTGGCGCGGCGGATACCGTCGACCAGCGACTCCTTGCAGCCGTATTTATTGTCGAATTTCGACTTGGTGACGCTGTCATTGACGTTGATCGCCGGGAAGGGCAGCAGACCTTTTTTGTGCAGATCGTACAGACGGTGTACACCGGTCGTCGTCTCCTCGGACACGCCGCCAATGGCATCCCGCTGCCGGGTGAACCAGCCGGGGCTTTCTTCAAGCCGCTTGCGGATCTGGGCAAAAAGCGCCTCTTCCTCTTCGCTGGTGGGAGAGGCGATCAGATCTTTTTCGCCGGCCTCTACGCGAGCGCCCAGAAGAATATACAGCGTTGCGTCGCCGCCATCGTCCAGAATCATATTGGCGGTGCCGTCGGCAAAGCGGAAGATCTGGTCAGTGTAGGACCAGTATTCTTCCAGCGTCTCGCCCTTGATCGCGAAGACCGGAACGCCGGATGCCGCGATGGCTGCTGCGGCGTGATCCTGCGTCGAGTAGATGTTGCACGAGGCCCAGCGGACATCCGCCCCCAATGCGACCAGGGTTTCGATCAGCACCGCAGTCTGCACGGTCATATGCAGACTGCCTGCGATGCGCGCACCTTTAAGCGGCTTGGAGTCACCATATTCTTTACGCAGCGCCATAAGGCCCGGCATTTCGGTTTCCGCGATATCGAGCTCTTTCCGGCCGAAATCCGCCAGAGAGAGATCCTTGATGATATAGTCGTTCATTAAGAGGCCCCTGAGATGCTGAAAAGGCGATAGCACCGAGGTTGTAAAAATACAATGAAGCTGGGGCGCTTGCGCGACACCGGAGGCTGGCGTATCGCATGCTCATTAAAAGGAGGATGAGCATGGCGATACTTCTGGCGGATGTTGGCGGGACGAATGCGCGTCTGGCTTTGGCTCGGAACGGTGTTATCGACGGCAGCAGTATCACCAGATATCGCGGTGACGATTATTCCAGCTTCGATGCTGTTGTGCAGACATTTCTAGCCGAACAGGAAAATCCGCGCCTCAGCGCCGTTTGCGTGGCGGTCGCCGGGCCGGTATCCGGCGGGGTGGCCAGTCTGACCAATCGGGACTGGGATTTTTCGGAAAACCGCCTTGCGCGGCTGACCGATGCGGATCATGTCCGGCTGATCAACGATCTTATGGCGCTTGGTTATGCGACGCCCCGGCTTGGCGCCGAAGGTGTTTCGCTTCTTCGCGCCGCGCCAGCCAGCCGGTCGCGGAACGGTCAGTCCCTTGTGGTCGGAGCGGGCACCGGTTTCAATGTCTGCGGCGTTCAGACCCTGCCCGGTGGTGGCATCAGTTGTCAGGAGGCAGAGGAGGGTCATACCAGCCTTCCCGCAAATATCGCCGGTCGGCTCAGCGACCGGGTCGGTATCAAGGCCATGCTGGATTTCTTTTCTACCGAAGAGACATTCGCCGGACGCGGGCTTGCCCGGCTGCACACGGCGCTTCATGGCAAGGAGGTGCGGAATTCCGAAGAAATTTCAACCGCCGCCATGCAGGGAGATGCAGAGGCCGAGGAAACCTATGCTCTTTTTACCGAACTGTTCGGTCTTTTGCTGCGTGAGCTCTCGCTGCGGTTCATGCCTCTGGACGGTATTTTTCTGGCCGGTTCGGTTGCCCGCAGCTTTGCGCATCGGACGCAGCAACTGGAAGCGGCGTTTCTGGCCGAACCCTATATGCGGCATATCCCGGACAACACGCCTCTGTTGCTGATCCGCGACGATATGGCGGCATTACATGGCTGTCTTGCGGCGATTGCCTGATTTTTGCTTGTCCGCGGCAAGGATTTCTGGATTTTCTTTCCAGAAACTGCGAAAAAAACAGTATAACGAAGCAAGGGCAGGCATGCATGCAGCGGACCTTACCGGCAGCCGTCATGACCGTGATGGCCGCAAGTATCATTGCGGCTGAGGCGCCAGCACAATCGGCGTCGTCATCGAACCCTTTTGCTGGCATTTCGCGGCTTTTCGACCGGGGCGAACAGCCGGTTACGGATGAAGACGGACAGGTTCTGGGGCCGCCGGTCAAGCTGGATGTGCTGATCGTTGACGGTGATGAGGATCTGGAACGTCCGATCCGGAATGCGTCTCTGGTCGCAAGCGCACTGGCTGAGGATCGTTCAACCGGGCAGGATATTCTTGCTGCGGCACGGGGCGATTATGCCCGTGTTCTGGGTGTGCTGTTCGATGAAGGCTATTTCTCGGCCATTATCAATATCACGCTGGACGGCGTCGAAGCCGCCGAAATCGCGCCTCTGGACGGGCCGGAATATGTCGGCAATGTCGTGGTTGCGGTCGATCCGGGGCCGCGCTTCAAATTCGGGCAGGCCGATCTGGGGCCGCTGGCACCCGGCACAAATGCGATAGAAAGCTATGCGGTCGGTAAAACGGCAGGCACCGGGATCATCAAGCGGGCCACCTCGAACGCGATCAGCAACTGGCGGGATGCCAGCCATGCCAAGGCCCGCGTTGCCGGTCAAGAAATCATCGCCGATCACAACGTCGCCCGGATTGAATCGCGCGTGGATCTGAATCCCGGCCCTGCGGTGACGTTTGGCCGACTTCATGCGACCGGGAATGAGCGGCTCAATACGCGTCGGATGCTGAAAATCGCGGGCTATCCCGAGGGTGAGGCCTTCGATCCCGAGAAGCTGGAAACCGTCCGCAAGCGCCTGCGCCGCTCGGGCGTGTTTTCGGCGATTACTCTGGTCGAGGCGGAAACGCTCAACCCGGATAATTCGATGGATGTCGCGCTGACCGTCGTCGAGCAGAAGCTTCGCCGTGTCGGCGCTGCATTCGAGCTGTCCAATGTCGATGGGGCAATGTTCTCTGCCTATTGGCTGCACCGTAACCTGCTGGGCGGAGGAGAAAGGTTCAGGATCGAGGGCGAGGTCAGCGATATCAAGGCGGATTCCGACGCGCGTGACTATGATATGGATATCCGGCTGGAGCGGCCCGCGACGCTGTCACCGGATACGACCGGATATATCGATCTTTCATTCTCTGAAGAAAACGAGCCGGAATATTACAAGAAAAGCGCGGAATTCGGCCTCGGTTTCAGCTATATCCGTAGTGAGCGTCTGACGGCGCATACGGAAATTCAGTACACATATTCCCGTGTGAATTACGGATCGGGATATTACGATTACTCGACCATTTCCCTGCCGACCGGCTTCACCTGGGACCGCCGCGACGACATGAACAACGCGAAGCGCGGCTTCTGGCTTGAGGGCGAGGTGACGCCTTTCGTCGGCTTGAAGGATACAGGCTCGGGTGTCCAGCTTGAGGGTGAGGGCCGGATCTATCACAGCATGCTGACGGATGACCGGCTGACCTTTGCCGCGCGGGGGCGGGCGGGAACGGTGCTTGGTCCCGATATTCTGGAAATTCCGCCGGATTATCTGTTCTTTTCGGGAGGCGGCGGCAGTGTGCGTGGTCAGCCCTATGAATCTCTCGGCTTCGACGTGCCGCTGGAGGGCACGGATGAAGACGCCTATGTCGGCGGGCAGAGCCTCGTGAATATCAGCCTTGAGGCGCGTTATCAGGTCCGCAACAATATCGGCGCGGTCGTTTTTGTCGATGCAGGCAAGATCTGGGACGATGGCGCGTTTCAGGGTGACACCAAATGGCATGGCGGTGCCGGGGTCGGGATGCGCTATAATACCCCGATCGGGCCGATCCGCTTCGATGTGGCGACGCCGATCGAGGGCAAGGAAGATGACAGCAAGGTCCAGCTTTATCTGGGTCTGGGGCAGGCATTCTGATGTTACGGCAAGCGGCATTCCTTCTGGTTTTCATCCTGCTGCTGCCATTCGCGGCGCTCGCACAGAATGAGACTGACGAAGATGCAAGTATCGCCGAGATCTCGGCGGATTCCTCCGATGACAAGGGCTTTCTGACCCGCATGCTGCAAAGCCGTCTTTCGGGCACGGGCCGGACGGTGGTGATTGACGGGTTTCGTGGTGCGCTTTCCTCGCGGGCCACATTCGACCGGATCGAGATCTCGGACGCAGAAGGCCCCTGGCTGACGCTGCATGACGGCGCGATCCAGTGGAACCGCGCGGCGCTGCTGCGCGGGCGGGTTCAGGTGGGTGAGCTGACTGCGGAAAGAATAGAGATCCCGCGCCCCCCCGCCAGCGGCGAGAAGGAAGAGCGCGTCCGGGCCGAGGCGCAAAGTTTTAACCTTCCCGAACTGCCCGTGGGCATTCATATCGAACAGATCGACGCGAACAGCGTGATGCTGGGTTCCGCGCTGATCGGGGAAGATGCGGAAATCACCATCAGTGGCTCGATGTCTCTGGCCGGGGGGGAGGGCGCTGCGGATGTCGTCATCAGCCGCATAGACGGCAAGAAGGGCGATTTCACCTTTAACGGCAGTTTCGACAATGACACGCGCGAACTGAATATCGACCTTTTGCTTGATGAGGATGCGAACGGCATCTTCTCGCGCATTGCCGGGTTGCAAGGCCAGCCTGCAGTGAATGCCGAGATTCAGGGAAGCGGTCCGCTCAGCGCGTTTTCCTCGAATGTGCGGCTTGCGACGGATGGGGTCGAACGTGTCACCGGGCAGATGTCCTTCGATGCCGCCGAAGGGCCGGATGGCGCTTCGGGCAACAGCTTCACTCTGGAAGTGAACGGCGATATCGCCTCGCTGCTTCCCCCCCGCAACCGTGATTTCTTTGGAAGCAATACACAGATTTCCGCGCAGGGCTGGCGTGCGGATACCGGGCGGTTCGAGGTCGAGTCGCTCAGCTTCGATACGGATGCGCTGAAGATCAACGGGCGGCTGGCGACGAATGATCAGAACGCGCCCCGGATGCTGGATCTGGTCGTGGATTTCGGACAAGAGGCAGGCGCTCAGTCCCTGCCCGTCACCCTGCCGTTTACCGACCCTCCGGTCACCGTTCTGTCGGGCAAGCTGGCGATTGGCTATGATGCCAGCACAGGCTCGGAATGGTCGCTGGACGGTTGGGTGACCGAACTGGACAGCAACCAGACGCGGTTTGCACGGCTGGATCTGGACGGGGGCGGGCAGGTCGCCCTGTCGGAAGATCAATCTCTGGATCAGATCACCGGGAATATCGGCTTCGATGCGAACGGTATCAGCCTGGTGAATGAGGATTTTCAGACCGCGGTCGGGGAAGAAATTCAGGGTGCCACAAGCTTTGACTTCGTGCCGGGGCAGGTGATCGAGTTCACCGAAATGCAGGTGACCGGAAAGGATTACTCGCTGAACGGCTCCGTGACCTTTGACGGGCTTGGCAGCGGCATTGTGATCTCTGCGCCCAGTATCGTCGCGGCGCATGACGATCTGTCGAACCTGTCCGCGCTTGCGGGCCGTAGCCTGTCCGGCCGTGCCGAGGCGAATCTGACGGGGTATTATCAGGTTCTGACATCCGCCTTCGATCTTCAGGGCAATATCACCGGCACCGATATTACGGTCGAAAACCAGTATCTCGACAGGCTGCTTGCAGGCGATTCCACCATCGATATTTCCGCCGGGCGGACCGAGGAAGGCACCCAGTTGCGTGAGCTTGCGATCAATGCTCAGCAGATCAGCCTGACCGCAGACGGGACCATAACCGCCGACCGCATGGATCTGTCGGCAGATTTCAACATGCCGACTCTGGCCGATCTGGACGCCGGTCTTGAAGGTGCGCTGAATGCGCATGCCGAGTTGTCAGGCCCCATCGGATCGCGGGCGGTGTCGCTGACCGGACAGGCAACCGGGTTGAAAACCGGGATTGCGGCGCTTGACGGTGCGTTCGCCGGTGAAACCGATCTGACCGCCGCCATAGATGAGACATCCGAGGGCGCGTTCCGGCTGACCGATCTGACGCTCGATAACAACCAGTTGACGCTGGACGGTGAGGGCACGATCAGCGGCAGTGATCTGGATGCCGATTTTCAGTTCAATTTCAGCGATCTGGGTGCGTTGGGCGAGCAGTTTGCAGGGATGCTGAACGCGAACGCCCAAATCCGCTCGGAGGGCGGGGCACGGATTGTGACGCTGACCGGAACCGGGACCGATATCGCGGCGGGGCAGGCAAATCTCGACGCGGCGCTGAGCGGTCAGACCCGTATCACCGCGCGGGCCGAACAGCGCGACGGCGTGATCTCGGTTTCCGATGTTCAGATACAGAACGATCAGTTGAGCGCAACGGCCTCGGGCCAGATTGCCGGGGCCGACACGCAGGCGCAGGCGCGGATCGAAATCCCTGCGCTTGCCGCGCTTGGCCGTGGATGGCAGGGTTCGCTGAATGCGGATGCGACGCTGACGCAGGGAGAGGATGGCACCCGCAATATCCGTGTGGACGGCGTCGGTCAGGATATTGCTTTGGGTCAGCAGAATGTCGATGACGCGCTTGATGGCCAGACGGATATCACCTTGCTGGCGCAGCAAACTCCTGACGGTATGTTGCGGCTGGAATCGCTGGATGTGGTGAATGGGCAGCTTACGGCGAATGCCTCGGGGCAGATACAGGACGGGGCGATTGACGGTCAGGCTACGGCGCAGATCGCGAATCTCTCGGCGCTTGGTCAAGGCTGGTCGGGTTCGCTGAATGCCGATGCGCAGATCAGCACCGACGATGCCGGAACGCGGCGGATCGTCGTCGATGGTTCGGGTGAGAATATCAGGCTGGGTCAGGCGCAGGCCGATGCGGCTCTGACCGGGACGACGACGATAGATATCGTGGCCGAACAGGCCGCCGACGGTGCTTTGCGGATCGAGCGGGCGAATGTCACCAATGATCAGCTTGAGGCGACCGCTCAGGGTGAAATCGGCGAGGCTGGCACAAATGCTACGGCCCGTGTCAGCGTGAATCAGCTTGCCTCGCTTGGTCTTGGTCTTCAGGGGGCGCTGAACATCGATGCCCGGCTTGCCGATACCGGCGACGGTGCGCGGCGGCTGACAATCGACGGTCAGGGCGAAAACCTTGCCCTTGGGCAGCAGGGAACCGGCGGTACGCTGACCGGCACGACGGATATCGACGTATCGGCGGTACAGCGCGACGGGACCTATACGATTGAGCGTGCCTTGCTGACCAATAATCAGACGCGGATTAACGCTGAAGGGGTGATCGCGCCGACCGGGACGGATGCTTCCGCTGAGATCGAGATCAGCGATCTGTCGGCCTTGGGGCTTGGCATGTCCGGCGCGGTTTCTGCCGATGCGACATTGCAGGATGACGCGTCCGGCGCACGTGCCTTTACCGTTGAAGGCACCGCAACCGATCTGGCGCTTCGTCAGGCCGGTGCCGACCGTGCGCTTGCCGGAGAGACCCGGTTCGTCGCGCGTGGAACGCAGCAGGACGGGCTGATCTCAGTTGAAACGGCGCAGGTCGACAACCTGGATCTTTCCGCAGAGGCTTCGGGGCGTTATGGCGAAGGCCAGACCGATCTGACGGCGACGATTCAGGCAGAGGATCTTGCCTTTCTCGGCGGTGGGGTCGGAGGCTCGCTGGATGCGGATGCCACGATCCGCGACTCTGATGAGGGTCGCCGCTATGACGTGACCGGGCAGGCGCAGGATCTGAGGGTCGGGAATGCTCAGGCAGACGGTGCGCTCGCCGGTGAGACACGCTTTGTCGCTCGGGCGGTACAGAACGGGTCGCGCATCACCATCGACCGGCTGGATGCCGAAAACCCGCAGGTGACGCTGTCCGGTCAGGGTACGCTTGGCGGAGGTGGGACCAGCTTCACGGCGGATGCCGCAGCGCGGGATCTGTCGTTCCTCGGTCCGCAATTCGGCGGTTCGGTGCAGGCGAATGCGCAATTGCGCGACCGCGGCGGCGTCCAGCAATTCGAGATCACCGGAACCGCCAGCGATCTTGCGGTGGGTGTGGCCCAGCTTGACGGTGCATTCGCCGGAGCGACCAGCTTCAGTGCGACCGGAACCCGCAATGGCGGTCTGATCATGCTGGATCAGGCGACCGCGTCGAATGCCCGGATGAACGCCTCTGCCTCGGGTGTGTATGGCGAGGGGCGGACGGATCTGACGGCAGGGCTTGATGTCTCGACCCTGTCCTTTGTCATGCCGGGCTTCAACGGCTCGGTGAACGCGACCGCACAGGTGCTGGATCAGGCCGACGGGCGCAGGATCACCGCGCAGGCCACCGCGAACGGGCTGAGTATGGGGAATGATCGCGTCGATCCGCTGCTTGCTGGTCAGACGCGGGTTGAGTTTGCGGCGCTTCAGACCGCCAACGGTCTGATCATTCAGCGTGTCGATGCGCGGAACAACCAGATCCAGCTTGTCGCGGATGGCAATCCCGCGCAGGCTTTGAACATTGATGCGCGGCTTGCCAATCTGGCCCCGCTTGCTCCGGGGATCGAGGGTCCGGCGCAGGCGGTCGGCACGGTTCAGCAGACCCCGGACGGGACGCGCATGGATATCGCCGTGACCGGGCCGGGCGGTATCCGCGCTCAGATCGACGGAACGCTGGCGGGCGAGGCGACCAATCTGCGCATGTCCGGCATCGGCGATGCGGCAGCGGTCAACGGTCTTCTGCGGACGCGCAGCGTTGCGGGGCCTGTCGATTTCGATATCAGGATGCAGGGCACGCCGGGCCTGAACGCGCTGACCGGAGAGGTTAATCTGCGCGATGGCCGACTGGCAGAGCCTCGCATCGGGCTGAGCGTGGACCGGCTGAACCTGACGGCCCGGTTGGCCGAAGGGCTGATAAATCTCGATCTGGATGGTGGTATTCAGGCGGGCGGCGCGATTGCGGTGGATGGCGCGGTCGATCTGCGCAGCGGCTCTCCGATACTGGACCTGACCGCCCGGCTGAACCGCGCCGTGATCCGTGATCCGAGCCTTTATGAGCTGACTGCAGACGGCACTGTCTCTGTCAGCGGTGTCGCTGCCGATGGTCCGCTTGTCAGCGGCACGATCAATATTCTGGAAGCCGAGTTCCGTATTCCGTCCACAGGTCTGGGCGGGGCGCAGGCAATTCCCGATATGATCCATGTCAACGATAGCTGGCAGGCGGCCGCGACCCGCGCCAAGGCCGGGCTTGAGCCTTATGGCAGCCTTGCCGCGCAGAATGCCGATCTTGGTGGGCCTGCCGCCACACCACCTGCCACGCCGGCACGGTTCGACCTGACCATAAATGCACCGAACCAGATCTTCGTGCGCGGGCGCGGAGTCGATGCGGAACTGGGCGGCTCCATGCGCCTGACCGGCGATGCCCATACTCCGGTTCCGGTCGGTCATCTCTCGCTGATCCGGGGGCGGGTCGATCTTCTGGGCAAGCGCTTCGATCTGTCCGAAGGTCTGGTCGAGTTGCAGGGCAGTTTGATCCCGGTGATCCGGCTTGTCGCCCGCCATCAGGAAGACGACATTACCATCAGCATCATCATTGACGGTGAGGTGCGCGAACCTGACATCACCTTCGAGTCCGATCCCGAACTGCCAGAGGAGGAAGTCCTGTCCTATCTCCTCTTCGGTCAGGGTCTGGATGAGATCAGTGCATTACAGGCTGCCCAGCTTGCAAATGCTCTGGCGGTTCTTGCGGGGCGTGGAGGGATCGGTGTTGTCGGAAATATCCGCGATGCTACTGGTCTGGACGATCTGGATATGACCGTGGACGACGATGGCAGCGTGGCTGTGCGCGCAGGGAAATACCTGACCCGTAATATCTATACCGATGTCGAGCTTGATGATGAGGGCAAGACGCAGATCAACCTCAATCTGGACGTGACCGATTCAGTAACTGCCCGGGGTTCTGCCGACAGCGACGGCGAAAGTACGCTTGGCCTGTATTATGAGCGAGATTACTAAAGCCGGGCGCTTGATGTGGATCTCTCACAAGCACCTTGTTGCATGGGTCAGCCTTCGGACGCAATCGCGCCTTTCCCCTTGAATCTATGCGACACGTTTGAAGACCGCACGACCGATGCGGGTCATGCGGTTGAGTGATTTTGTGGTGATCTTATTTTCTGTGATTTGGCGGTCCATTTCCCTGGCGTTTAGCCTTGGGCCGATGACGAACTTGCGGCGCCCGATCTGGGCTTCGACGAGGGCTCGAGCATTGTACCCCGTTGCTGACTGCCACGCCATTCGGCCATGCTCGGCGATATGCTCTATGTGAGCGTCGCGCCTATCGCTCAGGCCAGGGACTGCGGTGATCGGCGGGGGGATGGTGATCTCGACATCGGGTCCGAAAGCCTCGCTCAAGCAGTTGGAAACCCCGGTCCCGTCATAGGCTCCGTCAGCAAGGATGCGGGCCACCGGGGTTTCGATCCCGGCGATGAGTTCAGGCAACGCGGTTTCGTCGCCGACCTGGTCTATGGTCAGCAGCGAGGCGATGATCTCGCCGCTATCAGGATCGTATCCGATGTGCAGTTTGCGCCAGGATTTGCGGGTCTTTCCCGTGCCATGTTTGACCTCCTGCCAGCCTGAACCACGGTGGATCTTCAGGCCCGTGCTATCCACGATCAGCGTGACTGGGCCTGATGATTTCGGCCTGTCGTCCACGACCGAAAGGCCAATCGTGCGCCGCGACAAGGTCGAGAAGTCTGGAACCGGCAACTCCACGCCCATCAGTCCAAGTAGCGACCGGACGAACCCCTGGGTTTGGCGCAACGGCTGGTGAAAGATCAGCCCCAGCGTCAGGCAGGTCTCGATCGCGAAGTCCGAATATTTCGGCCGGCCCCCGCGACCCTTTCGTTTCGGCGCTGACCACTTCCCGGCAGTCCCATCCTCGATCCAGATCGTCACGTCCCCGCGACGGCGTAAAGCCTCGTTGTAATCCGACCAATTGGTCACCGCGTATCTCGTCTTGGGAAACTTGTCGCGGCGATCAGCGTTGAATTTATGCGGCATCGCACGCTACCATCAAAACAACAGAGCGCACTTTCTCGCCGAAATCAGCGACCCATGCAACAAGGTGCGATACATTCAAGATCAAGAGAAATCTGGAAACCACGGTCCGTTCTTTGTCGCCGGAATGGTCTTTATGAATGGTATTTGTAACCAACTAGGCTGTGTTGACAAAAGGGATTCACACGAGGCGCGTGGCATGATTCAAGCTGGTATCTGCGATGGAGAACAGCTTGGCACGAGACCTCATGTCGGACGAAGAATGGACGTTCTTCGAGCGCTTCATCCTGACGGTCCGCGCTCCGAACGGACGCAGGCCGTCCAACCACCGCCTCGTCCTGGATGGCATTTTCTGGATCGCTCGAACGGGGGCGCCATGGCGTGACCTGCCTGAGGAGTTTGGGAAATGGTCCAGTGTCTACCGCCAGTTCCGACGTTGGACCCTGGCGGGGCTATGGGAGGAGATCATGGAGGCGTTGAACGAAAGCGGCGCCGTCCCGGACGCGCTCCAGATGATCGACAGCACCGTGGTTCGCGCTCACCATCAGGCAGCGGGCGCTAAAGGGGGACTCCGAGACAGGGTTTCGGCCGTTCAAGGGGTGGTTTCACGACCAAGATCCATCTCCGCGTCAATGCGCGTGGCTTGCCCATGAGGACGGATATCACGCCGGGACAGACCTCGGACTATACCGGCTTCGATCTGGTCATGGCTGACAACTTGCCCGAGCCGAGTGTGCTGCTGGCGGATCGCGGCTACGACGCCGACAGCATCCGCAGGACCATGGAGGCACGAAATGTGCTGCCGGTCATTCCGATGCGCAAGTCGCGGAAAAGGCGTATCGGCGTCGACCGTTCCCTCTATCGGCTGCGCAACCTGGTCGAGCGGTGTTTCAACAAGCTCAAGAACGCCCGCCGCGTCGCCACCCGCTATGACAAGACCGCAGAAAGCTACCTCGGTTTCATCGACATCACGTCAATCCGCCTCTGGCTCCGCCATTTGTCAACATGACCTAGCAGATGAGGTTGGAGATGGGCATACGGACCCTGCTGCCTCGATGATAAAAAGCATTGAGCTGAAATCAAAGGCCACCGCTTTTCTTCAATCTTTACAAGACCTACCAGAAGAAGAAGGATTGATTTCACGTTCAGAAATGGAATCTCTTGTTGATATATTGACGGAAATACACACCGAACCAGCACACCGGTTCCAATACGTATTAAATCTTGGAAAGCTTGCCCGATAGATTTCTCGAAAAAATGTAAGCTAATAGTTTACATATGTAGTCAATTAGGCTACACAAAGATATGATAAAGACCTTCGCAAACAAGCAGCTGAAAGCCCTGTGGGAGACAGGGAAGTCGAAGATCGATTCCCGGATGCACAGCCGCATCCTGCGGCGACTGGACGCCCTTGATGCCGCAACTGTACCCGAGGACATGAATCTGCCCGGCTTCGACTTCCACAGCCTGCGAGGTCACAACCCAACCCGCTACACGGTCCATGTGAACGGCCCGTGGTGCATCACTTTCGAGTTCCGCGACGGTGACGCCTATGTGCTGGACTACGAGCAATATCACTAGGAGGCGAGGATGAGCCGCAACCCTAACCGCTGCCCGACGCATCCGGGCGAACTGCTCCGCGAGGACGTAATCCCTGCGACCAAGAAGTCCAAGGCCGAGATCGCGCGAATGCTCGGTATCTCGCGCCAGCACCTGCATGACATTGTGGCCGAACGGAAGCCCGTCAGCCCCGAAGTGGCCGTGCGCCTTGCCAAGCTGTTCGGAAACGAGCCGCTGGTTTGGATCAGGATGCAGGGCGCTTACGATGCATGGCACGCATCCCGCGAGGTCGATGTCTCGGCGGTGCCCACGCTAATTGCGGCTGAATAGGACCACATGCCGCTCCGCGCCAAGTGTAAGCCCTGTGGCACGGTCTTGGAAGGCTGGCATAGGCAAATTGTGCAATTGTTTAAATCGCTCCAAAAAGCCGAAAAAGTAGAGGATTCACCCATCGAAATAACATCCGTTTCTGATTTTTTAAGAGACTTGGAAAACCACGATGAAGGCCAGCTTATTTTTCGTGGTGAACATGCCGACTTTGGTGAAACATCTCTCATTCCTTCATACGGACGTCTGATACGCAGCTTGATCCCAGACGAATTGAAAAACGTTGATGGAACGTATCCTTCGTCGCATGCGCCACCAAACAAGGTCATATGCGCCATTCAAACCGAGCGGAAATACCTAGCTCAATTCTACGCCCAGCTCAGCGAACATCGCCAAGAACGGTTAGCACTTGATCTGTTGGACGCCCAACATCGAGGTCTGCCCACACGTCTTCTCGATTGGTCAGAAAACCCGCTTGTTGCTCTCTTCTTCGCCACAAAAAAACCCGAAGAGGACGGCTTTCTGTTTTCACTGAGGGTAGACAAGAGCGCTATCTGGACAGGAATTGATCCCCTCAACTCGACGGGGGGAATACCCGGCAATAGTATCATAGACTGGAACATTGAAATCATGTTTCCGGTCAGAATAGGTCAACGGATCAGCCGCCAGCTTGGATGCTTTACAATCCACAGAGCGCCGTGGCTTCGTGCCGACCACGATTTTAATACTGTTGTATCAAAAACATCGACAGGAAAAAGGCACATGAACGCAACAGCCCAAGCGCCACGCGTTCTTAAGCATCACGTTACTCGATACAAAATCCCCAAGACAGCTAAGCCTGAGTTGCAGAGGGAAGTTTCTCTTCTTGGCGTCAACGACAATACCCTCTGGTTGAACACGGAAGATACAATAGAAGCGAAAACCAAAGAGCAGCTGGAAAACTTCTTAAATCAGCTGTCATAGGCTGCACTTTATTCTCTCTTTGCTGCGGCCTTGTACACGGCGCTTCGCTCCCGCTTTCCAACGGCAATAACGCTGACAACGATCTCGGCGTCCCTGACCTCATAGACCAGACGGTAGCCTGACGAGCGCAATTTGATCTTGTAGCGGTTCGTGGACCCATGAAGCTTGGACGCTGGCACATGCGGGCTTTCCAGCCTCTCGGCCAGCTTCTTTTTGAACTGGGTACGGATCGTCGCGCCAAGACTGTCCCATTCTTTCTTGGCTTCCTTGCGGAAGCGTAGCTCATAGCTCATCCAGAGACACCGCAATCTCAGGGCTGTCAGATCGTGCATCAGCGATGGCGTTCAGCTCTGCATCCTCGATCAGGTTCAGCATCGCCTCATACTCGTCAGCTGGGACGCAGTAGAATGCAGGTTGGTTGCGGTTCAGGACAGCCACAGCGGCACCGTTACCTGCGGCCATAGTGCCCATAGGATTGCGCTTAAACTCGGTGACACTGGCGGTCACACCAGCGTGGATGACATTTGCCATTGGATCCTCCAGACTCAATTAGAGTCATTAAATAGTACCCTTAAGAAGTCATTTCAATGGGCACTCTGCCGTGCTTGGGGTTTCAAAAGGGGATGCGCAGCGGTCCCCTTTGCCAGCGGAGCGTGGGGGATTCCAAAGGGGGCTTGCCATCTTGGCCTATCTGTCACATTTTGTGACTAGTAGGTTATATAGAATCACGCTTCCATGGTGCAGAAAGACAGCAACCCACACGCAATCTCGATCCGGCTCAAGCACTACAACACCGCCAAAACCCGGTTTCAGATCGACCACGACGAACGACACGGCAAACAGCCGGCCTATGTCGATGGCACCCGCTCCGACCTCAACACCTGTGCCGGCGGCATGACTGCCAAGCACCTTGTTGCATGGGTCAGCCTTCGGACGCAATCGCGCCTTTCCCCTTGAATCTATGCGACACGTTTGAAGACCGCACGACCGATGCGGGTCATGCGGTTGAGTGATTTTGTGGTGATCTTATTTTCTGTGATTTGGCGGTCCATTTCCCTGGCGTTTAGCCTTGGGCCGATGACGAACTTGCGGCGCCCGATCTGGGCTTCGACGAGGGCTCGAGCATTGTACCCCGTTGCTGACTGCCACGCCATTCGGCCATGCTCGGCGATATGCTCTATGTGAGCGTCGCGCCTATCGCTCAGGCCAGGGACTGCGGTGATCGGCGGGGGGATGGTGATCTCGACATCGGGTCCGAAAGCCTCGCTCAAGCAGTTGGAAACCCCGGTCCCGTCATAGGCTCCGTCAGCAAGGATGCGGGCCACCGGGGTTTCGATCCCGGCGATGAGTTCAGGCAACGCGGTTTCGTCGCCGACCTGGTCTATGGTCAGCAGCGAGGCGATGATCTCGCCGCTATCAGGATCGTATCCGATGTGCAGTTTGCGCCAGGATTTGCGGGTCTTTCCCGTGCCATGTTTGACCTCCTGCCAGCCTGAACCACGGTGGATCTTCAGGCCCGTGCTATCCACGATCAGCGTGACTGGGCCTGATGATTTCGGCCTGTCGTCCACGACCGAAAGGCCAATCGTGCGCCGCGACAAGGTCGAGAAGTCTGGAACCGGCAACTCCACGCCCATCAGTCCAAGTAGCGACCGGACGAACCCCTGGGTTTGGCGCAACGGCTGGTGAAAGATCAGCCCCAGCGTCAGGCAGGTCTCGATCGCGAAGTCCGAATATTTCGGCCGGCCCCCGCGACCCTTTCGTTTCGGCGCTGACCACTTCCCGGCAGTCCCATCCTCGATCCAGATCGTCACGTCCCCGCGACGGCGTAAAGCCTCGTTGTAATCCGACCAATTGGTCACCGCGTATCTCGTCTTGGGAAACTTGTCGCGGCGATCAGCGTTGAATTTATGCGGCATCGCACGCTACCATCAAAACAACAGAGCGCACTTTCTCGCCGAAATCAGCGACCCATGCAACAAGGTGGGCGGGGCGCAGAAACGCTCGGCCTTTTTCGTGTTTCCGTCGCCTGACGCAGAGCAGAAATGCTTTGGCTGGGGGTTGACGCTAGCGGCAAAGTTTATTAGCTCGCTAATGTTATTCATTAGTATGCTAATAAAATGATTGAACGTCCAGCCAGAACATTTGAAACCCTTTTGACGCTTACCCGCGCAGTGCGTGCCGCTTTTGAGCATCGCGTCAGGGAAACAAGCGGCCTGACATTCGCGCGGGCCCGATTGCTTGCGACGATCGGCCATGATGAAGGCGCAAGCCAGACACAGCTTGCCAGCACACTCGGGATTGAGACCCCGACGCTGAAACGTCAGCTTGACGCTCTGGAACAGCTAGGCCTGGCTGAACGCCGCGCTATGACCGAAGATGCGCGGAAGTACGCTGTCTACCTGACTGAGAAAGCGCGCATCGAGCCATTGTTGAATTTTCGATCCGAGGTCGAGACAGAAATCACTCACGGCATATCGCAGGAGGATCTGGCCACCACACGGCGGGTGCTTGCACAGATGGCTGAGAACGCAAAAAGGCTGAAACAGCCATGAATGATGCATCAGAATCTGCGCCGGCCCAGCCTCGCGCTGAATTCCAGCCGAAACCTCTGCCAATGACAGTGGCCTATATGAGCGCTTCTGTCATTATCGCGCTGACGCAAGGTCTGGCGCAGGGGTTTATCAGTACTAATATTCCCCAGATTGCCGGAGATCTCGGCGCAACGACAAGCCAGGCAACATGGCTGATGGTCGCGTTTCTGATACCCCGGGCCTCAATGCCCTTATTGCTGATAAAGCTGCGGACGCAATACGGGCTGCGCCGCTTTGCCGAATGGGCGATCCTGGCATATCTGGTGGTGGCAGTTGCCGGGCTTGCAATCTCGGATCTGCGCTCTGCTGTGGTCATGCAGTTCCTTGCCGGAATGGTCTCCGCACCGCTGTCGACTCTGGCATTCCTGTACATGCTTGAGCCGCTGTCGCCGCAATGGAAACTGAAACTGGGCTTGCCGATGGTGCTTGCGATGGTGTCGGCGGGGCCGATGCTGGCGCGCGTGATATCTCCGGCGCTGATGGCAGATGCAGGCTGGGGAGCGTTGCATTTTATGACACTGGGCATGGCCGCGATTTCACTTGCACTCGTCTATGCGCTGCCACTGGTCTCGCCACCCCGGGTCAAGGTCATTGCGCCAATGGATCTGGTCAGTTGGCTGCTGATCGCAACCGGCTTTGGCGGGCTGACCGTGGCTTTCGTGACCGGCTCTGTCTATTGGTGGACGGAAGCGGCATGGTTGGGCTGGACGCTCGCTGCCGCCGTCATTGCCCTGACCACAGCGGTGGTGATCGAACTGCACCGACAAACACCGCTGCTGGATATACGCTGGCTTGCGAGTCCCGCAATGGTTCATCTGACCGTTACCCTGTTGCTGTTCCGGCTGATCCTGTCCGAGCAAAGCGCCGGGGCGCCGCGCATGTTTCAGGTGCTGGGCATCACACAAGGGCAGCTGGTACCCTTGTTTGCCATCATCACCGTGTCGACGATCCTCGGGGGGCTGGCGCTGATCCCGTTCATCAAGCCTGACCGCGTGCCGCTGTTTCACCTGATCGCATTGTCTTTGATTGCGGCCGGAGCCTGGATGGACAGCTACGCCACGACAGATACCCGCCCCGCACAGATGATGATCAGCCAGGCGATGATTGCTTTTGCCGGCTCGTTTTTTCTGGCACCGGCCATGATGAAGGGCCTGATGTCGGCACTGGCGCGGGGACCGAACTACATCCTGTCTTTCATCATCGTCTTCCTGTCCACGCAGAGCCTCGGCGGCGCAATGGGATCGGGGCTGTTCTCGACCTTTATCAACCACCGGGAAGCCCTGCATATGCAGGTTCTCCGGGAAGAGCTGAGCATGGCTGGCCCGCTGGTCATACAGGCCATCGCGCTGCGCAGTGGCGCTTTGGCCTCGCAGGTCGCCGACGGTGCAGTCCGCAAGCTGCAAGCCGTTCAGATGATTGAAACGGAAGCCACAAACCAAGCCTATGTCATGGCCTATAACGATGCCTATCTGCTGACCTCGCTTGCCGCTCTGGCCGCACTTTTCGCGCTGATCCTGCATCTTTTCCGCGACTGGCTTATGGTCCGGATACACCGCACAAGCCCAACCGAGACCGCCTGATGT